>CAZEJJ010000184.1:0-14351 GCA_964512185.1 uncultured Enterobacterales bacterium | reverse complement strand
GCGGCCGGATCGGCGTCACAAGTGGCCGGAGACCTGGGGTCTGCCCCTGGTTGTGTCGCTTTGCTGTCGTCCCCGAGGATACTGACATGGCTCCGCCTCCTGGAGCGCCCATGCCGACCCGCTTCGCCGCCTGTGATCTGGGCAAGGTCTCCGCCGCCTTCGTCGTCGCCACTCGCGACGACCAGGGCGCCGTCGTGTTGGAGGGCTCCCGCTACCTCCTGCACGAGGGCGCTCCGTTCGAGACCTTCGCGGACTGGTACCGCGACAACGACGTCGCCGGCTGCGCTGCCCTGGCCGCCACCGGCGTGTACGCCGACCAGCTCCAGGCGCCTGTGCTGGTGCTGCCCGAGAGCGCCTGCCAGGAGGCCGCCCTCGATCAGCTCCCCGAGCTGCCCGCTGCCATCAACCTGCTGAGCGTCGGGGGCCGCGGCTATTCGGTGCTGGCGCGAGAGGCCTCGGGTCGCAGCCACTACCTGGAGAACGACAAGTGCTCATCGGGCACAGGCGAGACCATGCAGCGCATGGCGGCGCGCTTTGGCATGGACATCGCCGCTGCTGACGAGCTGGCCATGGGCACCGAGGAGAGCACCGCCATCACGGCCCGTTGCTCGGTCTTCGCCAAGAGCGAGATGACCCACCACGCCAACGCCGGCGCTTCGGCGGCGTCGCTGTTCCGCGGCTTCTTCGAGTCGGTGGCCCGCAACGCCGGCGCCCTGCTCTCCCGCAACCGTGTGGACGGCCCGGTGCTGCTGATCGGAGGCGGCTCGCGGCTGGGCTCGCTGCGGCGCGCGCTCGAAGGAGAGCTCGGTGAATCTGCCCAGGTCCCCGCCCACGCCACCTGCTTCGAGGCGCTGGGCGCTGCCCTGCTCGCCTCGGAGCGCGCTGCGACCACGGCGCTCCCCGCCGACCCTTCCGCGCTGCGCCGCGAGCAGGGCGACCGCTTCACGGTGCTGCCACCAGCCGACCAGGCGCGCCACCGCGTCACCCACCAGCGCGCAGATCCTCCGCCGTCAGATTGGCTGCAGCGGCCCAGCCTGCTGGGGCTGGACCTGGGCTCCACGGGCTCCAAGGCGCTGCTGTCGGATCTGGAGACCGGCGAGGCCCTCTACGACGTCTACGACCGCACCCGCGGCGATCCGCTCGGGGCCACCAAGCGGCTGGTGAGCGCGATCCTCGAACAGGGCCGCCCCGATGTGCGCGCCATCGGCGTCACGGGCTCGGGCCGCGAGGCGGTGGCCACGGTGCTGCGAGCGGTCTACCCGGGAGGCGACACGGTGGTGGTGCTCAACGAGATCGTGGCCCACGCAACGGCGGCCATGCGCTGCGATCCCGGCCATGGCGAAGACCTCTCCGTCATCGAGATCGGCGGGCAGGATGCCAAGTTCATCCAGCTGCGCGGCGGCCGCATCGTCGAGAGCGACATGAACATGGCCTGCTCAGCGGGCACCGGGTCCTTCCTGGAGGAGCAGGCCCGGCTGTACGACGTGACGGACATCGAGGCGCTCACCGCCATGGCCAGCGCTGCCCAGCGCCCCCCGGATCTCGGCCAGATGTGCACGGTCTACATGGCCGACGCGGGGGCCAGGGCGCTGAAGGACGGCTTCGGCCTCGGCGATGTCTTCGCGGGCCTGCAGTACTCCATCATCCACAACTACCTGGATCGGGTGATGGGCCAGCGCACCCTGGGCGCGACGGTGTTCTTCCAGGGCAAGCCCGCCACCAATCCTTCGCTGGCCTGGACCCTGGCGGCCATCACCCAGCGTCGAGTTGTCGTGCCCCCCAACCCGGGGGCCATGGGCGCCTGGGGTATCGGGCTCTGCGCCCGGGATCAGCTGGCTGTCGAGGCCCTCGCCGCCGCCCCACCCCTGGACCTCGGGGCCCTGCTCGCTGCCCGGGTGACGGCGCGGAAGGGCTTCACCTGCCGCGACGCCGACTGTGGCACCCTCTGTCCCATCCTGCGCACGACGGTCTCCATCGGAGACGATCGACGCCAGCTGGTCACGGGCGGCGCCTGCCCCAGGTACGAGCTGGCCACCGCGGCCAGACCCAAGCTGCCCCACGGCGCCCCCGACCCCTTCCATCAGCGCCGCGCCCTGCTGGAGAGCCACTTCCCCCAGGCCGATGGCGACGGACCTCGCGTGGGCCTCCCCCTCACCGGTGGCACCGGGGTGTACGCTCCCTTCCTGGCTACGCTGTTGCGGCATCTCGGCGCACGCCCCGTCTTGCTGGCCTCGGACTCCACCTCCCTGGCCCGCGGTGAGCTGCTGGCCAACGCCTTCGACGCCTGTGGCCCGTCCAAGATCGCCCACGCGCTGTGCGACACGGACCTGGACACGATCCTGTTCCCCAAGGTGATGGACCTGGCGGATCGCGAAGGCCGCGGCGGCCAGAGCTGCGTCACCCAGCAGGCCATGCCAGAATTGGTGGAACAGGGGCTGCGCTCGCGCGGCAAGGACACCCGGATCCTGCATCCGCGGCTGTACCTGGCAGAGGGCCTCGAACAACCCTCCCTGGCCGCCGCGTTCAGACCGGTGGCCGCCGCGCTCGATCTCCCCGCCACCCGCCTGCCCGCGGCCCTGTCTGCGGCCGCGGCCGCGCAGCGCGACCACGAAGCCTCCCTGAGAGGTCTGGGCCTCGAGGCCCTGGCCTACGCCCGCGCCAACGATCTCCCGGCGGTGCTGGTCTGCGGGGCCCTGCACGTGGTGCACGACACGGCCATCAACGGCACCATCCCGCGGCTGCTGCGGCGCTGCGGCGCCATGGCCATCCCGGTGGACTGCTTCGCCATCCCCGACCGCACCCCGACCATGCCCAAGATCTACTGGGCCGACGCCAACCGCAGCCTGCGGGCGGCGGCCGCGGCGCGCAGCCAGGGCGACGTCTACCCCCTGCTGATCACCTCCTTCGGCTGCGGCCCCGGCTCCTTCGTGGAGCACGCCTTCGGCGCCATCCTGCTGGATCACCCGCACACCATGCTGGAGAGCGACGGCCACGGCGGCACCGCCGGTTTCGTCACGCGCCTGCAGGCCTTCCTCCAGTCGGTGCGCCAGCACCGCGCCGAGGATGACCCACCCGTGGCCGACAACAGCGTAGCCCTCTCCCACGTGGAGCCCACCCCCAAGCGCGGCCCCTACCTGGATCGCAGCGCGCGCTACGTCTTCCTGAGTGGCACCGACTACCTGGGCCCCCTCTTCGCCGCCGTGTACCGCTCCTACGGCTACGACGGCGTGGCTGCGCCGCTGCTGGACGAGGCCATCCTGGCCCGCGGCCGGCGCGACTGCTCGGGCAAGGAGTGCCTGTCCTACCAGCTGCTCTGGGGGGCCTTCCGCACCTGGCTCGAGGCCAATCCACCCACCGAGGATACCCGCCTGGTGCAGATCTCTGGCGAGATGTGCCGCGCGGGTCTATTCCCGGTGAAGGATCGCATCGCCCTGCAGCGCATGGGCCTGGGAGACCAGGTCACGGTCACCTCGCTGCGGCTGGCGGGCGGCGCGGCCATGACCCTGCGCCTGTGGTGCGGCTGGGTGGCCCTGGACGTGCTCAGGCAGCTCTACATCTGGCACCTGGCCACCGAGTCGGAGCCTGGACGGGCCGAGGCCCTGTACCGAACCGGCTGCGAGCAGGTGCTGCAGGCGGCGGAGGAGCGCTGGCGTGGTGGTCTCTCGGGTTGGCTGGGCATGGGCGGCTTCTGGAGCCGCCTGCTGGCCATCCTCGACCACGCCGCTGTCGCCTTCGCCGCCTTCGACCACGAGCCCGATCTGCGCAGCGTCTTCGTCTCGGGCGATCTGCTCACCAAGGGCAACGACTTCGCCAACGGCGGGCTGTTCCACCACCTGGCCAGGCACGCTGTGCGCGCGCTGGTGGAGCCGGGCTGCGACTTCATCGAGTTCCTGGTGCGCCGGCAGCCCCAGCTGATCTTCGGCCGCGGCGCCCACAGGGCCCAGGTGCAGCTCTACCTGGGCAACATGTTGCTCACCCGCTGGCGCATCTACCGCCGGGTCCGCCGCTTGCACCCGTGGCTGCCGGCGCCCGATGTGGGCGGCGCCCTGAAGCGCACCGAGGAGCTGCTGGACCCGGCCACGGTGGGCGGGGTCTCGCTGGCGGTGGGCTCGGTGCTGCACCACTGGGACCAGGGCCAGGTGGACGGGGTGGTGCTCACCAGCTGCTGGGGCTGCGACAACGGCCTGCTGGAGGAGAGCCTGCTGCGCCACCGGCGCGAGATCCCCTCCTACTTCTTCTACGACGACGGCACGCACCTGGACGAGCGCCGCCTGGGTGGCTTCGCGTTCAGGCTGTCGCGGCGTCCGGCGCGGGCCGGCGCCTGAAGACGCACTTGCGCTTGGCGTCGCTCCAGCGCTTCCCCGCCCGCTGGCGGGCGATGATGGTGGGCGCGTCCACCACCATGATGCCGGCCAGGGCGTCGACACCAGCCGCGAAGAGGGCCTCGGGCAGCACGCTGGCCCCGGGACCGTACAGGGCGCGGAAGCTGGCGCCGGCGCCGATCTCCATGATGCTGCCGAAGCTGCCGTTGAGCAGGGTGGTGGAGGTGATCAGCAGCTTGTCGCAGGGGGCCAGGTCCTGGGCGTGGGCCGTGACGCGGATCCGGGGTCGCTCGCGCTTGCCCGTGCGCTTCTCCAGCACGGTCACCTGCGCGACGCGCTCGGCGGCCCGGTGCACCAGCGGCGGCGAGTAGCCCACGATGCCCAGGTGGTCCTCCGGGCTCAGCTGCGCCAGGTCGAACAGGTCCACGTCGAACTCCGGCTCGAGGCGACCCTGGCGATAGAGATGGTGGGAGAGGGCATTGCAGGCGGCGTAGCCCAGGATGCGCTCCAGCCGATCGTCGCTGGCGAACCCAGCGGCGACCTCGAGGGCGCCGCGTCCCGCCAGGTGATCGCCGGGCAGCCCGTCGAAGCGGGCCCGCTCCTGGTCCTCCTCCAGCAGGTTCCAGGAGATGCCCACCGATCCTTCGTCGAGGATCACGAAGGTGAACGGGGAGCGACGGTCGTCGCTTCCCGCGGGCGGGATCACCAGCTCCGAGAGCCGGGGCACGGCGTGCCCCGCGAAGGCCTGCTCCAGGCTGTGGACGATGGCGCGCTCGATGCCGGACATGGGGACCTCCCTACTGGCCCTCGTAGAAATCGAAGAAGGGCTGTACATGCCAGATGATGGATCCGGCCGGGGTCTGCAACTCCCAGGCGAGCTCTCCGTAAGGCGTGACCTCCTGAAGCAGGCCCAGGGAGCCCCCGTTGACCAGCGTGTTCCCGTTGCCCAGCCGCAGCGCCTGCCCGCCCAGGATGGCGGTGCTGTCGAGCTCGTGACTCCAGACCTGGCGCAGCTCCCGCTCGCCCACCTGGTACTCCAGGGCCAGGAAGCCGCGCTCCCCCGGGCGGCTGGAGGTGAGCAGGAGGGTGTCTTCGGGAGTCCAGCAGGCCCCGTGCTGGAAGTGGAAGGGCAGCTCACCCTCCGCCACCGGGATCCCCCCCTCCCCGAACTCCCGCAGCACCTCGCCGCTGTGGCGGTCCACCTCCAGCACGGTGTCCAGGTGGCCCAGGGAGATCAGGTAGGTGCCGGTGTCCTCGTGGTATTCGAGGTTGTTGGCGTGGGTCCAGTCTCCACCGAAGGGGTAGGGGGTGATGTCCCAGCGCTCGTGGTGCTCGGGCTGCCGCCAGTCCCAGCTGCTGAACACGACCCGCTCGCTGCCATCGGGGGCCAGCTCCATGACCAGGTCGCCCATCACCCCCGGCTGTCGGCGCAGGTCCGGATCGTAGGAGACGCGCGGATCCACCGCCAGGTAGGCCAGGGCGCCGTCGGGCAGCTCGGTGAAGGCGTGGTGGGAGCGCCGCAGGGGCCGCCTGTCCAGCTCCTCTGCAGCCATGGACACCCGGTGGATGGCGTCATGGTCGGGATCGAGATCCGCCGCGAAGACGTTGTAGAGCAGCTCGTTGCTGCCTCGCGCGAAGCTGATCTCGGTGGTCGCCAGGCTCACCTCGCCCGCCTCCACCTCCAGCAGGCGGTACCACAGCCAGCGACCCTGCCGGTCGATGGCGAACAGGGCGCCCACCTCGGAGCTCAGGGTGACCCCCAGCAGGTAGGGCTCGTCTGAGATCAACGAGTCATCGCTCGCCGCGATCTGCAGCTCCGGCAGCTCGGCGGGCAGGCCGCCGGTGGTGGCGCTGCCGGTGGCCGAGATCTCCGCGCCCTCCACCTCCGTGACCGCCTCCCAGCCGATCTCCGCCAGGGCCGGCAGCCCCAGCAGCTCGACGCTGTGCTGGGTGCCTTCGCTGGTCCAGGGAGTCTCCCGGTCCAGCCCGCCGTCTTCCCCGAAGCGCACCCTGGACCGCCCCGGCTCCTGTGTGGACCAGGACAGCTGGATCACCGTGGCCACCTGCTCGTTCACCTCGGCCGTGACGGCGAGCTCCGCGTCTCGGCAGCCCAGCAGGCCCAGCAGCGTGAGCCAGCGCATATCAGAGCCCCACCGCGCGCCGGAACAGGCGCCACTCCCAGGCGTGGCCGAAGCGGCGCAGCCGCCAGCGGACCAGGGCCGAGGCGCGCAGAGCCCAGTAGGCGGGCAGGTGGTGGAGCCGCAGGTAGTCGGCCTTCATCTCCCGGTGCCAGAAGACGAAGCGGCTGATGGCCGCCAGGTCGGCGAGCCGCTCCTGCTCCCTGGGATCGAGCCAGGGCAGGTTGCACTCCAGGAAGGAGAAGCGACCCCAGCCCTCCAGCTCGGTGGGGGCCACGAACCCGGCGTCGACGGCGTCGACGAACATGTCTGTGCCCGGGTAGGGCGTGTACATGCACAGCTGGGAGATGGACAGGGCTGGATCGCTGCCGAGCATGCGGTCCATCAGGTCGAAGGTCAGCGCACGATCCGCGGCGGTCTCGCCGGGCAGGCCCAGCATGAAGGTGGCCATGGCGGGCAGGTCGTGGCGAGCGGTGGACCGGGCCATGGCCTCCACCTGCTGCACGCTGATGCCCTTGTGGATGCTGTCGAGCACCCGCTGTGAGCCCGACTCGCAGCCCACGAAGAGCAGCTCCAGGCCCGCTCGCCGGAGCAGCGCAGCCTGGCCTTCGTCCAGCTCCGCGACGATGTCGGCGCGGGCTGTGGCGTTCCAGGGCAGCACCGCTCCGCTCTCCACCATGCGCTCCAGCAGGCACCAGGCCCGGCCTGGGTCGGAGAAGAAGTTGTCGTCCACGAAGTGGATGGCCCGCGCGCCGAGCTTGGCGAGCAGGGCGATCTCTTCGAGAATCGCGGGCAGGGGCCGTGGGCGCCAGCGGCGCTCGTTGAAGCGCTGGTTGTAGCAGAAGCGGCAGCCGAAGGGGCAGCCACGCCCGGTCTGCACGGTGATCTCGGCGTAGCGGGCGAGATCCACCCGCTCCCAGGGCGGGGTGGGCAGCGCGGCCAGGTCGGCCAGGGGGCGCGGTGGGTTGAGCTGCAGGCCATCGGCGTCCTTCCACGCCAGCCCCTGGATCTCCGCCAGCGCATCTCCACTGCGCAGGGCCCTGGCCAGCTCGACCACGGTCTGCTCTCCCTCGCCCACCACCACCATGTCCACCAGCGGGTGGCGCAGGGTCTGCTCGGGAACCAGGGAAGGATGCACGCCGCCCCACACCAGGGGCAGCTGCGGTGCTCGCGCCCGCGCGCTGCGCGCGATGCCCAGCGCGTGCCCCAGCTGGTGGCCGGTCATGGCGGACAGGCCCAGGAAGAGCGCGCCGTCCAGGGCGCCCAGCAGCGCGCCTCTGGCGTCTGGCTCCACGCGCTCGTCCACCACCCGTGTCGGCACCCCTGCGTCCTCCAGACCCGGGACCAGGCTGAGCACCGACAGGGGGGTCTGTGGCTTGTGCGCGTCGTAGCCGGTGCGCGGGTAGACCAGCAGGACGTGGCGGCTCAAGGGCTCGCCTCGGCGGCGGCCTCGCGGCCGGCGACGCGTCCCGAGTACACGCAGGCTCCCAGGGAGCCCCCGAAGCCCCAGGGTCCGCCCATGTCGCCGCCCCCCATGCCCGCCACTTCCCCGGCGGCGTACAGGCCCGGCACGGGCTGGCCCTCGGCATCGATCACCCTCGAGGACAGGTCGGTGCTCAACCCTCCGAAGGCCTTGGCGGCCACCGGCACCAGCCGCACCAGGGTGTAGGGAGGGGAGCCTTCCGGCAGATCCTCGGCGGGGAGCCCTGCCTGCTGGGCTGCACCCTCCAGCGTGGGGGCCTGGACCACGCCGGGCAGCTCGCGGGCCGCGCGCCCCCAGTCCACCTCCACTCGACCTCGGCCCCGCGCGGCCAACGGGTCCACCAGCTGCAGCCGCTGCAGCGCTGTGGAGTCCAGCAGCAGCCAGGGTCCGCCCGGGTCGGGCAGCAGGCGGTGGGCGCTGGCCAGTGAATCCAGCTCTCGCGCCTCGGCCGCCACCCTGCCCTGCCCGTCCACCACCACCGCGCTCTCCTTGCGCGCGAGCACCAGGGCTCCCGGGCCCTCCGGATCGCGCGGGTCCACCATGGAGTTCAGGTAGAGCCCGGCATGATCCTGGTTCACCGCGACCCCGCCGGCCGCGGCCGCCAGGTCCAGGCCGCTGCCCGTGGAGTGGGGGCCGGTCATGACCCGCAGCTGCTGCTGAGCCAGCTCGGGCCGGGCCGCCAGCAGCCGCTCGCGGTCGCGCATGAAGCCGCCGGTGGCCAGCACCACGGCGGCGGCGCGGACGCTGCCCTCGCCGTCGGGATCCGCGTAGCGCACACCCCGCACCCGGCCCCGCTCGATGATCAGCCCGGTGACCTCGGTGTGCAGGAAGACGCGCGGTCGCACCTGGCTGTAGAGCAGCTGCGCCAGCGCCAGCCCGCCTCCGCGCCGCTGGTCGCCGCCCAGGGCGTAGAACCAGGCGCGCTCCAGCGAGGGCGAGGCCCCGGTCAGGGCATCCAGCACGCGCTGCCCCTCGCCCTTGACCAGGTGCAGCCGGGGCGTCTGGCCGGCGTCGTAGTCGCGGTGCACGCCGTCCCACTGCAGGCCCAGCCCGCTGAGCCAGGCCACCACGTCGGTGGCGGCATCGCGGGCGTAGGCCCTGGCCCAGTCGCCGGGCGGCGCGCCCGTGATGCTCTCCCACTCGGACAGCAGCAGCTCGGGCGTGTCCTCGATGCCCTGCTCCGCCTGCAGCGCGCTGCCTGCCGCCAGGATCATGCCCCCTGCCCAGCGCGCGGTGCCGCCGGGCTTGCTGTCGCGCTCCAGCACCAGCACCTCGGCCCCGGCCACCCAGGCCTCGTGGCCCGCCGCCATGCCCGCCGGGCCTGCCCCGACCACCACCACGTCCACCTCGCTCCAGGCGGACAGCGGCCGCGACGAGCCGCTGGAGGACGCGCAGGCCGCCAGCAGCAGGGCCATCGGGATCAGGAGCGTGCGTTGCACGAGGGCCTCGAGGGATCACCCAGCCTACCATCCCTGGCGAAGGTGGCGGCCGCAGCGCAGGTTAGTCCTGCGGCATGCCCGAAGACCGTGCCCTGCATGCGGTGCTGCGCGATCCCGCCACCTGGATCTGCCTGCTGCTGGGCGCCCTGCTGTTGCTGCTGGATCTTGGCGACAGTGCGCTGTCGGCCGACGAGGCGCAGACCGGGGTCATCGCCCGCACCATCCTGCATCGCGGCCTGCCCTTTGCGGCAGACGGCGCCAACATGATGGGCACGCCGCACCACCCGGCCTTCGACGACCGCGGGCTGTGGTGCTGCTACCCCTGGCTGCCCTACTACCTGTCTGCGGCGTCCATGGCCCTGCTGGGGGTGAGCGCCTTCGCGGCCCGGCTGCCCTTCGCGCTGCTGGGGCTCGCCTGCCTCCCGCTGTCGGCCTGGGCCACGCGCCGCGTGGGGGGCGGTCCGCGAGCAGCGCGGGCGGTGATGGTGCTGCTGCTGGGCTCCGTGCCCTTCCTGCTCATGGCCCGGCAGGCCCGCTACTACGCGCTGGGCATGGCCCTCACGCTGCTGTGGCTGGCGGCGCATGGGGGCCTGCAGCGGCGGCACCGGGCGCTGGAATTGCTGGCCGCGGTGGGCCTGTTCTTCACGCATTACCTGGTGTTCCTGGGGGCGGCGCTGGGCCTGCTGGCCGCCCACGGCCTGGCCGGGCGCTGGCGGCGGGCCGCGCTGATCGGCGCCGTCGTCTGCCTGCTGGGGGTGCCCTACCTGCTGGCGGTGCCCCCCCGCCTGCCAGCCTCCGCCGCCTGGGAGCTGAAGAGCTACTTCCAGCTGCGCTTCCTGGCGGACAGCAACGACTACCTGCTGCCCTGGCTGTCGCTGCCGGCCCTGGTGTGGCTGCTGCGCGGCCGGCTGCCGCGTCGCAGCGCGGCCTCCCTGGCGCTGCCCATCCTGGCCGCGGCGTCGCTGGCGGCGGCGGTCTCGGTGAACCCGGGCGTGCGCTACCTCTGCGGGGTGCTCCCCCTGGCCGCCATCCTGCTGGCCCTGGGGCTGGAGGCGCTGGGGGATCGCTTCGGCACCAGGGCCCTGGTGCTGGGCCTCGCCCTGCTGGCCTTCAGCAACCTGGCCTCGTGGCTGCCCTACGGGCTGCTGCTGCACCCGGCCGGGGCCCTGGGCTGGGAGCGCGCGCGGCGCCTCGGCGCCTCCCTGGGGCCGGCCGCGCGCCTGGATCTCCCCCTGCGCCACCTGCTGCTGGAGCTGGGAACCACCGATGACAGCTTCCCCGAGGTGGTGGGGGACTGGCTGCAAGGGCACGTGGAGCCTGGAGAGCGGGTCCTGCTCACCGGCCACCAGAACGCGCTGCTCTTCCACGCCGACGTGCCCCTGGGGAGGGTGGTGGCGTCGAGCTGGATCCAGGACGAGCGCGTCCGCTGGCTGGTGCCCTGGTCACCGGGTGCACCCGGCCCGGACCTGGAGGACTACGCCTGGTACATCCCCGGCTGTACCGAGCTGGCGGGCATGCCAGCGGACCTCTCGCGCTGGCTGGGAGCCGCGGGTCCCGCCGTGGAGCTGCCCGTGGCGCCCTGCCCGCGCAACAACCCTCCGGATCCGCGCACGCACCGCTTCTCCCCCACCCCCGGCGAGCCGCCCACGCGGATCCTGCGCCTGCGCTAGCGGCCCTGGCCTTGACGGCCCAGGGCCAGGTGGGCCGAGAGCCGGCCTCCTTCCAGGTAGCGGGCCAGGTCGCGGCGCGTGCGGATGCTGCGCAGGTGGCGCCTGACGGTGGCGGGTCGCAGGTAGAAGCGCCGGTAGAACAGGCGCTGCAGCTGCACCAGGTCTTCGGGGTCCAGCCCCCAGGGCACGAAGTGCGGACTCCAGAACTCGGCCTGCCCCATGGATCCCGGGGCCATGCGGCCGTGCAGGTTGCCGGTCTCGGCGAAGACCTCGGCCTGGGGCGTGCCCACCATCATGGTGTTGAGCTGCACCGTGACATCGTGCAGCGCCAGGCTGCAGGCGAAGTCGATGGTCTCGTGGATGGACTCCGCGCTGTCCACCAGGTGGCCGATGATGAAGAAGCCCTTGGAGCGGATGCCCGCCTGCTCGGTCCAGGCCACGGCCCGGCGGATGACCGCGCGGTCGATGCGCTTGGTGATGGAGGCCAGCACGCGATCCGATCCGCTCTCGATGCCGTAGCGGATGCGCCAGCAGCCGGCCTGGTGCATGCGCGTCAGCAGCTCGGGGTCCACCACGTCCACCCGCCCCGAGCAGGTCCAGCGCACCCGCAGCCGCCGGCGCAGGATCTCGTCGCAGATGGCCATCACCCTGGCCTTGCTGGCGCAGAAGAGGCTGTCGATGAACGCGATGTCCTGGGCGCCGTGGCTCTCCACCAGGTGCTCCATCTCGTCCACGACTCGGCCGGTGCTGTGGCTGCGGAAAGCGGAGCCGCCGCCCTGGCAGAAGACGCAGCGGTGCGGGCAGCCGCGGCTGCTGAGCATGGTGAGCTTGGGCAGGCCGTTTTCGTCTACGGGCACCGGCAGGTAGCGCTCGGGCGGCAGCAGGTGCTGGGCCGGGAAGGGCAGGCTGTCCAGGTCCAGGATCATAGGGCGTGTCGGCGTGATCAGGACCGCCTCGGGGGTGGGCAGGGCCAGCCCGGCGATGCTCTCGAGCACGCGCCGCCCGCTCCAGGCGGCGACGATCTCCAGGATGGTGGCCTCGCCTTCGCCCAGCACGCCGATGTCGAAGCAGCCCTCGCCCAGGGACGCCTCGGGGTGCAGGGTGACGTGCCGCCCGCCCAGCAGGATGGGCAGGCCGGGCAGGGCCTGGCGTACGCGGCGGGCCAGCTCCACGGTGCCGGGAAACAGCACCGTGGTGGAGGTGAAGCCCACGGCATCGGGCTGCAGGGCCAGGATGCGCCCGACCGTGGCCTCGAGATCGAGCCCCTCGGCGGGCGCGTCGATGACCGAGGCCTGTTCCCCCGCCCGCTCCAGCACGGCGGCCAGGTACAGCAGGCCCAGCGGCGCGGAGTTGTAGTACAGGTAGTCCGTGACCGGCGTGACCTTGCCGGCCCTTATCAAGCTGTCGAGGGGTGAATTGACGAAGACGAGGTGCATGGCCTGCCAGCGGAACTCATTGTTCTAGCACGGACTTTGGCGGCCCGCTTGATAGGCTCCCTGGGACCGTTCCCCGAGGGTGCCCGTGGATCCCAGCCGCACCAGCATCGAGATCGACCTGGGGGGCCGCGCCGTGGCCGTGCCGGTCCGGGAGCGACGCGGCTCGGCGGACCTGCTGCTCCTCGTACACGGGCTGGGCGCGGCCAAGGAGTGCTTCGACCAGGCCTGGCAGGCACCGGAGCTGCTGGGCCTCTCCCTGCTGGCTCCCGACCTGCCCGGACACGGCGATCTGCCGCTGGCTGCGGGCCTGGACTGCAGCATGGAGGCCTGCGCCGAGCTGCTGCGGGAGCTGCTGCGCCTACGACCCTTCGAGCGGCTGCACGTGGTGGCCCACAGCATGGGAGCTGCGCCGGCCCTGCTGGTGGCCGAGGGACAGCCGCGCCTGGCCTCCTTCGTGAACGTGGAGGGCAACCTGGTGGCCGAGGACTGCGGCATCCTGAGCCGCCGCAGCGCTGAGCTCCCGCTGGAGCGTCTGACCGGCGGCAAGCTCCAGCGCCTGGTGAGCTCCGCGGCGCGCTCCGAGGATCCCAGCCTGCGGCGCTGGGCGGCCTGGCTGGGCCGCTGTGAACCGCGAGCCTTCCACCAGGCCTGCCGCTCGGTGGTGGAGTGGTCCGACAGCGAGCGCCTGCTGGAGATCTTTCTGGGGCTGGCTGTGCCGAAGCTCTACCTCTGCGGCGAGCGCAGCGCGGTGCCAGAGGTGCTCGAGAGGCTCGCCGCCGTTCCCCTCGTCCAGCTGCCCGACACGGGGCACGACCTGATGAACGAGCGGCCTGGGGAGTTCTACCGGCAGGTGGCCAGGCTCATCAGCCCATCGTGATGATCACACCCAGCGTGGCCGCCCAGCCGCAGTCGCAGTCCTTGCCCAGGCCGATGGAGAAGTCGGGCACCAGCTCGGCCTGCTCCGCCAGCACCATGTTGGGGCCGAAGCACAGCACGGGGGTGCCCATGCCCTCGGGGCCCACGGTGGTGGACAGCTCCAGGTGAGGCTGGAAGACGGCCTCGCCGGGCATCCTGGCCAGGCCCACCACGGGCTCGAGCGCCAGAAACTCCCCGGTGCCCTCGCCCCAGGCCATCATGCGCATGTAGGGGACATAGCGGCGGCGGCGGTCATCTATCTCCAGCCCCATGCCCCACTCGCCAGGGCCGGAGCCCACGCCCCAGCCCAGCTCCACCAGCAGGTCCATGGCCACCTCGCCCGGGATCAGGCCCACCCAGGCGCCCACGCCAGCGAAGGCGGAGGAAGGCCCCCCGAAGGGATCGAGGGTCAGCGCCGTGTTGACCGCCAGGCGCTCGTGCAGGCCAGCGCCCAGGACCACCGTCGCCTCGGTGCTCGGGGCCGAGAGGCGAGGGCGGGTGTAGGTGGCATGGAGCTCGAGGTCGGTGACACCCAGATCGAAGGCCTCGACGGTGTCGGCGGCCAGCGTGGTGTGCGCAGAGAGCAGGAGGAGGGCAGTGGAGAGCATGGGGTACCGGCCTAGTTGGAGAGGGCTCGCAGAGGCGATTCTGGTTCAGGCAGACATGTCGCAGCCGTGGACGCAGCCAGCGCAGGCCTCGGGCTGGCAGTCCAGGTCCTGGCGGAGGCCGCAGTCGTCCTCGGGATCCGCAGCCTGAGGTGCCGCCACCCGGCGCCACCAGCCGTATGCCGCCGCGCCGGCCCAGGCGCCCGCGCAGCCCACCAGGATCACCACCAGGATGTCGCCCAGCAGGGGCCCGATGAGGCGCTCGGCGGAGACTGGGTCCACGGGGGTTCCTAGGAGCGCTCGGGAAAGAGGCGGCAAGCCTGCCGCCGGTTCATGTCGTAGC
>CAZEJJ010000183.1:0-14700 GCA_964512185.1 uncultured Enterobacterales bacterium | reverse complement strand
GGTTGGGTGCGTCGCGGGGGCCCGCTGGTGGCGCCGCCCTCCGCGGGGGGGCGGGGGGAGCTGGAGGTGGGAGGGAATGTGGTGGTTGGAGGCGTTGGGGTGCTCGATGCGCTGGTGGTGGTTCTTACGACGCGCCAAGGGCGCTGGTGGCTGGCGGTCAGCGGTGGTGGGCGCTTGCCCTTGATCTGAGTCAAGGTCGCCTTGAGTGTATGGGTGCATGTTGGGGATGAGCCTGGAGGTCCCCATGAAGACCCGTGTCCTTCCCGACGAGTGCATCGCCTGCGGGCTGTGCGTGGATCTGGTTCCAGCCGTGTTCCGCGAGGAGGACGACACGGTGGTGGCGACCGGCGAGGCGGTCGCCCCCGACGACGAGGACGGCGTGCGCGAGGCGTCGGACAGCTGCCCGGTCGAGGCCATCGTCATCGACGAGTGATAGGCGACCCGGCGCTTCATGCCTCTCCTTCCTCCCATCGTCGCCGCCCTGCTCACCCTGGCCGTGGTGCTGCCGGCGGAGCTGCAGACCGAGCCCACCATGCTGCTGCTGGGGCGCTTCGTGCCCGGTGGTTCGTGGATCGAAGCGGCGCTGCTGGCGGGCTACGCGGCGTTCCTCGCCCACAAGCTGCGCGAGCCGAAGGAGCATCGGCGCTGGCGGCCGTGGCTCTGGCGGCTGTTCTCGCTGGTGTTCTTCCTGCAGGCGGCGCTTGGGCTCGCCGGCTTCGAACGCTTCCTCATGACGGGGGCGCTGCATCCTCCCGTACCCGCGGCGATCCTGGCGGGCCCCGCCTTCCGCGGAGGTGGCCTGTTCATGGTCGTCCTGCTGCTGGCCACCCTGGCCCTGGTGGGCCCCGCCTGGTGCAGCCACCTCTGCTACATCGGTTCCTGGGACGACGCGGCTGCCCGGGCCCGCGAGCGGCCGGCTGTGCTGCCCCGCTGGCGCCACGGCGCGCGGCTCGCCATCCTGCTGCTGGTGGTGGCCACGGCTCTCGGGCTGCGTTTCGCGGGAGTGTCCGCCAGCGCCGCGGGTGTCCTGGCCCTGGTCTTCGGACTGCTGGGGGTGGCGCTGATGCTCACGGCGTCGCGGCGCCTGGGCCTGATGGTGCACTGCGTGATCTTCTGCCCTGTGGGGCTGGTGGTGAACCTGCTGGGCAAGCTCAGTCCTTTCAGGCTGCGCATCGCAGAGGGCTGCGACGGCTGCGGGGCCTGCAGCCGGGCCTGCCGCTACCAGGCCTTGGAGGCCGAGCACATCGCGCGGGGCCGGCCCGGCATCGCCTGCTCGCTCTGTGGAGACTGCCTGCCCAACTGCCCCGGCGGCTGGATCGGATACCGCCTCCCCGGGCTGAGCCCCGGCCCCTCGCGCACGCTGTTCCTGGTGGCGCTGGTGTCCCTGCACGCCGCCTTCATGGGGTTGGGACGCCTCTGATCCTCCAGGAGGTACGGCGTGGATGTCACCCTGCATTGGTTCGGGCTGGGATGGGCCCTGAGCACCCTCGTGGGCCTGGCGTCGGCGCTGGCGGTGCTGCTGCTGGCGCTCGGCCGCCTGCGCGCTGTAGATGGTGCGGCGGGCCTGGCGCTGGCCGCCGAGCTGCTGGTGCGTGGCCCGCTCTCCTCGGTGCTGCGAGGCACGGACCCCAGCGGCATGGATCTCTCGCTCCTGCTGCTGGATGTGTGGACCCTCTCGCGACCTCTGCTGCACGCCGCGGCCCTGGCCCTGGTGGGGCTGGCCTGCTGGAGGTGGTCGTGCAGCGCTCGCTGACCTGCGGGCATCACGCGATTTTTTCACCCGGCCCCGGGCCGTTTCGAATACCGTGTGGCCCCTGCCCCGAGGAGTCCATGCGCCCTGCCACGCTGCTGCTGCCGCTGCTGGTGGCCTGTCCGGATCCCGAGCAGCGGGACAGCGCGCCCGAGAGCCCTCCCGCCGACAGAGCCGACAGCGCCGACAGCGCCGACAGCGCCGACAGCGCCGACAGCGCCGACAGCGGTGGGCCGCCTCCCGACGGCGTGCAGCTGGAAGACCTGGCCTGGCAGCTGCACCCGGAGATCGAGTCCCTCGTCCAGGTCAGCTGGAGGCAGCTGCAGCCCGCCAGCACCTGGGTGGAGTTCCGGGAAGCTGGCTCGGATACCTGGAGCAGCAGCCGAGTGGTGCAGTCGGCCGAGGGCGAACAGCGCCAGGCCCTGCTGCTGGGCATCCCCTACGGCACGGATCTGCAGCTCCGCGTGGCCAACGACTTCGGCGAGGGCGCTGTCTATGGGGACGAGATCGCCTTCGCCACCGGCGCCGTCCCAGAGGGCCTGCCCCTGCCCGAGGTGCTGGTGGCCGATGAGAGCCTGTGGGAGCCCAGCGGACGCTACCTGCTGGGCAGCATCAACGCGGTGACCGGCGGCTGGGTGGGCGGTGTCTATTGGAAGGTCATCCTCGATCGCCAGGGCCGGCTGCTGTGGGCCCTGGCCACCCCCGACAACCACTGGACCACCTACCTGCGGGTCTCCTACGACGGTGACGACCTGCTCTATGACGAGTTCACCTTCTGGTCCGACTTCGACGCGGGCGTCGACTCCCAGGTGCACCGCATCAAGATCGACGGCAGCCTCGTGGAGAGCTACTCCACGCCGGGCGGCCACCACGCCTTCACCGAGCTGGATGACGAGAGCCTGGTGTGGGGTGCCGCCGGCTGGCTCTACGAGACCCTGGAGAAGCTCAACCCGGACGGAAGCCAGGAGACCCTGTGGAGCTGCCAGGCGTTCCACGACGAGATCGGCCAGAGCAGCTCATGCCAGTCCAACTCCCTGTACTGGCACGAGCCCAGCGACACCTTCCTGTTCTCGTTCTACACCACCAGCGGGCTGGTGGAGATCGACCACCTCACGGGCGAGAACCTGCGCATCATGGGCGCCTACGACGGGGCCTACGCCTTCGAGCCCGAGGACTCGCAGTTCTCCTGGCAGCACGGCGTGACCTACACCGACAGCGGCAGCCTGCTGCTGTCCACCCACGCTGGCGACGAGACCGTGGCCCGCGAGTACAGGGTGGACGACGAGGCTGAGCTGCTCACCAACACCTGGACCTTCGGCCTGGGCGACGGCCTGGACGCCGACACCGCGGGCGAGGCCCACCGCCTGCCCAACGGCAACACCCTGCACAACCTGGGCAGCGCCGGCCGCCTGCGCGAGACCACCCCGGACGGCACGGTCGTCTGGGACCTGGACTGGGGCGGCGAGCACCTGATCGGGCGCACCGTGTTCCTCGACGATCTCTACGACTTCGCGCCGTGACTCGACCCGGTCGAGCGACGGGCCCAGGCACGGGCTAGACTCCCGTCCACTGGAGGAGACCATGAAACGAACCAACACCCTGCTGCTCTGCGCGGCCGGCGTGCTCACCGGCTGCCCCGGCGATCAGACCGTCTACCTGCACGACGCCAACAACTTCTCCTACGTGGGCACCATCGACGCCCCGTCGGTGGAGACCGCCAGCGGTGTGTCGGTGGAGATCTGCTGGGATCAGCTCACCAGCGACATCCAGTGCCACGAGGTGGCTCCTGAGAGCGACATCGGGATTCTGACCCTGGCCCGCTTCAGCCACCTCAGCGAAGAGGAGGTGGAAGAAGACATCAGCACCGACTCGATGCTGCAGTCGGATCTCAGCGGCTTCCTGGAGCACCTGCCCGCCGCAGGCGAGACCTGCGCCCAGCTGGAGGACTTCTCCCTGCAGGGCACAGAGGTGGACCTGGCGGTGGAGTACACGGAAGCGGGCGGCACCTACCTGCTGCTGCTGGGCTCGGGCACCGAGGCGGGGCTGGGCACGCGCGTGCTCACCTTCCTGGCGCCGTCGGAGAGCTCCGAGAACACCCAGGTGGACATCGAGGACGGCTGCGGCGTGCTGGACTTCGAGGCCGATCTGAGCTCTCTCAGCACGGTGTCCGTGGAGCCCGAGGGCGAGAGCTGGGTGGTGGACTGGGGCGATCTCACCACCAACGGGCTGGGCAATGTCCTGAGCCTCTCCAACATCGATCAGCTCTTCCTGGCCCACTACCCCGACCTGGGGGTCGCGGATCTCGAAGAGCAGTTCCTGGACATCGAGCTGGTGGCCAGCGAGCTGTGGCGCCTGGACCTGTCGGGCACCTTCAGCGCCGACCTGGCCGAGGCGCAGGGTGACTCGGGGGCCTTCGGCGGCTTCAGCAGCGAAGGCAGCTGGGTGCTGGCGCTGATGTGCACCACCTGCTCCAACCCCGCCCCGCTGTTCCTGACCCTGCTCGATCCCCAGGAGGGCTAGCCATGAAGCGCTCGTTTTCCTCTCTGCTGTTCACGCTGGTGGCCTGTGGTGGCGGCGCGCAGGCCAGCTCCTGCGGCGTCCCGGTCAAGATCTCCGACGTGACCGCCGAGCTCTGCCCCGACATCTCCACCGTGGTCACGGTGCGCTGGACCACCGACCTTGAAAGCGTCGGCTACGTCAGCTTCGGTCCGGGCGACGACCTGTCCATGAACACCGTGTTGGAGAGCACCCCGGCCACCGAGCACGAGGCGGTGCTGCTGGGCATCCCCACCGAGACCCTGGCCTCCTACCAGGTGGTGGTGGCGGCCGACGACGGCTCGGTGATCACCAGCGATGTGGAGGAGATCACCACCGGCCTGCCCCCCACCGGGCTGCCCGAGCTCACCCTCACCGGCGGTGGCCACGACAGCTACCAGGTGCTGCCGGTCATCGGCGGCTCCACCGGGCCCGTGATCATCGATGGCGAGGGCCGCTACCTGTGGTGGTCCTTCGACGACTCCGGGCTCGACGTGTACCGTGCCCGCCTGTCGGTGGACGGCCAGAGCCTGCTGTACAACGCCGCCTCGGTGAGCGGCGATCCCTCCGACGAGAGCATGCTGATCCGCGTCTCCCTGTGTGGCTCCGAGGTCACCCCCATCGAGGTCCCGCTGCTGGCCCACGACTTCGTGGAGCACCCCGATGGGACGCTGGGGGCCATGGTGGTGGAGTACCGGGGAGAGGGTGACGATGAGATCAAGGGCGACCAGATCATCGAGATCGCCCCCGACGGCACCCAGACCCAGGTGTGGAGCGCCTGGGACTGCTTCGATCCCGAGGTGCACATCGGCGACGACCAGGAGTACGGCTGGACCTTCGCCAACGCCCTGGACTACGATCCGGTGGAGCAGGCCTACTACCTGTCCCTGCGCAATTTCAGCAGCATCGTGCGCATCGACCGTGCCACCGCCAGCTGCGACTGGGTCTTCGGCAACGTGGCGGCCACCATCGAGCCAGCGGCCGGCTCGGCCAGCTTCCTGCACGAGCACCAGTTCGAGCTGCTGGACGGCAGCTTCCTGGTGTTCGACAACGACGGCAGCACGGCCATGGAGTCCCGCGTGCTGGAGTACGAGTTCGATCCCGCCGAGCCCACCGCCGAGCAGATCTGGGAGTACGTCTCCGATCCCTCGGTGTTCAGCTTCGTGCTGGGCGACGTGCACCGCCTCGACGACGGCGACACCCTGGTCACCTGGTCGGTGAACGGCCAGCTGGAGCGGGTCACCCCCGAGGGCGAGTCCACCTGGAGGCTGCAGACCGGGCTGGGCTACGCCTTTGGCTTCAACACCGTGCTGGAGGACCTATATGTGGCGCGCTAGTCCGGCGTTCCTCCTGTTGCTGGCCCCCGGCGCTGCTCAGGCTGCTGGCTACTACATCACCGGCTCGGGCGTGCGGGCCATGGGCCGCGGCGCGGCCTTCACCGTGGGGGCCGACGACCTGTCGGCGCAGCTGTACAACCCCGCCGCCCTCACCCGCATCCGCAGCCAGGTCACCCTGCAGGGGGCTGGCGTCATGCAGGCGGTGCGCTTCGACCGCGCCGACGAACCGGGTGGAGCCTGGGACGGCAGCGACCTGCTCTTCGAAGAGGTGCGCAACTCGGCGCCTCCCATGCCCATCCCCGCTCTCGGAGCGGCCACCAGCTTCGGCATCGACGAGCTCACCGTGGCCCTGGGCGTCTACACGCCCTACGCCCCCATCCTGGCCTTCCCCGAAGACGGCGCCCAGCGCTTCAGCCTGGTGGACTCGCGGGTGCTCTCGGGCAACGTGGGCCCCAGCGTCGCCTGGCGCTTCTTCGATCGCCTGTCGGTGGGGGCGGGCCTGGCCTTCACCTTCCTGCAGGTGGATCAGTCCCTCGCCGCCCACATGGCGCCCTTGAGCTTCGTCGCCACCGACCAGCCTGAGTACGACATCCGCACCACGATCTCGGTGCGGGATCCCTTCGCCATCACCTGGAACGCCGGGCTGCTGTACGAGCCCCCCGAGGGCCGCTGGGCCGCAGGGCTGGCCTTCGTGCCGCCGGTGGACTTCCACGCCGAGGGCAGCCTGCAGGCCGATCTGTCGGGCAACGCCTACTACACGGGCGACAGCAACATGGGCCAGCTCATCGCGGTGCCCACCGCCCAGGACGACGACATCTACCTGGACGTGACCATGCCGATGATCCTCTCCGCCGGCGGGCTGTTCCGGCCAGGAGACAGGCTGGAGCTGGAGCTGGACGTGGCCTGGGAGCGCTGGAGCAGCATGGGCTCGCTCACCTTGAGCGGCAACGACATGCTCATCGACCTGGTGGACGACTACGACGACGTGGTGCTCACCGATGACATCGTGCTGCCCACCACCTTGCAGGACGCCGTCTCGGTGCGCCTGGGGGGCGAGGGGCTCATCAAGCCCTGGGTCACCGGGCGCGCGGGCCTGCTCTTCGAGACCTCCGCCGTGCCCGAGGCCTACGAGCAGGTGATGCTGCCCGACGGCATGAAGTTCGGCTACGGCCTGGGGGTCAGCTTCCACCTGCTGCCGTCCAGGCTCGATCTCGACCTGGGCTGGCTGCAGAGCTTCGTGCTGCCGCACGAGCTGGATCGCTCCCAGGTCTTCCAGGTGCAGGTGGGCCCGGACACGGGCGAGGTGGGCCTGGGCAAGCAGGTGGGCAACGGCGTCTTCGGCGTCACGAATACCGTGTTCGGGCTGGGCATCAACTGGATGCCCGGCTGACCCTGCGGTCGCAGCGCGGGCGCCGCACCTGAGGAGCAGGGATGAGAACACTGCTGATGCTGGTGCTGACGGGCTGTGGGCGCTGCGGCAGCTCCGCGGCGCCGGTGGACACGGCCGACACCGAGCCGGCCGTGGACAGTGAGCCGGCGCCCATCGCGAGCGTGCCCATCTCGGACGTAGAGGTGGACCTGCACGACCAGGTGGTCACCATCCTGCAGGTGGACTGGGTGCAGGATGTGGCGGTGGAACGCGGCTGGATCGAGTTTCGTGTCGAGGGCGAGGACTGGCTGAGCACCCCGGAGCGCGCCCTGGAAGAGGGCGAGCACAGCGAGGTGCTGTTGGGGCTGCCCCCGGAGAGCGCCGTGCAGATCCGGTTCCGGGCCGAGCTCGACGACCAGCTGCTGCAGAGCGAGCAGGACCACCAGGCGTACACCGGCTCGCTGCCCGACGAGCTGCTGCAGCCCCTGGTGCTGCACCACGATCCTACGCGCACGACCCATGAGCCCTACCTGCTGGGCACCATCGATGTGGGCGAGGGCTGGTACCGGGGGCCTTGCTGGGTGTTCATCATCGATCGGCAGGGGCGCTACGTGTGGTACCGAGAGGTGCCCGACAGCCGGCTCTCGCTCTTCGCCCAGGTCTCGGCCGACGGCACCCACCTGCTCTACGAGGGCACCACCCACTACGTGATGGACCAGGACCTCGTGCCCTTCGTGCAGCGCAGCACCCTGGACGGTGCGTACGGGGAGTACCTGGAGCTGCCCCAGCTGGGCTTCACCTTCGACGAGATCGAGGATGGCGTCATCCTCTACGGGTCTGAGGAGGACGGCCTGAGCCTGGTGGAGCGCCAGCCCGATGGCAGCGAGCGCCAGGTCTGGTCCTGCACCGACCACCTGGAGCAGCGGGAGCACAACCCCTACACCTGCTACCCCAACGGCGTGGTCTACAATCCCGATCAGGGCTCGGTGTTCTGGTCCATGTACATGAACGACACCGTGGTGGAGATCCACCTGGAGTCGGGCGAGGTGCTGCGACAGTTCGGCCAGCTGGAGGGGGGCTGGCAGTTCGACCCCGCCGACAGCGTGATGGACTACCAGCACTACCCCTCGTACACGCCCGACGGCACCATCATCGCCTCCACCCATGGGCTGGCCGCACCCGGCGTGCAATTCGCCCGCGAGTACGCGGTGGACGATCACAGCCAGACCCTGGTGGACATCTGGAGCTATGGCGACGAGGTGCTGCGCTACGCCTCCTACGGCGGCGAGGCCTTCCGGCTGGACAACGGCAACACCTTCGTCTGCTACGGCACCGGCGGCTCGTTCCGTGAGATCACCTCTGATCGGCGCACCGTGTGGGAGGTGGAGTTCCCCCAGGCACCCAACAGCCACCTGCTGGGCCACCAAAGCTACATCGACGATCTCTACGCGCTGAACCGCGGCCCCGAGGAGGACTGAGGGATGCCTGGAATGCTGCACTCCAGCGCTGTCGTGCTGCTGCTCGGTCTGGCCCCTCAGGCGGTGCTCGCCCACAGCGGCGGCCCCGACCTGTACGGCTACACCTTCATCGACTCCGACGAGTCTGATGGGCCGGTGTACAGCTGGACCGACATCTCCGCCACCGGCACCGCCACCGGCATCGACGACGATGGAGAGGTCACCATCCCGCTGCCCTTCACCTTCTGGTTCTACGGCGAGCCCCACAGCCAGGTGACCGTGGGCGATGGCGTGCTGCTGTTCGGCGACGATGTCACCATCAACAACCGCAACGACTGCCTGCCCGCCGACAACAGCTCCGGCGACGACGCGCTGGTCCTGATGCTCTGGGACGATCTCAACGCCGAGCAGAGCGAGAGCGGGGATGTGTACTGGGAGGTGCTGGGAGCGGCACCCGACCGACAGCTGGTGGTGCAGTACGAGGACATCCCCCACTACGACAGCGGCACCTTCTTCACCTTCCAGGCCGTGCTGGTGGAGACCAGCAACGAGATCCTGCTGCAGTACGCCTCGATCACCGGCCCCGACGCCGAGTACAGCGAGGGCGGATCGGCCACCGTGGGCACCCAGGGCGACACCGTGGTGGCCCTGGAGTACTCCTGCGACAGCGACGCGTACCTGCACGACGAGCTGGCCATCAGCTTCGACGTCATCTGTGACGACGAGGATGGCGACGGGGTGGGGGAGTGTGACGGTGACTGCGACGACAGCGATCCGGATCGCGGGCCCACCGTGGCCGAGAGTGACGACGGGCTGGACAACGACTGCGACGGGCTGGTGGACGAGGACTGGGTGGCGGTGGGCGACCTGGTGATCAGCGAGCTGATGCCCGATCCTCTTATGGTGGAGGACGATCTCGGCGAGTGGTTCGAGGTGGTCAATGTCTCGGCGCGGGACATCGAGCTGCAGGGCTGGACCTTCGCCTACAGCGCCGGCTCGGTCACCGTGGAGTCCAGCGTGGTGGTCTCGCCTGGCGAACATGCCCTGATGGCCGCCAGCTCCCTGCCCGAGCGCAACGGCGGCCTGCCCTGGGTGGACTGGATGTACACCCGCGACGATCTGCGGCTCACCAACACGGGCGACAGCCTGGCGGTCACCATGGGCGCCACGGTCATCGACGAGCTGGCCTACGACACCATCGACTGGACCGTGCCCGAGGGGGCCTCGCTCTACCTCGACCCCGGCTACCTCGACGCTGCCGTCAACGACGACCACCTGCCCTGGTGCATCACCCCCAGCGAGGCGGAGTACGACTACCTGGGCGAGGGCACCGGCGACTACGGCACCCCGGGCGAGGCCAACCCCGAGGGTCTTTGCTGCCACGACGACGACGGCGACGGCTGGGATGTGTGTGCGGGCGACTGCGACGACGGCGATCCCGAGCGCTTCCCCGGGAACCCCGAGCTGCAGGATCTGCTGGACAACGACTGCGACGGCGTGGCCGACGAGGACTGGGTGGTGGAGGGCTCGGTGCTGGTCACAGAGCTGCTGGACGAGCCCCTCGCGGTGGAGGCGGAATTCGGTGAGTACTTCGAGCTCTACAACGCCGGCGACAGCGACCTGAACCTGCTGGGCTGGGAGGTGCGCGACGAGTCGGGTGACGGCTTCGCCATCGACCAGGACCTGCTGCTCCCGGCGGGCTCCTACGCCGTGCTGGCGGTGAGCGCCGACGCCGATCTCAACGGCGGGCTGCCCCAGGTGGACTACGTGTACCGCTACGCCGCCTTCCCGCTGCGCTCCTACGACGACGACGGCATCGAGCTGGCGCTGGGCGAGCTGGTGGTCTCCACCATGGAGTTCTCCAACGTGGCCCCCTGGCCCAGCGAGCCCGGCCGCTCCAGCTACCTCTGTCCGGGCCTGGAGCTGGCCAGCGGAAGCTCCGAAGGCGATGACTGGGCCGCCACGCCCGCCACCTCGGACTTCGACTACGGCGGCTCTGGCAGCGGCGACTACGGCACCCCTGGAGCGGCGAACCCCAGCGTGGACCTGGACGAGGACGGCTTCGGCCCCTGCGAGGGTGACTGCGACGACTCCGATCCGGCGGTGAGCCCGAGCCAGCAGGAGATCTGCGACAACCAGCTGGACGACGACTGCGACGGCCTGGTCGATGGTGACGACAAAGACTGCGCGGGGCCCGGGGACTCCGGCGACAGCGGAGACGAAGACAGCCAGCCCGCGGGTGACAGCGGCGACTCATCCGGAGACAGCGCTGGCGGCGAGGACGACGACTGCGGCGGCTGCGCCAGCGGTGGAGGCGCGGGGGCGCTGGCGCTGCTGCTGGCCGCGGGCGCTGTCAGGCGGCGTCGGGGCCAAGAGGTATAGGATCCTGCTTGCTGCTGCTCCGGCGGGGTGCCGCTCGCTCGAGCTACCAGCCGTCGACGCAGAGGGCTTCGAGGGTCTCTTCGAAGTCCAGCAGGCCGTCGAGGTACTGGTTGGGCCACACGTCGGCGTCGTCGTCCACACCCGAGAGCCAGCCGTGGTTCCACAGCCCGTACAGGTGCAGCGTGCCGCCGCCCTGCGCGATGTAGGCCTCGATATGGTAGCTCTGCTCGAAGCCGCCCACCCCCACGTCTTCGTCGGCGATCTCGGGCATGACGCTGCGCACGAGCACGACCTGGGGCTGGCCATCTTCGTCGCGGCTGCGGCGCAGCTTGACCACCACCTCGTAGGTCATGGCGCCGTAGCTGCCCACGAAGTTGTCTTCGATGACCGAGCTCCAGTCCACCGCGTCGCAGGTTCCGTCCACGTAGCAGTCGGGATCGGTGTCCCAGGTGCGCTCGTAGCTCTTGTAGCTGTCTGTGAAGACCTCGAGCTGGTTCGGCTCCAGACCGATGTCTGCGGCGGTGTCCAGGTCGCAAGAGAGCTCGGAGATGACGTACACACCCGCGCAGAGCTCGGGATCCGGGCTCCAGCGCAGCTCTTCCAGGGCGTCCACCTCGGCCTGCTCCAGGTCGGTGAGCGTGCCACCGGCGGGCTCGGCGCCCTGCAGCCCGGCCTCCTCGAACCAGGTCACGAGGTTCGCGGCTCCCTCCAGGATGCGCTCGTGCTCCTGCTCGTGCACCTGGGCCAGGAAGAAGTGGGCCAGCTCGTCCAGCTCGGTGGGAGCGGGCTCGGGCGGCTTGCAGCCCATGGCGAGCAGGACAGTAGCGGTCAGGGCGGTGCGCATGGGCTTGCAGCATAGCCTGACTGTGGGCAGTGTCGCCCTGGACAGCTGGCGCAGCTCATCGTCTGGGGCGGCGTCGTCGAGGAATGTTCGCTTTTTTTTGCCGCGGCTGTCACAGCTGGCGGGCGCCAGGGATTGTCTGGGTGATGGTCGCACCGACGCGACTCCCCCCCCCAGCAAGATAGGAGCTTCCCATGCGTATTTCCTCCATCCTCGGCGACAGCGTCTCCGTCACCGCCCGCCATCCCTCCCTGTGGGTGTTCGGCCTGTTCGCCGCGGCGGGCGGCGGCGCCTCGGTCAGCGCGGAGTCCAGCGGTCAAGGTGCCGATGCCGGCGCGGCCTCCGGTGCCACCGCCGACAGCCTGCAAGAGCTGCCCGCATCGCTGCAGGGGCTGGCCTCAACAGCGGCGCAGGCCGGCGAGTTGATCGCGGCTCACCTGCCCCTGGTGATCGGCGGCGCCGCGGCGCTGGGCCTGGGCATGCTCGCGCTGCACGTGCTGTCGGAGGGGGCGCTGATCGAGGGCGTCTGCCGCAAGCACCGCGATCCTGACGCCGAGTTCACCCTGCGGCGTGGGTTCCGCCTGGGCCTGGACCACTTCGGCGTCGTGCTCGGCGTCAAGGCCCTGGCCCTGGTCCTGGGCCTCCTGCTGGTGTCCCTGGTGGCGGCGCCCTTTGCGCTGGCCGGCCTGGGTGCCCTGCCTCTGGCGGCCGCCCTGGCGCTGGGTATCCCCCTGGCTGTGGTCGCCGTGCCCGCGGGCATCAGCCTGTACCTGGTCTACGCGCTGGGTCTGCGGGTGGCCGTGCTCGAGAACCGGCGCGTCGTGGACGCCATACGCCGCGCGCGTCGCCTGCTGCACGGTCGCCTGCTCGACGGCCTGAAGCTCCTGCTCACCGCGGGCCTGGGCCGCATCGCCGCCAAGTTCGTCGCGCTGCCGGTGGTGGTGCCCGTGCTGCTGGCCGGCGGCCTGGGCTTCCTGGTGGGCGGCGTGGTGGGCGCCTTGGCGGCGGTCTTCGCCCTGGGCGTGCCGGTGGCCGTGCTGGGCAGCGCTCTGCTGGGCACCTGGCAGTCCAGCATCTGGACCCTCGGCTACCTCGCCGCGGCAGAGGATGGAGCGCGCGCTTGACCACCCACGCCGCCGTCCTGGGAGCCCCCGATGGGGGCTCCCTTCGTGCGTTCTTCACTCTGAGCAGGCGACAGAACCCCGAATCTACTGCGGCCCAGCAGTCGCGACTGCGGCCGTCCCTGCTTGCAGCGCTCTCGGTCAACGTGCTGAAAGCACGCCTCCCTCGCCCACTACTGCGCAGAACCGGCCTCGCTGAGCGCCTGCTGGCCCTCGCTACGATTCGGGGCGGCCGCCTGACGGCGACCTGTTCTGTCGCCTGCTCTCTCTTCGCCATGCTGGGGGCCCCCGGCCGGGGTCCCGCCCTGGACGAGGGCGCCCTGCGCGCGCTGGTGGTGCAGGCCAGGGACGGGGACCCCTCCGCTCAGCGCCGGCTCTACGAGCAGCTGGTGGATCGGGTGTTCCGGGCGGTGCGGCCGATGTTCCAGGACGAAGCGGAGGCCGAGGACGTCACCCAGGACGCCATGATCAAGGTCCTGTCCTCCCTGGACCGCTACCGGCCGCGTCCGGAGAGCTCCTTTGTGTCCTGGGTAGTGACCATCGCCTACAACACCGGGCGCCGGCGCTTCCGTCGCCGTCACCCGCTGCCCACAGAGCCCCAGGCCCTGGCCGCCCTGCAGGAAGCCATCGCCCACGCGCCTGGTCCCTGC
Source organism: uncultured Enterobacterales bacterium (assembly GCA_964512185.1). Taxonomy (GTDB): domain Bacteria; phylum Myxococcota_A; class UBA796; order UBA796; family JAFGLY01; genus CAZEJJ01. The sequence continues at coordinate 1,258 of CAZEJJ010000183.1, read as the reverse complement.
GACGACGTCGAGCGGCAGCAGACCCGCGCCCTGGTGCTGCGCGCCCTGTGGGAGATCCCCGAGCGCGAGCGAGAGATCCTGTCCCTGCGCTACGGCGCCGAGCTGCGCTCGTCCGAGGTCGCCGCCATCGTCGGGGCCAAGCCGGCCACGGTTCGCAAGCTCTGCGAGCGGTGGCGTGGACGCCTGGCCACCCGCATCCAGCAGCTGCAGACCCCCCAGGAGGCCCCCCATGCCTGAAGAGACCCTGCCCGTGGTCGCCGAAGCCCTCACCCCAGGCGCGCGGCAGCGCCAGCGTATGGCCCGGGTGATCTACGCGGGGGTCGAGGCGGAGCGGAGCTCGCTGCTCTCGGAGTGGCTCGATCTGGTCCGCGCGCGGCCCCTGCTGCATGGCACCTATGTCCTGGTGGCGGTGGCGTTGCTGGTCTGGATGTCACCGCTGGCAGCGCTGCCGCTGCGGCTCATCCAGCTCCAGGGCTGACGGGTCCCCGGGTCGGCCTCGCGATCCTGCCGGATCAGTACTCCACGAAGCCCTCCTCCCAGTCGTAGCTGAACTCGGAGGTTCCCTCGTCGTACACGGCGAAGGCCACGGCCTGCCAGCCGGCGCCGTCGTCGAGATCCACCATCAGCACCGCGGCGTGGCCGAAGTAGTCGGGGTCGTAGCCGTAGCCCATCACCGTGCCGTCCAGGTCACCCACGTTGGTCTCGTCGATGCCGAAGGCGCCCTGGCAGCCCATGCCGGACTCGCTCTTGATGCTGGCGCCGCCGATGCGTACGCTGAAGGCCCAGATGCAGCTGGCGCAGTCCACGCGGTCGCCGGTGGAGTCGACATCGTAGCTGATGCGGCAGATGTCCTCGCCGTCGCCATCATCCGCTACGAAGTACCATTCTTCGGTGCCGTCGTAGCTGGAGCTGTCGGCGATGGCGTTGCCGAGCTTGCCCACCAGTCCCACCTGCGGATCCGTGTCGGCGTCGGCGTCGGTGTCGGCGTCGGAGTCGGAGTCGGAGTCGGAGTCGGAGTCGGAGTCGGAGTCGGTGTCGGTGTCGCCTTCGCTGGTGTCTTCGGTGTCCTTGGGATCGCCACAGGCGGGCAGCAGGGGCAGGGCCACAGCCAGCAGCGTGAGAGGCAGGAAGCGGGTCATGGGCGTCTCCTTTGGTGGGGTCCGGTGGCACAGCCTAGCGCGGAAGGCGCCCGCTGCCATCTCAATCTTGTATAGATTCCTGTGCCGGGACCAGGGCCAGCACCAGGTCAAGGACGGCC
>CAZEJJ010000182.1:13335-14856 GCA_964512185.1 uncultured Enterobacterales bacterium | reverse complement strand
GAAAGCTCATGTCTACTGCGACCCACCAGTGCCTACTGCGACGCGCCCTGCTTGCAGCGCCCGACTGTCAGCGTGTTGAAAACACGCCTCCGCCGGTCGCTACTGCGCAGAACCCGTCTCGCTACGGCCCTGGTGGCTCTCGCTACGACATGAGCCGGCGGCAAGCCTGCCCCCTCTTTCCCGAGGGCTCCTGGATCTGCGAAACAGGAGAGCGACCTTGGCAACCCGAAGCCAGCTAGAGCAGGATGCCCTGCGCCTCACCCAGCGAGGCCAGTACCCCAAGGCGGCGCGCATCTACCACGCGCTCCTCCGGCAGCTACCGAAGGACCGCCGGGTACGCCAGAAGCTCGGCGAAATCTACCTCAAGATGGGGCAGAAACAAGAGGGCGCCAAGTACCTCCGTGAGGTGGCCACGCAGGCCTCACGTGAAGGTCAGCATCGCGCCTCCATCGCCATCTACCGCATGTTGCTCAACATCATGCCCGAGGACCACGAGATCATCGGCTCCATGGCCGACGCCTACCGCCAGTCTGGGCAGATGCACGAGGCGGGCAAGCTCTACGAGAGCGCTCTGAACCTGGCGCGTGCCAGGCGTGACTGGGAACCCGCCGTGGAATTCGCGACCGTGCTGCTCCGCCTGAGCGCCAACGACATCAAGCTTCAGCACCAGCTGGCGGAGATCAAGGAAGCGAGCGGTGACGAGGACGGCGCGCTGGAGGTCTACCACCAGATGGCCTCCGTCCTGGCGCGCAGGGGCGAGCTCGGTGACGTGGCGAGGGTGTTGGAGGCGGCGCTGCGGCTCGCACCAGAAGACCCCCAGACCCACGCTCGCACCGTGAAGGCCCTGGTGGCCACCGGCAACCACGCCCGCGCCATCGAGATCGCCGAGAAGGGCGAACCCCGCGGCGCTCCCTCCAAGGACCTGCTAGAGGCCCTGGCCATGGCCAACGCCGGAGTGGGGAACGAGCAGGAGGCCAGGACCATGTTCCTGGATCTCGCCTCGCGGTTCCGCGATATCGGAGATGCCCAGGGCCAGGCTCGGGCCCTCAAGGGTGCCCTGGAGGCCGGCGCAGACGACCCTGCTCTGCGCGCAGCTGTCCTCGAAGTCGAGCAGCGCATGGAGCGCATCCAGCGCCGCCTCACCGACGCCAGCATCATGGCACCAGGCAGCGATGACGAGGTCACCGCCTGTACTCGCGCCGAGGTGCTCGGTCGCTACGGCTTTGAAGAGCGGGCTCACGAGTCCCTGGTCGAAGCGCGCACACGCCTGCCCGAGTCCCTGGCCGTCGGGGCCCGGTCGATGGAGACCCTGGTGGATCTCGGACGCCTGGACGAAGCGCTCGAGCTCGCGCGCGGGCTCGCCGAGCAGGCCAGCGGCTCCGCTCGCGCGGCCGTCATGGAGCGCTACAAGATCCTGGGAGGCGAGCCCAGCGCTCTCGGCCTCGCAGCCGACGCCCAGCATGCCGATGAGGCCGACCATCCGCCGGCCGAGGACTCGGACGAGCTGCTGGTCGATGACGA
>CAZEJJ010000182.1:0-13235 GCA_964512185.1 uncultured Enterobacterales bacterium | reverse complement strand
GCTGCTGGACGACGACGAGCTGCTGGACGACGACGAGCTGCTGGACGACGACGAGCTGCTGGACGACGACGAGAACCTCGAGTTCGAAGCCGGGAAACCCGAGCCCGCCGCGAAACCGCCCACCGCAATGGAGCTGGGCGAGGCGGCCATGGAACGGGGCGACCTCGACGCGGCCATCATCCACTTCCAGGATGCCTACCGGAGGGACCCCGCCGACCAGGAGGTCCTGATGCGCATCGCGGAGCTGCGGCAACGGCAGCGCCGCACGCGCATGGAGCGCAAACCCACGCCGCCGGAGCCGGTGGCGGTGGAGCCGGAAGCGCTCGCGGAGGACGAGCTCTTCTACCTCGAAGAAGGACAGCCGCTGCCGGGAATCGGAGAGCGCCGCGCCCCAGCGGCCGATGGCGGACCCGGCCAGCGAGACTGGGGGCAGCTCATCGCTGGCGACGCCAGCCAGAGAGATCCGGGGGAGGCGAAGCCCCAGGAGGCAGCAGCATCCGCTGCAGGTTTCGCAGCGGCTGCCGCGCAGCCTTCGGCCGTTCCGGGCGGGCCGGGTGCCGAGGAGGCCTGGTCGCTGGTCGCGGTGGGCCTGTACGGGGAAGCCTCGACCTCCGCCGCCGCGGTCCCTGGACTGCTTGGTCGCTGGCTAGAAGCTCGGGCCACGGCCGGCTCAGGTGACCAGAAAAGCGCTCGCCTGCAGCTGCGCGAAGCCATCGACGACGCCAGCGAGGACGATCCCGTCTACCCTGATGCCCTCTTCGAGCTGGCGGGGCTGTCGCTGGGCCTGGGCCGACTGCGCCCGGCGCTGCGCCTGCTGGAGGAGCTCAGCGATGTGGCCCCCGCCTGGCGCACGGGCGAGGTCCAGGCGAAGATCCGGGGTGTACGCCTGCTGATGCTGCGAAAAGGCTAACCTTCAGCGGGGGTGCCTTCGGCCGCGGGCTCGAGTAGCGGTGCCGGGCCTTCCGTGGGGGCCTGATCTGCGGGCGCGTCGGTGGTCTCGGCCTCATCGCCAGGTAGCGGCTCGGCGGGGGCCTCGTCGGGCTGGCCCTCGAGGATCGCTTCAGGCTCGGCGGGGGTCGGCTGCTCGCTGGGGGGGTCGTCTGTGAGCAGCTCTTCTGGGAGGGCCTGCTCTTCGGGAGCTGCGTAGCGATCCTCCTCCGGGATCGTGTACATCTCGCCCTCTTCGGCCATCAGCTTGTTGATGGCATCTTCCACGTCGCTGCCGGAGCTCATGGCGGCGTTGGAGTAGATCGCCAATGTCACGCTGGTGAACATGAAGAGCACCGCCACGATGGTGGTGGCCTGCGACAGGAAGCTCCCGGCGCCCCGGGGCCCGAAGATGGTGGAGGATCCGCCGCCTCCGCCAAAGGCCGCACCCACGTCGGAGCCCTTGCCCGGCTGCAGCAGGATCACCAGCATCAGGACGAAGCACAGGATGATGTGGAGCAAGGTGACAAAGAGGAGCATGACGCCTCCGACTTGGGAAGGTGGCGGTGGGCAGGCTAGGCCAGAGCTGCGATGATGCCGGCGAAGCTCTCGGCGTTCAAGGCGGCGCCACCCACCAGGGCGCCGTCGATGTCTGGCTGCGCCAGCAACTGGACGGCGTTGGTCGGCTTCACGCTTCCACCGTAGAGGATACGGAGCCCGGCGACAAGAGGCGCGGTGTAGCGCGCCGCGAGCCAGGATCGGATGGCCGCGTGCATCGCCTGGGCCTGCGCGGCGCTCGCGGTGCGCCCCGTACCGATGGCCCAGACGGGCTCATAGGCCAGCACGACGCGCTGGAGGTCGTCTTCGTGCAGGCCGGTGAGGCCACCAGCGAGCTGGCCTTCCACCACAGCTACCTCGTCACCCGCCTCGCGCTGGGCCAGCGTCTCCCCGACGCAGACGATGGGATCCAGGCCAGCCCGCAAGGCGGCGTAGACCTTCTTGTTCACCGTCTCTTCGGTCTCGCCGAAGAACTGGCGGCGCTCAGAGTGCCCGATGATGACCTGTGTGCACCCGCTGGCGCGCAGCATCTCGGCGGAGATCTCGCCGGTGTAGGCGCCCTTGCTCTGCCAGTGGAGGTTCTGGCCGGCCACCTGGATGCCGGTGTGGCGCACGGCGGCCACCACCTCTGGCAGGCTCACGAAGGGCGGGGCCACGGTGACATCGGCCACCATGCGGTCGAGGACCAGCCGCTTGATCTCCTGGGCCAGGGGCCCGGCTTCGCCGGGCATCATGTGCATCTTCCAGTTGCCTGCGATGAGCGTGCGACGGGTCATCAGGTGTTCCTCAGTCTCAAGGCGCGCAACCCGGGGAGCTCCCTTCCTTCGACGAACTCGAGGGAGGCCCCTCCACCGGTGGAGATGTGGCTGAAGCGCTCAGCCATGCCGAAGCGCTTGACCGCGGCGGCCGAGTCGCCTCCACCCACGACGGTGTAGCCCTCGCAGGAGGCCACAGCCTCTGCGATGGCTGCGGTGCCGGCCGCGAAGGCCTGCACTTCGAACATGCCCAGGGGGCCGTTCCAGAAGACTGTGCCGGCGCGACCGATGACATCGGCCCAGCGGGAGACGGTCTCGGGACCGATGTCGAAGCCCGCGAGATCATCGGGGATCTCGCGCACCACTTGCGGCTCTGCCTCGGCGTCGCTGGCCACCACGTGGTCCACGGGCAGGTAGACGGTGACGCCGCGCTCGGCGCAGCGCTCCAGCAGACGCCGAGCCAGCAGGGTCTTCTCGTCCTCCACCAGGGACCGACCGACAGCCTTGCCCTGGGCTGCCAGAAAGGTGTAGGCCATGGCGCCACCGATGATGATGGCGTCGCAGCGTCGGGCGAGGCTCTTGATGACCGTGATCTTGTCGGAGACCTTGGCTCCGCCCAGGATGGCGATGAAGGGGCGCTCGGGTCCCTGCAGCAGCTTGTCGAGAGCCTGCACCTCTCGTTCCACGAGCAGCCCGGCAGCCACCTGCTCGGCGCACTCGGCCACGCCCACCACGGAGGCGTGGGAGCGGTGCATGGTGCCGAAGGCGTCGTTCACATAGGCGCGGCCCAGGCGCGCCAGCTCGGCGGCCAGGTCTGGATCGTTCTGCTTCTCTCGCTTGTCGAAGCGCAGGTTCTCGACGATCATCACGCCCCCGGGAGGCACCTCGTCGAGCAGGCTCTCGATCTCGTCGCCCACCGTGTCGTGCGCGAAGATGATCTCGGTGTCCAGAACCTCTGCCAGCTTGGCGGCCACTGGCTCCAGGGAGTACTCGGGCTTGCGCTCTCCCTTGGGCCGCCCCAGGTGGCTGCACAAGACCACCTTGGCGCCTCGCTGACGAAGCTCCTCGATGGTGGGAAGCGCGGCCTGGATGCGGGTGTCGTCGGCCACCTCGCCATCGTGCAGCGGAGCGTTGAAGTCCACCCTCACCAGCACGGGGGTACCGATCTCCACCCGGAGATCGGCCATCGTAGGCAGAGGTCGGCTCATCAGGCGCGCTCCAGCCCCGAGATGATCCGGGCGAGGTCCACGAGGCGGTTGGCGTAGCCCCACTCGTTGTCGTACCAGGACATGAGCTTGGCCGTGTGGTCGCCCGCGGTGTTGGTCCAGGACAGGTCGGCGATGGAGGAGTGGGGATTACCTACGAGGTCGCCGCTGACGATGGGTGCGTGGGTGACCTGGAGGATGCCCTCGAGAGGGCCTGCGGCGGCTTCGGTGAGCGCGGCGTTGATGGCCTCGACAGTGACGGGCTCGCGGGTGGTGATCACGAGATCCACCAGCGAGACGTTGGGCGTGGGAACCCGGATGGCCATGCCGTCGAGCTTGCCTTCGAGCTGCGGGAGCACCAAGGCGACAGCCTTGGCTGCGCCCGTGGTGGTGGGCACCATGTTGAGTGCGGCGGCCCGCGCTCGACGCATGTCGCCGCCGGGGTGGGGGGCGTCCAGCAGGCACTGGTCCATGGTGTAGGAGTGGATGGTGGTCATCAGGCCGCTCTCGATGCCGAAGACCTGGTCGAGCACCTTGGCCACCGGAGCCAGGCAGTTGGTGGTGCACGACGCGTTGCTGACGATGTGGTGTTCTGCGATGTCGAGCAGCTCGTCGTTGACGCCGATGCAGATGGTGGCGTCGGGGGTGCCCTTGGCTGGCGCGGAGATCAGCACCTTGGAGGCGCCGGCATCCCGGTGGAGCTGGGCCTTGGCGGGTGAACGGAAGACACCCGTGGCTTCGAGGACCACGTCGACGTTCTTGGCGTCCCAGGGGAGCTTGGAGGGGTCGCGCTCGACGCTGGTGGCGATGAGCGTGCCGTCGACCAGGATGCCCTGATCGGTGGTGCTCACCTCGTGACGCCAGGGGCCCTGCACCGAGTCGTGCAACAAGAGGTGGGCCAGCATCTCGTCGGCTGCGAGGTCGTTGATGTGGACGATCTCGATGTCGGCGTCGTCCCACGCGATCCTGAAGAAGGCGCGTCCGATGCGGCCGAAACCGTTGATAGCGACTCGAATGGCCATGGCACACTCCTGTGATGCCTCTTGGAGAGGTAGCTCGGCATGATGTCGGAAAGGACGCGCCCCTTAACATGGAGCAGGGCCATGCCAAGCCCACCACAGCGCGCTCGATGTCGCAGGTGGGGGGGGATACGGTCGGCCTCCCGAGCGCCTCACCTCGGGGGCCAGGGAGTGACCCGCTGCCGTTGCTCGTGACCGGGATCAGACAGGCGGAAGAGCAGGGCGACATCCGTGCAGCCGTGGCGGCCCGGCTGCGCCTTCCCGTGGAGCTCATCTCAGGGGTGCAGGTGGTCCGGGAGTCCCTGGATGCCCGCGGTAGACGACCCTGCCGTGTGCTGAACCTGCGAGTGGAGCTGGAGAGCGGTGAGGAGGCGCTGCTGCGTTCTCCACCTCCAGGGGTTCGCCGCTTCACCGAGCGCGACGCCCAGCGAGCGGGGCTCGCCGGGGCCTGGAAGGTGCAGCGCCTGCGCTGGCCTCGAGCCCTGCAGCCACTGGTGGTGGGGGCGGGACCCGCAGGGATCTTCGCCGCCCTGCGCATGGCGGAGGCGGGGGCGGCCCCGGTCCTGCTGGAGCGGGGGGAGCCTGTGGAGGAGCGCCGCTCTGCAGTGGCCAGGTTCTTGAGTCACGGGGAGCTGGACCCAGAGAGCAACGTGGTCTTCGGAGAAGGGGGGGCTGGTACGTTCTCCGACGGCAAGCTCTACACACGCCTGCGCGACGGGCGGGTCGGATACGTGCTGCAGCGGTTGGTGCAGGCGGGAGCCGACCCGTCCATCCTGTCCCGGGCCCACCCGCACCTGGGCACTGACCGGCTCCGACAGGTCCTCCTGGCACTCCGCGAGCGGCTGCTCTCGCTGGGTGTGACGCTGCGCTTCAGCTGCCGGGTGGTAGAGCTGTTGCACGACGGGCAGCGGTGCAGCGGACTGCGCCTGGCCGACGGCGAGCGGGTGCGAGGTCATCCCATCGTGCTCGCCACGGGCCAGGCGGCTCGGGATTCGGTGGAATGCTACCTGGCCGCGGGCCTGCGTGCCGAGCTGCGTCCAGTGGCCATCGGGGTGCGCATCGAGCATCCCAGGCGGCAGATCGACCAGGCCCGCCATGGGGCTTGGGCGTCGGCCCATCCCGCGGCGAGCTATCGCCTGGTGGCCCCCCGCTCCCAGCAGGGCCGCCAGGCCTATACCTTCTGCATGTGCCCGGGTGGCCTTGTGATCCCCGCCAGTGAGCGCAGCGGTGCGGTGGTGGTGAACGGCATGAGCTCCAGCCAGCGAGCCTCGCGCTGGTCCAACGCTGCGCTGGTGGTCCCCGTGGGGCCGGCCGACTACGGCGGGCTCGATGTCATGGCGGGCTTCCGCTTTCGCGAAGCCATCGAGCAGCGGGCCTGGAAATTGGGGGGAGGGGAGTTTCGTGCGCCTGCCCAGCGGGTATCGGATCTTCTGGAGGGTAGAGCGTCCAGCTCGCTGCCCCGCACGAGCCACCCGCTCGGGGTCGCGCCCTGCGATCTGCGACAGCTCCTTCCGGAGGCGGTCGTGGAAGCCATGATACGCGCGATTCGCGCCTTTCAAGAAAAGATCCCCGGCTTCGGCGGGGAGCAGGCCGTGCTCATCGCTCCCGAGACACGCACCGCGTCACCCGTTCGTTTCCTGCGCGATGGGCACAGGAGGGCGCTGGGACTCGAAGCTGTCTATCCGGTGGGGGAGGGGCTGGGCTGGGGCGGGGGGATCGTCAGCGCGGCCGTCGACGGCGTCAAGACCGCCGAGGCGGTGATCGCTGCCCATGCGCCCGAGGCGGTCAGCGCATCCTCACCTTGAAGGACCCATCCTTGAGGATGGTCATCTCGAGCCGCAGCTCCCGGCCCGCTTCGCGACCTGGGCAGGTGGTCTTGTCGAGGGTCCAGGTCATGGCGGCGGTGGACTCCGACTCGGCCGGGTCCATGGACCAGGTGCCGAGCTCCTTGCAGTCGACGCGCTCGTCGAGGACCGCCACGTAGCCCTGGGCATGCCAGCTGTTGTCGGCCCGGAACTGCAGGTCGGTGTAGCGGAACTCCACGTCGCCGGAGTCGTCCGGGGCCCAATTGCTGATGGTCAGGCCCATCAACCTGCTCGCGAACCTGCTGCTGGTCGCGTCATCGGGGATCTCAGGGCCGCTCGGCGTGTCGGCGGCAGCTTCGATGGGGGCGTCCTTGCCGCCGCAGGCGGCGGCCAGCAGGAGTGCCAGGATTGGAAGTGTGCGCTTCATGCCTCGCTCCTTGATGGATCGTGTGTGCCGTACCTAGCCGTTCCTGCACGAGAATGCATGGCTTGCCGGGGACGAAGATGCTGCCCCGGTCGAGTTTCCCCCCGGATCTGTGGAAAACACGGGGGACAATGGGCTGGAAATCTCCACCGCCTCCCATGAACACGTCATCCGCAGCGCTGTGCTCAAATACTGAGCACACCAGTTGTTGGCATGGAAAGCAGGAAAGAGACGTGTCACTACGTTTTGTGGGCCCCTGGCGCGAGCCGGGGTCTGCCGGATTCGCGTTTTCCACAGCGATGGAAAACCGGCAGCTCCCGGCCAAGGCGCATCCACCGGGATAATCGGGGCGCTCGGAGACAGGTTTTCACGCCGCTTTCGCACCGGCTAAGGTGGCGTTCCCGCTGGAGGACTCCCTTGAGGACTCGCCCCTCGAGCCTGCTGGTCGTCTACCTGGTGGTGGCGGTGGTGCTCACCTGGCCCATGGCGCTGCGACCTGGGGAGCTGGTGGTGGGAGGGGAGCACTCAGACATCTGGAACAGCCTGTGGTCCCTCTGGTACTTCGTGCACTCCATCTTCTCCGGTGAGTGGCCCGTGTACACGCAGCTGTTGGGGCATCCTGACGGTGGGACCATCGCCGTGGCGGATCCCGTCAACGGCCTGTTCGGGCTGGTGGCCTTGCCTGTGCTCGGAGTCGTCAAGGCCTACAACCTCCTCGTGGTCGCCCACCTGGTCTTCTCGGGCTGGGCGGCCCATCGCCTGGCCGAGTCGCTGGGCCAGTCCCGCTGGGGACGCTGGTCCTCCTGGATCGCGGGGCTGGGGTACATGACCGCACCCGTGCTGGTGTCGGCTGTGCACAACGGCACCAGCGAGGCCTTGGCGGGGGGCTGGCTGCCGCTGGCCGTCCTGGCCTGCCTGGTGGCGCTGCGGCGGGGCGGAGTGCGGGCAAGTTCGCTGGCAATCCTCGCGCTCGCGGTGGCCGCCTGGGCCTCCTGGTACGGAGGTCTGTGCGCCTTCCTCTGCTGCCTCTGCCTGTTGGCCCTGGGGGAGAGGGATCAGAGCTGGAGCCAGCGGTGGCGACGCCTGGCGCCGGTGTTGGTGCTGGCGGCGGTCCTGGTGGCTCCTCTGGCCCTGGCCCAGCAGAGCGCCGCCACGGCGCTCGACTCGTTGGTGGGCATCAAGAACGCGGCCGAGCTGTCCATGGTGCGTCGCACCACCGGCTCGGCGGATCCGCTGGGCTGGTTCATGCCGGGTGACTTCCGGTCCCCTGATTTCCGCCACCTGTCCCGCTACTCCGAGGACTTCATCCATTGCCACTACCTCGGCTGGGTGGCGCTCATTGGAGGTCTGCTGGCCATGATCGAAGCCCGGCGTCGAGAGGGGCTGGGGTGGCTGGTGCTCGCCGGCTCTGCGGCAGCGGTCCTGGCCATGGGGCCAGTGCTGGTACGCGACGGCTGCGCTTGGCTGCTTCCCGGGGACCGGGTGATCCCCTTGCCCTACCTGCTGCTCGAGAGGCTGCCGGGGTTCTCCTCGTTGAGTCTCCTGTTCCGTCTGGCGCAGCTCAGCTCCCTCTGCCTGCTGCTGGTGGCTGCGCGTGGGTTTGCGCTGCGCGGGCGACGGCCTGCGCTGCTCGTGGGGGGGGTGCTGGCGGCCCTGCTCATCGAGAACAGGCTGCTGGCCCCTGTGAGCGGTCTGCCCGATACCAGCGATGCGCGGCAACCCGGCCCCATCTTGCAGCTCGCCGGGGAGCCAGCTGGGGGCGTGATGAACTTCCCCGTGGCCGGCGGGAGGCGCTACCTCTTCGAGCAGACCGCCCACGGCCAACCCCTGGCGGGCGGCTTGAACTTTCCGAACAACTCGGCATCGCGCGAGGTCTGGCAGGAGATCCTGCGGATCGCGCAGGGATCTCACGGGGATTCCCTGGATTCTGCCGCTGAGCTGAGGCGTGTCGGCTGTGCTCCGGAGATCCTCTACCTCGTGGTCCACGAAGACCACGGTATCCGTCCGGACATGCACGACCGGGCGGTGGCGATCCTCGACGGGAAGGTCCCCGTGCTGGCCGCGGCTCCCGGGCTGCGCATTCTACAGCTGTGTACGGCGTCTCCCAGGTCACGCTGAGCGGTTAGGCTGCCGCCGAGCAGGTCAGGACGATGCCTGGCACCGCCAGCACTGGAAGGTTCGATGGCCCAGCGCAACTCTGGAGCGGATGCCCGCGGCGTCGTCGTGCAGCTGGGCGAGCAGGTAGAGGGGCTGGGCTCGGCGCCCGGCGATTCCCTCTGGCTGGGGCGCAGCGTGGCGGAGCGTCAGGAGCGCGCGTTCATCGGCGGTGGTGCCCGGCCGGGGCCCGACGACCCCACCCTGGAGCGCCTGGTGGTGGCCGATGACGTGGTGCTTTTCCCCGCCACAGTCAAGACCTTGCTAGAAGCCGGCCGCGCCAGGGGGAGCGCTGTCAGCTTCCGACCGCGAGGGGAGCTCGGGCAGTTCCTGGCCGAGGCCGAGTTCGGGCGTCGAGATATCCTGGCCGCCTACCTGCCTCCCGGCCCCGCCTGCGAGCCATCGCAGCTTGCGCAGCTGCCGGTGGAGGCCTTCGATCCCTCCGAGCGCCTGCTGGACGTCCCGGTGCACGCCACCCAGTTCGGCGCCGACCTGCTGCAGCTGCCGCTGTCCGATCGCCTGCTGTTCCCCACGCGCCACTGGATGCAGCTGCTCTGGGCCAACCTGCTGGGGCTGGGGCCCTTCCTCTGGAGGGAGCTGGCGGGCAAGACCGTGCCAGGTGTGATCTGGAACGTGGGACGGGCCATCCTCACCTCAGCCAGCGCCAACCCCCACCGCATCGGGGCTCGGCTCCACCGCAGGGGCAAGGGCTGCCGTGTTCATCCCACGGCCGTCGTGGAGGGCTCCTGGCTCGGCGACGGCGTGGAGGTGGGCGCACACGCCGTGGTGCGCGGCTGTGTGCTGGCCGATGGCGCGAAGGTCGAGGATCTTGCAGACGTAGAGTTCAGTGTGCTCGGACGCCAGGCCCTGGTGCAACGACAGGCCCTGCTGCGCTACTCCCTGGTCTCGCCGGGCGCCGCCTGCGCGGGCGCAGTCCAGCTGGGTGTGCTCGGCGTCGATTCGGCCGTCAAGCATGGCGCCACCCTCATGGACATCGACTTCGCCCAGGGAGTGCGTGTCAGGTCCGAAGGCGGTCTGCACCGTGCACCGCTGGGCATCGCGGGTGTGTGTGTCGGATCGCGCACGGTGATAGGTAGCGGCGTGCAGGTGGCGCCGGGCCGAGCGATTCCAGGGAGCCTCGTGGTCGTGCCACCCATCGACGGCATACTCTCCCGCATCCCCGAACCCTGCAAGGCCGGCACCTGGCAGGTGGTGGACGGAGGCTTGAAGCGCACGTGATCCGGTGGGGCGACCCGGCACTGAGCGATCTCATCGCGGCAGGCTATCTCGGCCTGCTCACGCTGCTCTGGTCGCTGCTGTTGCTCACCGCCGGTTCCTGGGGGCGGCGCTGGCCGCTGGCCCGTCGGAGAGAAGGGCAGGACACTCCGCCTGTGTCCATCTGCGTTCCGGCCCGCGATGAAGAGCTCAATATCGGCGCCTGTGTGAAGTCCATCCTGGCCAGCAGGGGAGTGGAGCTCGAACTGCTGGTGGTGGACGACGGCTCGAAGGACGACACCATCGCCGTCGCTCGGGCAGCGGCGGGAGATGATCCGCGCTCGAACATCCGCTCAGGTGAGCCCCCCCCCAAGGGCTGGGCGGGCAAGTCCTGGGCGCTGGCGCAGGCGGCGGCGGATGCTCGGCACGAGCATCTGCTCTTCGTCGACGCCGACCTGGTGCTTGATCCGGACGCCGTCCGTTCAGCCCTGGTGCAGGCGCGCGTGGAACAGCTTGATCTGCTCAGCCTGTTCGGCACCTGGTGGCTGGAGTCCTTCTGGGAGAACGTGGTGATCCCGGTGGTGGGCTGGCTGGTGCGGGGGGCCACCCCACTCGACGCCGTCAACGACCCCTCTCGTCCCGAAGCCTTCGCCAACGGTCAGTTCATCCTGGTGCGCCGCGAGGCCTACGAGAGCGTCGGCGGGCACCGGGCGGTCCAGGACGAGGTGCTCGAGGATGTCAGGCTGGCGAAGGTCTTCAAGCGGCAGGCGCTGCGAGTCCAGCTCCTCCACGCGCCGTGGGCTTTTCGCGCCAGGCTGTACCGCACGCTGGGCGAGATCCTCGAGGGCTATGGGAAGAACTTCTACGAAGGCATGGGGCGTCGCCCCCTGGTGGCGCTGGGCCTGGTGCTGTTCGTCCTGGTGGGCATCCTGCTGCCTTTCGTCATCGTGCTGTCTGTGGCCGCGCTGCGCCTGGCCCTGGGCTGGGTGCTGCTGGACGGCTTGTTGTTGGCCTGGACCTTTGGCCTGTGCCTGCTGATCCTGGCCTTCCGTTGGCGACAGGAACGCGCCGACGGGCGCAGCGGCTGGTACGCATTGACCCATCCGGTGGGCAACCTCGTGCTGATCTGGATCGCCCTGCGGTCCATGATGGCGCTGGATGTGAGCTGGAAAGGTCGCCGCTTCCGCGATGGCCGGGCCAGGAACGATGGCGAGCCTCGCGAGAGCTGAAATCCCTTGCGCACATCAGCAGCAGGCGACACCCGGCACCACTGCGCAGAACACGCTGCACCTGGCGCCTGCTGGCCCTCGCTACGATCCGGACCGGCCTCCATGCGGCGGCCGGTCCTGTCGCCTGCTGCTGGAAAAAACGGGCCAGCCATGTGGCTGACCCGAGATGGAGCGGGAGACGGGACTCGAACCCGCGACAGTCAGCATGGCAAGCTGATGCTCTACCAACTGAGCTACTCCCGCGCGGCCGTGCATGTAATCTGCGCTCCGGACGTGTCAAGGCCCCGCGGCTGGATTCCGGTGATCCGGACAGTGGATAGGGGAGGGAGGAGGAAACCGACCCTGTGACCATCTCCGTCCTGAACCGCGCCGTGCTCACCACCGGGCTGGCCGGCCTGGCGCCGCTGGCTCTGGGCCAGGTGGTAGAGCTGGCCTGGCCGGGCCAGGTTCCCATGCACGGCGGGGGCCTCTCCTGGCGGGCCAGCGCCTGCCTGCTGTCCGCCGCACTGGGCCTGCTGGCGGTGGCGGTCCAGTCCGCGGGCAGGCCGAAGTGGGTGGGCTGGGAGCTGGTCTTCGTGCTGAGCGGCTTGGCGCTGCACGCTCTGCACCTGGGCTGCCTCCGTCCGCGGCTGGCTCTGCTGGTCTTCGAAGCCCGTCACGCGCCACCCCTCGCCGAGCTCGGCGTGGTGCTCGGCCGCATGGACAGCCTGCACGTCCCGCTGATCTGGATGCTGCTGGCTCTGCCGGTGCCCTTGGTGGTGGCCGGCGTGCTGGCGCGACAGCGCTCGCTGGTGCTCGTGGCCGGCTCCGCCTGTGTCGCCGTGTCGTCGCTGGCGGGTCTCTCGGCGGTGCGCCTGGCAGGGATCTCCCGCGCGCTCCACGACCCCATGGGCCTGGCTCCCTTCCAGGCCTCGGCGCCTGCCTGGCCGGCGGTGTTGGCGTTCCTGGTCTGCGCCGCCACGTTGCTGTGGGCCAGAGCATGGCTCACCGCGATCCTGTGGGGGCTGCTGGCGGTGATGCCTGCTGATCCACTGCCGGGAGCACTCCTCGAGCTGTACCCGGCATCCGAGGTTCAGGACCACCGAGCGCTGTTGGGCTGCGCCGGTGCCTCGGTGGGCTCCAGCCAGGCACTGCTGGACCTGTCGGGTTCTTCGCCTCGCTTCGCCGGGCTCCCCCTGGAGGGCGACCTGGCGTCCACGCTGCGATCCTCGGGCTACTACGATCTCGGGCCCGATCAGCGGCTCGACCAGCTACCGGTGGATCCCTGGAGCTGGGAGCAACACCGGGCCATGCGGATCCTGCCTCCAGCAGACGCTCGCGTGGAGCAGGTGCTGGCCCCGCTGGCCACGGCCGCCCGCTTCGGCGTCAGCCTCTGGCTATGGCCGGGCAGACCATTCACGCTCCCTGGTGGGCCGGCAGCGGCTGCCTTCGCTTCCCCAGTGCTGCCCGTGCTCTTGTACGAGCCGCTGGCCACGGCCGAGGGGCAGCAGACCTGCGCCCGTGTCTACCTCTCGCCGGGCCTGGCTCGGCTCTCGGATGCCGCTGGGCGCAGTCTGGGCAGCTTCGAGATCCCCGGACAGCTGTCCGAGCTGCGAGGGGAGGCGGGGCGCTGCACCGGCACCCTGACGCTGATCCCAGCTCCGAGCACGACGCTGAGGGAGCTTCACCAGGTCGCAGACAGCCTGGGAGGGGCGGCCCAGGGCGCCCCCTTTCGCAAGCGGATCGCCCTGGTGCTCTCCGAGCCAGCGCGGCCGCAGCCACCAGACGAAGAAGTGACCCTTCCGGGGGAAGGGTCACTCTGATGGTCGCTGGGGCCGGATTTGAACTGTGGACCAACGCTCTGTATGAAGGGGCCTGAATGAAGAAGAACAGCCCGCCTTTCCAGGCGGGCTGTTCGAATGGTTGCGGGGGCCGGATTTGAACCGACGACCTTCGGGTTATGAG
>CAZEJJ010000181.1:0-14997 GCA_964512185.1 uncultured Enterobacterales bacterium | reverse complement strand
CGCTACGATTCGGGGCGGCCGCCTGACGGCGACCTGTTCTGTCGCCTGCTCTCGGAGAGCTGCAACAGCACGTCGAGCACGGTTCCTTCGCTGAGGTCCACGGGCACCTGGGGGCTCCTCCAGATTCGTGTGTCGTGCCGAGCGGAGGCCTGGAGGCTGCAGGTCTGGCGTGTGGTGTGCAGGCGGAAGCTGTCGTCAGGCTGCAACAGGGTGCCACCGTCGCAGCCGACGACGCGGATGACGGCGTCGGCTGGGGCGCCCTCGCCGCGAACCACGCGTCCGCGGATCTCGGGGCTTGCGCCTGGCGTAGGCTCCACCGGACCGCAGATACCCTCTTCCGCCGGGGTCAGGGGTTGCCAGCTGATCTCCACCGGCCTGTGGCCCTCGATGAACCAGGTTCCCCGGGTCGCGCCCGCCGCCACGTGGATGCAGGCCTCCCCATCGATGATCGACACGGGGAGATTCCAGCTCCGACCTTGCTGCTGGAACCACGACTGCACCGTGCCTTCCATTCCGGAAAGCCGGCAGTGCAGCGTGGGCCAGGGCTGGCCCTGCTCGTCCATCATGACCCCGCGGACGCGCAGCTCTCCAAGACCTTCGGTGGTGCAGAAGCCCGCGTCATCGGCGCGTGTGGCCGGGTTCGGCCCGCAGGGCAGTGCGCCCGCCAGGAGCAAGGATTGGAGCTTCATGGAGACTCCTGGGGGCAGGAGTAGATACAGCCTACGACATCCCGGAGGGCTCCGTGTTCCTTGACGCTAGCGCAGCCCCGTCAGCGTGGTGAGGTCGATCTCGAAGATGGCAGCGGGGTGGCGCAGCTTGAAGGCTTCGAGCACTTCGGGGTGCAGCTCACCCAGCTCGCCCACGGCGATGGTCTCGTCTCCCTGGATGGCCAGGATGACGGCCGCCCGGCCCGGCAGGTAGCTGGGTAGCTCGGCGCCGCGGGTGCGGATGCCGTAGCCCAGCTCCCGCAGCACGGCCTCGGCTGCGGCGCGCGCCTCGGTGACGCCCATGCGCTCGCCGATGGCCGCTCCGCCCACGGCGCGGCGCTCCAGGGCGCCGGTGTCGCCGGGGACCAGCTCGGTGGTCTCGCCCAGCTCGAAGATGCGCTGGGGGTACTCGTTGTGGCCGTTGACCGTGAGCGTCTCCAGCAGGCCCGCCGCCAGGCTGGTGCGCAGCAGGGTCTGGTCACGGCTGATGGGGTGGGCCAGGGAGACGTGCTGGCTGCTGCGCGGGCGCCTCAGGGCGTCGTAGGCCTTCTGTTCGCTGGACAGCACCAGGGTCATGACCTCCATCCAGCCCAGGCCGGACAGGCAGGTGCGGGCGGTGCCCGACAGGGTCTCCACCGGGCGCTCGCCGCCTACGGTCATGGTGGGCACCAGGCTGGGCTCGATGTTGTGGTAGCCGTAGGCGATGGCGGCGTCTTCCATGACGTCGACGGGGTGCATCAGGTCGTTGCGGTAGGCGGGGGCCATGACCAGCAGCTGGTCGGGTCCCTGCACCTGCACGTCGTGGCCCATGCGCACCAGCAGCTCCACCAGGGCTGGGGTGTCCAGCGGGATGCCCAGCCAGCGGCTGGTGGCGGACACCCCCAGCTGGATGTGCTGGGGCGAGAAGTCGGGGGTGAGCACGCGCTCGTCGCCGTAGCGGATGGCCACCTGCTGCACGCTGATGCTGGGCTGCAGCTCCATGAGCGAGGTGACCAGCACGTTCAGCGCGCGGGACACCAGCCGCCGGCTGGTGCCGGTGACGTCGATGAAGAAGCTGGTGCTGTCGTCGGTGACCCGGGTGCCCTCGGAGTTGATGATGGGTGGCATGGACAGCACCGCGCCGTCGCTGTCGTGCAACAGCGGGTAGGCCCGGAAGCCCGCCAGCAGCCGGGCGAATTCGACCCCCTTGGGGTGGGTGTCCAGCACCTGCTGCGGGGTGACCGCGGCGTCGGGATCCGCCGGGTCGTAGCCCAGGGGCACGAAGCGCAGCTCATGGGGGCCCACCGGCCGGTAGCGGTAGCTGTGGCCGTTGGTTGCGGCCAGGTCGTAGACACCGATGGAGGCGTGCTTGCGGTCGCGGCCCAGGGCCCAGTGCAGGTTCTCCTGCAGGTTCATCAGCTCCTTGATGAAGTCGTCGTCCAGCACCACGTTCTTGACCACCGCGCAGGCGATGGCGGGCCGCGGGCAGGCCGCTGTGGCCATGGCGGGGTCCACCACGACCTCGGCGGCGACGGGGCCCAGATCGTACTCGGGCTGGCCGCTCTGCTGGCCCAGGTAGCCGCGCAGGGTGCGGGCCAGGCCGCCCGGGTCGAACATGTCGGGGCGCACCGCCAGCAGCTCCATGCGGATGACCTCGATGGGGCCGAGATCCACTAGCAGATCGGCGCGCTCACCGTAGTCCACGCCGCAGCGGCGGCAGAGCACCGGCGGGTCCACGGTGGCGGTGATCTCTACGATGTTGCCGCAGCGCTCGCACTTGAAGCGGCGCAGGGTGGCGAAGCCCTCCACGTCGCAGCCGATGTGCTGCAGGTGCTCCACCAGGGTGTCTGCGCTGAGCGCTTCGTCGAGGCGCTCGGCCAGCAGCTTGACGGGGATTCCTACTACCGGCATAGCTCGGCCTCCTTCAGCCACTGCAGGTCGGCCACGTAGATCTGGCGGATGTCGGTGAGCCCGTAGCGGAACATGGCGATGCGCTCCAGGCCCAGGCCCCAGGCCAGCACCGGCACGTCGCAGCCGAAGGGCCGGGTGACCTCGGGACGGAACACGCCGGCGCCGCCCATCTCCACCCAGTCAGCCTTGGACTCCAGCCACACGAAGACCTCGACAGAGGGCTCGGTGTAGGGGAAGAAAGCCGGCCGGAACTCGAACTTTTCGAAGCCCATCTTGGTGTAGAAGGCCCGCAGGGTGCCCAGCAAGCGGGCGAAGCTGGCCTGCTCGTCGATGATGATCCCGTCCACCTGGTAGAAAACGGGGAGGTGCTTGTAGTCCACGGTCTCGCGGCGGAAGACCTTGCCCACGCAGAAGACCTTGCGCGGCGCTGTGGGATCGTCGGCCAGGGCGCGGATGGTGGCGGCGGTGGTGTGGGTGCGCAGCACGGGCTTGCGGGCCAGCTCTTCGGACCAGCGGTAGCCCCAGCCCATGCCGCCGGTGTCGCCGCCGTCTTCGTGGGTGCGGCGCACGCGCTCCACCACATCGGCTGGGGGCAGCTCACAGCTGGCGGGCCGCTCGACGTAGAAGGTGTCCTGCATCTCGCGAGCGGGGTGATCCTGGGGCTGGAACAGAGCGTCGAAGTCCCAGAAGCCGCTCTCCACGAAGGGGCTGACGATCTCCTGGAAGCCCATCTCGAGGAACACGGTGCGGGTCTGCTCCAGCACGCGGCGGAAGGGGTGCACCTTGCCAGGGAAGGCGGGCTCGGTAGCCAGGGACATGTCGTAGGGGCGGAAGTCCACGTGGCGCCAGGATCCATCGGCCAGCATCTCGCCGGTGAGCAGGTTGACCTGGCGGCGCAGGGTAGCGCTGGGGGCGGCCCCGCGACCGGCATCCGTGGCTTCGAGGTAGCGACGGCTGCGCTGCTTGACCTTGTAGACCCCCTTGCGGCCCTTGAGGAGCTTCGCCGCGGCGTCGAGATCGTTGCCCGCGGCGATCAGCTGCTCACTGGTCAGCAGCTCGCCTCCGCTCAAGGCGCGGATCAGGCGCTCGTCCGCCATGGGGTGGTCGGAGAGGTCTCGGCCAGCCTGGGTGAGCTCCAGCTCCTTGCCGCGGCGTACAGCCCAGCCCTTGGCCACCAGGAAGCGCAGGCATTGGCCCACCTGGCCGGGATCCAGGCTGCAGTGCTGGGGCAGCTCTGGGATGGTGCTGGCCCCGCCCGCTGCGCGCAGGCCCTTCACCACTTCGCGTTCGGGAAGCCCGTGCTGGGCGTGCTGTCTGCCCAGCGCGTCGATCCGGTACTCGTCGAAGCGCTGCTCCTGGCGGGCCAGCAGGCCTCGCTCTTCCAGGGTGGCCGCGGCGGCCAGCACCAGGCTCTGGTCCAGCTGCAGCTCCGATGCCAGCTGGGCCACCAGCACGGGATCCTTGGCCGAGGCCAGGGATTGCAGCAGGCGGTACTCGTTCTCGCGCAGGGTGATCATCGTTCCTCCCGGGCGTGCCGAAGCCGTGGGGCTCGGGGCCCCGGTCTATCCTTTCGAGCCCCACGGCGCCCTGCCCTGCGATGCCAGCCGGACTGCGGCAGAAAGCTCGCACCCTGTCCGCACAATGTCCCGGCTTGGATGCCCCGACCCCGGCGTGATCGCTCGCAGGGCTCCTGCACGCGCTGGCACGGAGCTTGCTCTACATGGCGCCGCATCCTCGCGCCCCTCCCCCGAGGTCCCCATGAACCGCAACCTCGTCATGCTCCCCGGCTTCCTCGCCCTCGCCGGCTGCAACCTCTTCCAGCACGCCGGCAGCGACGCCGTCGCTCCGCTGGACTTCTACGACGGCCCCCCCCAGGGCCGCCTGGTGGGCCTGGTGCTGGATCCCGACGGTGAGCCCATCATGGGAGCCAGCGTGACCCTCGGCAGCACGGGCCAGGCGGACAGCACGGACGACGACGGCGCGTTCTCCATCCGCGAGGTGGAGCCTGGCGAGAGCCTCACGGTGCACGTGCGCGCCGAGGGCTACACCAGCGCCGATCGCGTCGTGACCATGGATGACTGGGAGACCCGCAGCCTGCAGGTAGAGCTGGCCCCTGTGGGCACCACCTTCACCTTCTCGGCCGAAGACGGCGGGCGCTTCCAGGAGGGCGCGCTGGACATGCTGCTGCCACCAGACGCCTTCGTGGATGCCGATGGCGATCGGACCAGCGGAGACATGCAGCTCACCCTGACCGTGGCGGACATCGAACAGGACGGCCTGGCCGGGGCGCCGGGTAGCTTCCGCGGGGTCGACTGGGACGGTGAAGAGCGCAGCATCATGAGCTTTGGCTTCTTCCAGGTGGACGCCAGCCAGGACGGCGAGGAGCTGAACCTGGCCGAGGGCACCACGGCCCCGGTGCGCTACAGCATGGCTGGCGAGCTCCCCGAGACCCAGCAGGACTACCTGGTCGAGACGGTGGACCTGTGGTGGTGGAACCCGGACGAGGCCCGCTGGGAGATCACCGACACCGCCACGGTGGAAGAGGACGAGGACGGTCTGGCCATGGTGGCCGAGCTGCCCCACTTCTCCCAGTGGAACTTCGATGAGGCCTACGACTCCACCTGCCTGGAGATCTACGTGGAGGACGTGGCGGGCAACCCTGTCGAGGGCGCCCACGTGAGCATGTCGGGCGTCAGCTACGACATCTACCACTACTCCGGCTACGAGTACGGCAACACCGACTCCGAGGGGCGCATCACCCTGATGGGCGCGCCCGACTCCCGCGCCCTGATCGAGGCCAGCCTCACCACCGACGGCAAGGAGCACGGCGAGACCATGGTGGTGGACCTGCAGCAGATCTACGAAGACCCCGACAGCTGTCCCTACGTGGAGATAATCGTGATCCCCTTCTGCTTCGTGGGCGGCGATCTGCGCCTCACCGCGTCTTCGGTGCTGACCACCGACGAGGAGGGCGTGCAGGACTGGACCTCCATGCCCTCGGCGGGAGCGCGTTTCTACGAGCCCATCGACGACTACAGCAAGTGCGAGCCGCCCCTCGATGAGCTGGACCCGGGATGGATCATCGTCGAAGAGGGCGATGAGCTGCTGGACGATGTCCTGGACGAGAACGACCTGACGGTGGACGTGGGAGCGGGGGAGGTCATCCGCCTGGAGGACGACGAGGTGACCATCGATCTGGAGACCCCGGACGCCGATGACGCCGACACGGTCTACACCACCGGCGCGCTCTCCGACGACCACGATATCCGCGTGATGGTGGACGAGGGCGCCGTGCTGGACATCCTCGGCCAGGGCGAAGAGGACGGGCTGCCCGGCTTCGTGATCCGCGAGGGCCTGGATCTCCCCGGCAGGATCGATCTTCCCGATTGCGAGGGCGGCCTGGAGTTCCCCAGCAGCGGCGCCAAGCGCGTCCCCATGTTCAACAACTCCGACCTGGACTGGACCTACGTCATCCTGCCCATGGCCGACGGCGGCGTGGCGCTGGGCAAGCTCGAGGCGGGCGACAGCGTCGAGATCCCCGCCAAGGTCGTGGCCGAGCTGCCTGTGGACGAGGAGTTCAGCATGACGGTGTTCCAGTCAAGCTGGAGCTTCCAGCGCCTGCCCAACGGCACCTACGCCAGGGTGGAGGCTGTGAACATGGTGAGCGTGCCGGCGGTGAAGACGGACTAGTGGTCGCCCTCGAACCGCAGCGCGGTGCCGCTGGCGAGGACCAGGGTGGAGAGGCCCTGCGCCTGCAGCCGGTCGGCGGTGGGGGTGTAGCTCTGCACCGGCAGATCGAGCTCTCGACGCACGTCGTTGACCAGGTCAGCCACGATCAGCCGGCCGGGAGCGAAGTGACCGATACGAGCCATGAATTCGTCGGCCTGATCGGTGTCCCAGCTCGCCAGGACCAGCTCCGCGCCGCCCCAGTCGGCGGCCAGCTGCTCCAGCCAGTCCTGGGGAGTCCACCGATGCAGGCTGCAATTCAGGTGCAGCAGCCGGCGGCCGTCGGGCAGGGTGAAGCGCAGCACCTGGGGCGGGCTGGAGGGCAGCCTGGCTCGGGCCACCAGCCGCCGAGCGGCGCGCAGCGGGTCCAACAGACCGCTGCGGGACTTGAGCATGGCCTCGTAGGCCGTGGCGTAGGGGATGGGCCGATAGCTCTGTGCTTCGATGCGCAGGCCACAGAGTTCCGCCGGGAACCTGCTCGCGTTCACCGCTCCCCGGTGCGCCGCCCAGTCCAGCAGCTCGGGTCGGGCCAGCAGCTCCGGGCTGCGGCCGGAGCGCAGCGCTACGGCGGTACCTTCGAGGCGCTCGGCCTCGTTCCAGCTGAGCACCAGCGAGGCCTCGGGCCCAGGATCGGAGGGCGGATCCACAGCGATGCAGCGGCCGCCGGGGAGCTGCAGCAGCAGCCCGGCGCAGCCGAGGTGCCGCAGCCGGAGGGCCGGGGAGGTGGACACTCAGTCCACCAGCACCTGGTGCAGACGCACCAGGGCCCACTCCAGCTCTTCGCGGGTGATCACCAGGGGCGGGGCCAGGCGGATCACCTGGTGGTGGGTCTCCTTGGCCAGGACCCCCAGCTCCATGAGGCGCTCGCAGAAGGGCCGGGCTGGGCCCGAGGAGTCCTTGATCACCACGCCCACGAACAGGCCTTTGCCGCGCACCAGCTCCACGTGGGGAGAGTTCATGGCGCGCAGCTCGTGCATCAGCCAGCCGCCCAGCTCGGCGGCGTTGCCTACCAGGTCTTCCTCCACGAGCACATCCAGAGCGGCGATGCCCACCGCAGAGGCCAGCGGGTTGCCGCCGAAGGTGGAGCCGTGGTCGCCAGGGTTGAAGACAGCCATCACTTCGCTGGACGCGAGGAAGGCGGACACCGGGTAGAAGCCACCCGACAGGGCCTTGCCCAGGGTCATGCAGTCGGGGCGGATGCCCTCGTGTTCGAAGGCGAACATGCGGCCGGTGCGGCCCAGGCCCGACTGGATCTCGTCGAGAAACAACAGGGCGCCGTGCTGGTCGCAGAGCTCACGGGCGCGGCGCAGGAAGCCCGCCGGGGGCTCGATGATGCCGGCTTCGCCCTGCAGGGGCTCCACCAGGAAGGCCACGGTGTTGGGCGTGAAGGCTGCAGCGAGCGCCTCGGCGTCACCGAAGGGGATCACCTTGAAGCCCGGGGTGAAGGGCCCGAAGCCGTCGCGGTACTGGTCTTCGGTGGAGAAGCCCACGATGGTGGTGGTGCGGCCATGGAAGTTGTCGGAGCAGACGATGATCTCGGCCTGCTCGGCGGGCACGCCCTTGACCTGGTAGCCCCACTTGCGCACCGCCTTGATGCCGGTCTCCACGGCCTCGGCCCCGGTGTTCATGGGCAGGGCCTTGTCGAAGCCCGACAGCTGGCAGAGCTTGCGCAGGAAGAAGCCCATCTTGTCGTTGTGGAAGGCTCGGCTGGTGAGGGTGAGGCGCCCCAGCTGCTCCACCATGGCGGCGCGGATGCGTGGGTGACAGTGCCCCTGGTTGACCGCCGAGTAGCAGGCCAGCATGTCCATGTAGCGCTTGCCGTCGGCATCCTCGACCCACACTCCTTCGCCCCTGGAGAGCACCACGGGCAGGGGGTTGTAGTTGCGCGCGCTGTAGGTGTCGGTCAGCTCCATGGCGATCTGCTGCGACAAGGGTCACCTCGGGTGTCGTGG
This sequence comes from uncultured Enterobacterales bacterium, assembly GCA_964512185.1. Taxonomy (GTDB): domain Bacteria; phylum Myxococcota_A; class UBA796; order UBA796; family JAFGLY01; genus CAZEJJ01. The sequence goes on along the minus strand of CAZEJJ010000181.1, from coordinate 6,722 downwards.
AGGGGGGCAGAGACCTGGACCAGGTCGATGAAACCGCGGTGCTGTAACGCGGCCTGCGGGAGAGCCCACCGGCCTCCTCTACCAAGCCGCCCATCCCCAGGCGAAAACGATGGCGACTCGCCGATCCTTCGAGTAAAATCGCGGCGCCGCGAGGCCTTGGAACCTACCATCCCCGGAGGTCGCCCATGACGTGCCGCACGCTCTCCCCGCTGCTGACCCCGCTTCTCCTCGCTGGCTGCACCCTCGGGTTGGAGTTCACCCACTTCGACACGGGCTCGCCCCTTGGCGGCAACACCCACATCACCGATTCCACTGAAGGTGACGCCGACGCCGACGCCGACGCCGACGCCGACGCCGACGCCGACGCCGACGCCGACGCGGATTCCGACACCGATCCCGGCTCCACGGCGCCGCAGCTGTCTTCCTTCGAGCTCACCGAGCGCGACGCCGACCGGACCATCCGCATCTCCTACGACAGCCTCGACATCGATGGCGACAGCTCGGGAGGCCAGGCCGTGCTCAGCCTGGGCTCCAACAACTACACCTTCGCCGTGCCCGGTGAGCTCGACAGCTTCAACGCCACCGGCACCTCCCGCTTCCACGTCGACGCCACCGACTTCAACCCTGGCGACACCCTCAGCGGCTCGCTGTACATCACCGACGCCGAGGGCAACCGCTCCAGTACGCTGAACGACAGCCTCAGCCTGGGCGGCTTCTACGCCAGCCTGTCGGAGCGGGGCGACGATGAGGTCTCAGCCATCGATCTGGGCAGCAACGACCTGCCTGGCCTCATCGAGGGCGACATCTACCAGGCGTCCAACGACGGGGTCTACTACACGGGCGATCTGGACTACACCTCGTTCCGGGTCTCCACCACCGAGATGGCCACGGTCACCCTCACCTGGTCGGCTGCCTCGGGGGACTACGACCTGTTCCTGATCGAAGACGGCACGCCCGTGGGCGGCTCCACCACCGACGGCACCACCCAGCCCGAGTCCCTCACGGGCAACATGCGCTCGGGCTCCACCTACACAGTCGTGGTGGCCGGCTGGTCCGGCGCCGGCAGCGACTATACGGTGGAGATCGACTAGGAGCCTACAGGCTCCTTGCAGCGCTCCTGCCTGTGGGGGAGCGCCGGGATAGAGCCAGTGGTCCGCTCTGCCCGCGGCAGCTGCGCCCCTGTTCCACGCGGTGATCCATGGCTTCCATCCCTGTGACTGCCTCCTACGACAAGCCCCTGGCGCTGATCCTGGCAGCCGGCCTGGGCACCCGCATGCGCTCTTCGCTGGCCAAGGTGCTGCATCCGCTCTGTGGTCGCCCCATGGTGAGCTGGATCGCCGGGGCCGCCCGGCAGGCCGGATGCGATGTGCTGGCGGTGGTCCATCACCAGGAACAGGCGGTGCGTGACGCTCTGGGCCAGGTGCCCTGTGTGCGTCAGGAGCAGCCTCGAGGTACCGGCGATGCCGTGCGCGCTGCACAGGACCTGCTGCCCGAGCGAGGCACGGTGCTGGTGCTCCCCGGCGACGCCCCATTGGTGCAGGCCCAGGTGCTCTCAGCGCTCCTCGAGAGCCACGGCGACGCCCTGTGCACCGTGCTGTCCACCACGGTGGATCAGCCCGGCGCCTATGGGCGCATCCTGCGCCAAGACGGCCGGGTGGTGGGCATCGTCGAGGCCGCCGAGGCCACCGCGGCGCAGCTCGCGGTCCGCGAGGTGAACGCGGGCATGTACGCCTTCGACGCGGCCTGGCTGCGCGGCCAGGTGCTGCCTTCGCTGCAACCCCACCCGCCCAAGGGCGAGCTCTACATCACCGACGCGGTGGCCATGGCCGCCGCCCAGGGCCGGCTGCAGGCCACCTGCCTGCCCCACGCCAGCAGCCTGTGGGGCATCAACGATCGCGCCGCGCTGGCCCAGGCCGAAGACGTGCTGCAGGACCGCATCCTGGCGGCCCACGCCAGGGCCGGAGTCACGCTGCATCGTCCGGGTACCATCCGGGTCGAAGCCAGGGTGCAGCTGGAGCCCGACGTGGTGCTGGAACCCGGCGTGGTGCTCGCGGGCGGCACACGTGTGGGCCGTGGAGCCAGGATCGGAGCCCACGCGGTGCTGCGCGATACCCAGGTGGCGGCCGGCGCGGTGGTCAAGCCCAGCAGCGTGCTGGACCAGGCCCAGGTGGGGCAGGGGGCCCAGGTGGGGCCCTTCTCGCACCTGCGTCCAGGCACTGTCCTGGGCGCCGAGAGCCGGGTGGGCAATTTCGTGGAGGTCAAGAAGTCGGTGCTGGCCCGGGGCGTCAAGGCCTCGCACCTGAGCTACCTGGGCGACGCCGAGATCGGCGCGGGTACCAACGTGGGGGCCGGCACCATCACCTGCAACTACGACGGCTACGCCAAGCATCCCACCATCATCGGCGAGCGCGCGTTCATCGGGTCCAACACCGCCCTGGTGGCGCCGGTCACGGTGGGCGAAGGAGCCCTGGTGGGGGCCGGCAGCACCATCACCGCCGACGTGCCTCCCCATGCGCTGGCGCTGGGACGGGCGCGGCAGGTGGCCTACGCCGACGGCGCTCGCCACCTCCACCAGCAGTTCCTGGAGCGGGCCCTGGGCGGCACCGACGACGGCGAGGACCCGGCGTGAGCGAACCGGCCCACCTGCAGGGGCTCAACCTGGAGCAGCACGAGGCGGTCTGCCATGTGGAAGGCCCCCTGCTGGTGCTGGCTGGAGCCGGCTCGGGCAAGACCCGCGTGCTCACCCGCCGTGTGGCGCACCTGGTGCACCAGGGCGTACCCCCCCACGCCATCCTGGCGGTCACCTTCACCAACAAGGCCGCCGGGGAGATGCGCGAGCGGGTGGAGGAGCTGGTGGGCGCCCAGGCCCGGCGCATCGTGGTGTCCACCTTCCACTCGGCCTGTGCTCGCTTCCTGCGCCGCGACGCGCCCCGCCTGGGGTTCACCTCGTCCTTCGTGATCTACGACAGCGACGACCAGCTGCGCATGGTCAAGAACATCCTGCGTGACTTCAAGCTGGATCCCAAGCGCCACCCACCGCGGGGCTACCTGGCCCGCATCGACGACGCCAAGAACCGCCTGCTGGAGCCCGCGGACGTGGCGGCCGGGCAGCTGGGCCAGCCCCTGCCCCCCGGCATGCGCCTCGACGAGGTCTTCCAGCGCTACGAGGCCGCGCTGGTGGCGGCCAACGCCTTCGACTTCAACGACCTGGTCAACCGCATGGTGCGCCTGCTGGAGCAGCATCCCGAGGTGCGCCAGCACTACCTGCGCCGCTTCCGCTTCTTGCTGGTGGACGAATACCAGGACACCAACCACGCCCAGTACAGGCTGATCAAGGCGCTGGCTGCGCTTCCGCCCCACAACCTGGCCGTGGTGGGAGACGACGACCAGTCCATCTACGCCTTCCGCGGCGCCGACATCCGAAACATCCTGGACTTCGAGCGCGACTTCCCCAGCGCCAAGGTGGTGCGGCTGGAGCGCAACTACCGCTCCACCGGCAACATCCTCGCAGCCGCCGGCTCGGTGGTGCGCAACAACCGGGGCCGCAAGGAGAAGACCTTGTGGACCAAGGCTCCTTCGGGCGATCCCGTGCAGCTGCTGGTGGGTCGCGACGAGGAAGACGAGGCCGCTCGCGTGGTGCGGGAGATCCGCGAGCTGTTCCGCCAGGGTCGCCGGCCGGGCGACATCGCGGTGTTCTACCGTACCCACGCGTCCAGCCGACCACTGGAGCAGGCCATGGGCAAGGCCCGCATCCCCCACAAGGTGGTGGGCGGCAGGCGCTTCTACGAGCGGCGCGAGGTGCGCGACCTGGTGGCATGGCTGCGCCTGCTGCTCAACCCCACCGACTCCATGGCCTTCCTGCGTATCGTCAACGTGCCACCGCGGGGCATCGGCGCCACCACGGTGCAGCGGCTGCGCCAGCAAGCCACCGACGACGGTGTGCCAGTCCTGGAAGCTGCTCGTCGTCACGTGGCCTCGGGCAGAGGTCGCACCGTGGCGGCGGTGGCCAGCTTCGTGAAGCTGGTGGACAGTTTGACCGCCGACGCCCAGCAGCAGATGCCCGCCGCGCTCATCCTGCAGGTGGCAGAAGAGACCGGCTACCTGGCAGCCCTGCAGGCCGAGGACACTCTGGAGGCCCAGGGGCGCCTGGAGAACATCGAGGCCCTCGCTCGCGCTGCTCGCGCCCTGCAGCGAGAGGGCGATCCCGACGCCGAGGCCTTCGACGATCCCGACGAGCCCGTTCCCGTGGCGCTCTCCACCGAGCCGAGGGCCGCGCTGCAGGCCTTCCTGGAGCAGGCCAGCCTGGCCTCTGCCGATCAGGACCTGCCGGACGACGACGGCCAGGTCACGCTCATGACCGTGCACCTGGCCAAGGGTCTGGAGTTCCCCGTGGTCTTCGTGGTGGGGCTGGTGGAGAACGTCTTCCCCCACCTGCGCTCGTCCGAGCGCCTCGAGGATCTGGAGGAAGAGCGCCGGCTCGCCTACGTGGCCTTCACCCGGGCGCGGGAGCGCCTCTACCTGTGCAGGCCTACCCGGCGCTGGGTGCGCGGGGCGGCCACCGCCCGGGGTGGTGCGGGGCGCTTCTCCAGCGCCGCACCCTCCATGTTCCTGCGTGAGGTGCCCTCACACCTGCTTCGCAGCGTGGGCGCGGGAGCCTTCACCGGGCCGCGGCCGCCGCGCCCGGTGCGCTCGTCCATCCCCGCCTCGTCCACCCGGCGGCTCGATGCCCTGCTCGCCCAGGTGCGGGCCGATGACTCCCGGCGCCAGGATCCTGCCCCTGCCTTCTCCGGGACCACGATGGTGCCCGACGATCCGGAGGCCTTCGCTCCCGGCGTCAGGGTGCGGCACCCCGCCTTCGGGATCGGCGAGGTGCGCCGCCGGGAAGGTCACGGGGCCGGGCTCAAGCTGCTGGTCTTCTTCGAGCGGCTGGGCCCCAGGAAATTGCGGGTAAGAGATTGCCGGCTCGAGGTGTTGGTAGATTGAGTGCTACCTCCCGGCAAGCCGAGGGTCAGCCCGCGCACCGCTCGCTTCCGCGCTCGTTCCTGTCCCGGTCGAGATCGGCGGTGAGCCGCAATCGCGTTGCGGACCGCTCGCTCACCGTGGTAGCTTCGCTGTTTGAGGCCTGGCTTCAGGAGGGCTGGCAGGCATGATCGTCACCTGCGAGCGCTGTTCCGCTCGCTACAAGCTCGACGACAACAAGATCAAGGGCCGTGGTGCGCGCATCACCTGCCCCAAGTGCCAGCATGTGTTCGTGGTCTACCGTCGCGGAGCCGAAGCCGAGGCCACCTCGGGCGCGCCCGCCGCCAGCAGCAATCCCCTGGCTCAGGATCAGGAGATCGACTCCGGCGGCGAGGTGGAGACCAACCGCTCCGCTCAGCTCGACTTCCGCAAGGTGGGCATCTCCACCTGGAAGGTCAAGGTCAAGATCGGCCTGGTCTACGACTTCAGCGACATCGGCACCCTGCGCAAGTACATCCAGGATCGCCGCGTCACCGAAGACGACGTCATCTCCCACGACGGGTCCAGCTGGGTGCGCATCGGCGACATCCCCGACCTCGACGGCTACTTCGTCAAGGTCTACGAGGATCTCGAGGCCCACCTGCTGGGCCAGGTGCAGCCCGAAGAAGACACCGGCGAATTCGAAGATGATGGCCCCACCATGGTGGTGGGCATGGGCAGCCTGCGAGCCAACATCTCCACCGGCGTGTTCCAGAAGCCGGGCGCCCCGGCCGAAAACGTCCCCGCTGCCGCGCGCAGCCTGGGCGCTCCCTCCGGGCCCGCTGCTGGCGGTGATCAGCGCTTCGTCGATCCCTTCGAGACCTTGAAGGCCCGCCAGCGCGAGCGGCTGCGCGCGCGTCGCAAGGCCGAGTCCGGTGGCCGGGGTGGCGGTGCCCGCTCGGGCAAGGGCGGCAGATCCACCGAACCCGCGCGGCACAACGTGTGGCTCTACGCCGCGGCCGTCGTCGCTGTCGTGGCGGTCATCTGGTTCTTCTTCCCGCGCGGTCCTGCGCCCACCGCTCCCACCACGCCCATCGCAGAGGCGTCTCCCCCGCCGGCCAAGCATGTGGATCCGGCGCTCGCGCGCAAGGAACTCATCGCGAAGATCGAAGCGGAGCTCGCCTCCGCCGACGAAGAGCCCCCAGAGACCACCCAGGATGCTGACGACCAGGGCGGCTGGATACCTGTCAGTCCCGAAGATCGTGCGCGCATGGCGGGCGAAGGCACCTTCAACACCAGCCCCGGCTTCGACCACCCTGGCGGCCAGATCAGCACCACCGACGGTGGCTTCAGCGGCAGCGACCAGCCCGCTTCGCGCACCACCACGGCGGCTGATCATGTGCTGGTGGGCGACGCCAAGGCCCGCAGCCGCGACTGGGTCGGTGCCGCGGCCGCCTACAAGAACGCCGTCGCCCTGGATTCCCGCAACAGCAGCTACCGCTACAAGTGGGCCGAAGCCCTGTACCATGCCGGTCAGCTCGACCAGGCGCTGGGGCAGTTCGACACCCTGGCCGCTTCGGGAATGGCAGCGGCGCAGAAATACCGGGGACGTATTCTGAACAAGCAGGGTGACGAGGCGGGCGCTGTCGAGGCCTTCCGCGCCTACCTGAACTCGAGCCCGCGCGACGCCGCGCAGGTCCAGCGAGAGCTCGACGAAATCACAAACGGCGCCTAGGAGCCCTCGGGAAAGCTCATGTCTACTGCGACCCACCAGTGCCTACTGC
>CAZEJJ010000180.1:0-15028 GCA_964512185.1 uncultured Enterobacterales bacterium | reverse complement strand
GCCGTCGTCGCAGTCGTCGTCGTTGCTCACGAAGCCCGAGGGATCGTCGTCGCAGGAGCCGACGGCCTCGGCATCCGGGTCGCCATAGCCATCGGCATCGACATCCGCGTAGTAGGTACAGTCGTCGGTGGGGCTCGCGGTGTCGGGCTTGCTGTCGTCGGTGCGGCAGGCGGTGAGGGCGAGCAGGGCGAAGACGAGGATCTGGGGACGCATCGGATCTCCCGGGCGGTTCGACGTCGACAGGAAAGCACCGTATGTCACGCCTCTCAAGCTGAGAGGTCGCGATGGCTGATCTGTGCATCTCGCTGTCGGCTGCACGGCGGCACCATGCCCGCCGACACTGGCTCACACCAGGGCGTCAGCGGGGCGATCTGCTCGAGCTGGTGCGGGGCATCTTGGCGCTGCACGCCACCGAGCCCAGCAGCATCTACCTGAGCGCCTGGGCGCGGCTGCCCGGTTTCCAGCGCTCGCGGCTGGATCGCGCCCTGTTCGAGGAGCGCAGCCTGGTGCGCTGGATGTGCATGCGCCGCACCCTGTTCGTGCTGCCTTCGGCGGACGTGGCGATGTTCCACCAGGCCTGCGTGCCGCGGCTGCTGGGCTCGGAGCGACGGCGCCTGCACAAGCTGTTCGTCATGGCCGAGCTGAGCGACGAGGCGGGCGCGCCGGACCTGGCTGCCGATCTCGAAGCCCGTGTGCTGGCGGTGGTGGGCGAGCTGGGGCAGGCTTTCGGCAAGGACCTCACCGAGCGCGTTCCGGAGATGAAGGCCACCTTCCCCTACGGCGAGGGCAGGGCCTGGGGCGGTCGGTTCTCCCTCGCCCCGCGCGTCAACTACCTGGCCTGCATGGGCGGTGGCATGGTGCGCACCCGTCCCCGAGGGACCTGGCGCAGCAACCAGCACAGCTACGCGCTGCGGACTCAGTGGCTGCCCGATCTGGACCTGGAGTCCTGGGAGCAGGCCGAGGCGCGCAGCGAGCTAGCGCGGCGCTACATCGAGGCCTTCGGGCCCGTGAGCCTCGACGACATCCAGTGGTGGACCGGCTTCACCAAGACCCACACCCGCCAGGCTCTGGCCGCGCTCGGCGTCGGTGTGGCGACCGTGCGCCTGGAGGAGCACGAGGCGGAGCAGTATGCGATCGCCGACCAGCTGGAGGCCTTGGCCGGCGCCGAACCCCTGGAGCCCACCCACGTGGCGCTGCTGCCCACGCTCGATCCGCTGATCATGGGCTACCGCGACCGCCGCCGCTTCCTTGACGAGTCCAGCCGCGAGCTGCTGTTCGACCGCAACGGCAACGCCGGCCCCAGCGTCTGGGCAGGTGGCCGCGTGCTGGGAGGCTGGGCCCAGGCCGAGGACGGCCGCATCGTCTGGCGGTTGTTTGGCGAGCCCGGCGGCGCGGTGGAGTCAGCGCTCGAAGCGCGCGCGGCGAGCCTGCGCGAGTTCCTGGGTGAGCACCGCGTGCTGCCCAACTTCCCCACCCCGCTGATGAAGGAGCTCAGGGGGCGGTAGTCGTCGGCGCCAGCGGCCTGCCTGCCTCAAGTCGCCACTCACATGGGTGAGCAGGCAGTTGGGGCACGGAGAGCGCCCCAGGTCGTCACTCACATGGGTGAGCAGGCAGTTGGGGCACGGAGAGCGCCCCAGGTCGTCACTCACATGGGTGAGCAGACAGTTGGGGCACGTATACCGCCCAGGGGCGACTCAACCGAGCGTGATCGCCCCTGAGGGGGGCGCTCCATTGCTCGACGCTCCGCCGGCTGGGCTGCGGGGCGGCGCCGTCGCTACGATGCGGGCGGTCTCACGAACACGGCGCTGGCTTGGGCGCCGCCACCTCCGGGTCCACCACGATCGGCGGCTTGGGCTCGCTGGGGCCGCCTCCCTGGATCTCGCTCTTGCGCTGCTTCTTGCGGAAGCGCAGGTTGAGCAGCTCCACCAGCAGGGCGAATCCCATGGCGAAGTAGATGTAGCCCTTGTTCATGTGCTGACCCATGCCCTCGGCGGTGAGCAGCACGCCGATGAGCAGCAGGAAGGACAGGGCCAGGATCTTCATGGAGGGGTTGGCGTTGACGAAGTCGCCCACGGCCTTGGCGAACAGCAACATGACGCCGATGGCGATGACGATGGCGGTGACCATGATGGGGACGTGGTCCACCATGCCCACCGCGGTGATCACCGAGTCCAGGCTGAACACGATGTCCAGCAGCATGATCTGGGTGATGACCATCACCAGGCCGGCCCTGGCCCCGTTGCCCGAGCCGAACTCGTCAAGCTCGCCCTCCACCTTCTCGTAGATCTCGTGGGCGCTCTTGCCGATCAGGAAGATGCCGCCCGCCAGCAGGATCAGGCTGCGGCCCGAGATTTCGTGCTCCAGCACAGTGAACAGGGGCTTGGTGAGCCCCATGACCCAGGAGATGGTGAGCAGCAGGGCGATGCGCGTGAACAGCGCCCCACCCAGCCCCAGCCGGTAGGCCAGCGCCCGCTGCGCCTTGGGCACGCGGTCTGCGAGGATCGCGATGAACACGATGTTGTCGATGCCCAGCACGATCTCGAGGGCGGTGAGCGTGGCCAGGGCGATCCAGGCCTGGGGATCAGAGAGCAGCTCGATCATGGAGTCCTCGCGGCAGGGAACCTGCGTAACGCCTCGCAGCCCTGCGGGAACAGGCCTGCCAGCGGCGGCCGCCCGTGCTAGTCAACTGCACTACCGCAGCCTGCGAGGAGACCGCCATGGACCTGTTCGACCTGGTCGTCATCGGAGCCGGACCGGGTGGCTATGTGGCCGCGATCCGAGCGGCCCAGCTGGGCATGAACGTGGCGCTGGTTGAAAAACGCGCCACCCTGGGCGGCACCTGCCTGAACGTGGGCTGCATCCCGTCCAAGGCGCTGTTGCATTCCAGCCACCTGTTCTACCAGGTTGCCCACGAAGCTTCCGATCACGGCATCGTCGTGCCGTCACCCCAGCTCGATCTGCCCGCGATGCTGGCCCGCAAGCAGCGCGTGGTCGACGAGGTGGTGGGGGGCCTGGGTCTGCTCATGAAGAAGAACCGCGTCACGGTGATCCGCGGCGTGGCGGAGCTGGAGAGCGCGCATCGGCTCCGCATCGCGGGCGGAGACGAGCCACGGCTGGTGGCGACCAAGAACATCATCCTGGCCACCGGCTCCGAGCCGGTGCAGCTGCCCTTCTTGCCCTTCGACGGCGAGCGCATCGTCAGCTCCACAGAGGCCCTGAGCTTCGACCGCGTGCCCGAGCACCTGGCGGTGGTGGGTGCAGGCGCGGTGGGCTTGGAGCTGGGCAGCGTGTGGCAGCGGCTGGGAGCGCGGGTCACCGTGGTGGAGATGGAGCCGCGCATCGCCCTCTTCGCCGACAAGATGGCGGCCCGCATGCTGCAGAGGTCCCTCAAGAAGCAGGGCATGGAGTTCGTGCTGGGGGCGCGCGTCACCGGTGCCGAGCGGGACGACTCCGGGCTGCAGCTGTCCTACGAAGACAAGAAGGGCCAGGCGCAGCAGCTGGCCTGCGACAAGGTGCTGGTGGCGGTGGGGCGCCGACCCTACACTGCGGGCCTGTGCCTGGAGCAGGTGGGCATCGCCACCAGCGACGCCGGGCGCATCACCGTGGACGAGCGCCTGGAGACCAACCTCCCAGGGGTCTACGCCCTCGGCGACGTGGTGGCTGGTCCCATGCTGGCCCACAAGGCCGAAGAAGAGGGCGTGGCCGTGGCCGAGCGCCTGGCCGGCATGCCCGGGCACGTGGACTACAGTGCCATCCCCAGCGTGGTCTACACCGAGCCGGAGCTGGCCAGCGTGGGGCTCACCGAGGATCAGTGCAAGGAGAGGCAGCTGCCCTTCAAGTCCGGGCGCTTCTACTTCGCGGCCAACGCCCGGGCCAAGGCCCAGGGCGCGGAGGAGGGGCTGGTGAAGATCCTGGCCCATGCCGAGACGGATCGGCTGCTGGGTGTGCACATGGTGGGGCCCGCGGTCTCCGAGCTCATCGCCGAGGCGGCGGTGGCCATGAGCTTCCACGGCTCGGCCGAAGACCTGGCCCGCATCTGCCATGCCCACCCCACCCTGAGTGAGGCTGTGAAGGAAGCCGCGCTGGCGGTGGACAAGCGGGCCATCCACGGGGGCTGAGCGGACCTTGCCTGCGGCAGGTGGATCGCCTACGCTGCTCCTCCATTCTCGGAGGTGAGCATGCGCGCGCGTTGGTTCCTGCCTTTGATCCCGTTTCTCGTAGCCATCGACTGTGGAGGCACCGAAAAAGACACCGGTGACTTCCCCGAGGCTGACACCGACACCGATGCCGATGCCGACACCGACACCGACACCGACACCGACGCCGACGCCGACGCCGACGCCGACGCGGACACCGACGCCGACGCAGACGCGGACACCGACGCCGACGCCGACGCCGACGCGGACACCGACGCCGACACCGACACCGACACCAACATCGAGGCGGTGAGCGTCACCGTGAGTGCAACGGAAGGCACGCCCGGCGACGACATCGAGGTGGACTACCGCATCGCCAACAGCGGCGGCGTCGATGTGGGCTCCTTCGCCATCGTGGTGTACTTCTCCGAGGACGCCAAGATCCAGCCCCGCGACGAAGAGCTGTGCGACAGCTTCGCCCGCGACGGTCTGGCTGCGGGCGAGCTCTTCGAGGAGACCCTGCGCTGCACGGTGCCCGAGCTACGCGAGGGTGACTACTACGTGGGCATCTGGGCCGACTCGGACGAGAACCTGGCCGAGTCCGACGAGGCCGACAATTTCCTGGCCGCCAGCCGCACCTTCACCATCGACGAGGGCTCCACCAGCGGCAAGGGTGTGGGCCTGTACGGCTGGTCCGGTGAGGCTACGGTGAGCGCCGGTTCGTCCTACGCGGGCTTCGAGGACACCTACTTCGTGGGCGACTACGGCACGGGCGCCGACATCTGCCGCATCCGCTACGACATGGACTCCACGGCGGTGCGCAGCGACTGCAGCGACTGCGACTGGGCCTTCGATGTCGAGACCAGCAACTCGGCGGTGGAAGCCGAGAGCGATCCCTACTGCTCGGGGCTGGGCTTCACCGCCAGCGACTTCGATGGCTACACCTACGCCTACGGCTACGCTCCCACGTACTACTACAGCAGCTCCTACACCTTCACCGACGTGTTGATGTACGGCTATGGCAGCAGCTGGTACGCGGTGGCCTACTCCTCCTGGCGCTCGCCCTACTTCGAGTACGACTGGCCCAGCAGCTACTACTACTACTACTTCTAGGCGACCTGTCGTCTCACGTGAGGAGAGGGGCGGTGGAGGGCGCCCGCTATGCGGGGGGTTGGTGATCCTGTTATCAGGCCCGCCCCAACGAGCAGGAAGAGCCCATGAACCCCTTCATCGACTACTTCACGCTCATCGGAGCGGCCACGCGCACGGTGCTCACTTCGCGCTGGCCACAGAACTGGCGACGGTTCAAGTTCCTGTTCCTGTTCGCGCTGGTGTGGCCGCTCATGAAGGCCATCTCCATCCCCTGCCTGATGCTCGACTACGTGTTCTACCCGAAGTTCCGCAGGGTGCAGGTCAAGGAACCCCTGTTCATCGTGGGCAACTGGCGCACCGGCAGCACGCTGCTGTACCGCACCTTCGCGCGCGACGATGAGAGCGTCGCCTGCTTCACCATGCTCGACGCCTTCCTGCCCGCCATCACCATGAAGCGCGCGGCGGCCTGGCTGGGCCGCATCGACAAAGCGCTGGGTAGCCTCGGCAACCGCTTCCTCATGCGCATGGACCACGCCTTCCTGTCCGAGTACTCCCGCATCCACGACACGGGATTCTTCAAGCCCGAGGAAGACGAGCACGCCCTGCTGCTGGACCTCTGCTCCGCTGCCATGTTCGAGCTCTTCCCCATGGTCAAGCGCTTCCGCCGCCTGTTCTGGGTCGACCAGGAGATGCCCCGCATCCAGCAGGAGTGGGTCATGAAGCGCTACCGCAAGCTGGTCATGCGGCAGCTGTACCACCTGGGGCCCCACAAGCGCTTTGTGTCCAAGAACCCGCTGTTCACCCACAAGATCGAGTCCCTGGCGCGGCACTTCCCCGACGCGAAGTTCGTCAACCTGGTGCGCAACCCCGTCAACACCATCTGCTCCACCGCCAGCCTGTTCCACTTCGTGTGGCACCAGACCGGCGCGCTCCCTCCTGGAGAGCAGGACATGGACATGGTGCTCGAGATGTGCCACTCGGGCTACAGGCACGCCCACCGCGCGCTCGAACAGCTGGACGAAGAGCGTTCCCTGGTGGTGCTCTTCGACGATCTCGTGGGAGATCCCGGCGGCACCATCCGGCTCCTCTACGTTCGTTTTGACTGGAGGGTTCCTGCCAGCATGGACGCCGTGCTCAGCGAAGCGGGTCCGCGCCAGCGGCGCTACAAGACCTCCCACTCCTACACCACGGCCCAGTGGGGCCTGTCGGAGCAGCAGATCTACCAGGACTTCCAGTACGTCTACCGCGAGCACGACTTCCCGCCGCCTGCGGCTGTGGCCTAGGCCGCACATCGTCTCTGGGGTCGCTGCGGGTCTCGCCCAGCGCGTCCCAGGCGTCCTGCTCCAGCTCGATGGAGAGCGCGGGGAGCACCTGCTGTTGGTAGAGGAAGGCGACAGAACCCCGAATCTACTGCGGCCCAGCAGTCGCGCCTGCGGCCGTCCCTGCTTGCAGCGCTCTCGGTCAACGTGCTGAAAGCACGCCTCCCTCGCCCACTACTGCGCAGAACCGGCCTCGCTGAGCGCCTGCTGGCCCTCGCTACGATTCGGGGCGGCCGCCTGACGGCGACCTGTTCTGTCGCCTGCTCAGAGGAAGGCTCCGTCCCTCGTGGCCAGGTCAAGCAGCTCTTCGTCCTCTCCGCAGACCAGGGAGCCGGCGTAGCCGGCGAACATGGCGCTCAGCATGGCCGCTGGGGCCCCCCCGGACCTGACCTGGCCGTGGGCTACCGGCTGCAGCTACGGTCCTGCTCGGCCAGATTGTATGGCCCTCTGCACTCGCACCCGGGCACAGATCGTACCTTGGCGCCCCTCTGAGGGCCGCACTCCCGGGCCAGGGTCGTCGGGGTGCGCAGGGCGAGCAGGATCGTCGTCACGAGCGTGGCGAAGACCCGGGCATGAGCTCTCCCGAGTGACCCCGCCCGGTAGACGCCCAGCGCCAGCCCAACCTAGCTGGGCCTCTCTGCATATCCCCGGACCGGCGTGTGTTTGCAGCGCCTGCTACCATGCACCTGTCCGCGGTCCGCGAGGAGATCCGTGCCCCCGAGCCTCCGCTCCCTGTCGCTGCTCACCGTGGCGTTGACGGCCTGTGATCCCGGCGGGCCTACGCCCGCGGCCGAGGCGCGGGAGGCGCGCGAGGCTCCTGCGATCTCGGTCCCGGGCCTCGATCTGCTGCAGCCCGGCGAGGCCGAGCGCATGGCCGCCGCCCTCCACATCGAGCACCTGGGTCAGCTCCCCCGCTACGAGCTGGACATCTCAGTGTCCGACGTGGAGGGCCGCTACGAGGGCCAGGGCAGGCTGCACTGGACCAACACCACCGGCCAGCCCCAGTCCCTGCTGCCCCTGCTGCTGCACCCCAACGCTCCCGCCGAGGGCGGCGCCCGCGACTCGGGCACTCTGGCCATCAGCGCCCTGAGCTGCAGCCAGGGGCCCGCCTGCTCGTGGAGCCAGCCCTCGCCCACCGTGGTGCAGGTGCAGCTGGCGGCTCCCGTCGCACCCGGCGAGCTGGTCACCATCGACCTGGGCTTCGGCGGGCGGCTGCGGCGGCTGTCTTCCGCCGCCAACGACGTGTTCTCCCAGTCCCTGGGCAGCATGGGTTCGCTGGCGGCCCCGGTGGGCGTGGCCGACTACGGCCTGCTGGGCGAGGGCGACGGCCTGCTCACCGCGGCCAGTGCCTACCCCATGCTGGCCCCCTTCGTGGACGGCGAGCCTGCGGTGGACACCCCGGGCGCGGTGGGCGATCTGGCCTGGAACCAGGTCGCCGTCTTCGATGTGCGCGTGGTGAGCCCCACGGGCCTGGATGTGGTCAGCAACCTGGTGGACGCCGCCCCTGAGCCCCTGTCCGCCGAGGCGCAGCTCACCCGCTGCCAGGGTGCGGGCGTGCGCGATCTCGTGTTGGTGGGCTCCCGGGAGTGGGCCCACGAGGAGCAGCGGGTGGGCCCCGTCACCCTGCGTTCCTGGTTCCTGGAGCGTGATCGAGAGGCGGGCGTATCGGCCCTGGCCACCGCGGCCTTGTCGCTGCAGACCTATTCGGAGCTCTTGGGCGCCTATCCCTACCGGGAGCTGGACGTGGTGGAGGCCAGCCTGGTGGGCGGCGCCGGCGGGGTGGAGTTCTCGGGCCTGGTGCTCATCGCGGGCTTTCTGTACCGCGACCCGGCCAGCTCCCAGTCTTCGCTGGCGGGCCTGTTCCAGATCTGGTCCAGCCTGGGCGCCGGGGGCATGCCCCCCGAGCTCACCGACATGCTCGAAGGGCAGCGGCGCTTCGTGGTGGCCCACGAGCTGGCCCACCAGTGGGTGCCGGGTCTGGTGGGCACAAACAGCCAGCAGGACGCCATCCTCGACGAGGCCCTGGCCCAGTACCTGGCGGGCCGTGTCTCCGAGAAGGCCCTGGGCCCCGAGGCCGGCGTGGTGCAGCGCGACAGCAACACCCTGCTCAACTACGCCCTGTACCGCATGCTTGGCGGTGTGGACGGCGTGGCGCGGCGGCCCACCACCTCCTTCGCAGGCACGCTCGAGTACGGCGCCCTGGTGTACGGCAAGGCGCCCTACCTGTACAACGCGCTGGAGCAGCGCCACGGCCGCCAGGGCCTGGACAGGGCCCTGAACTGCGCGGTGCAGGAGCACGCCTGGGGCCTGGTGGACACCGACGGCTGGCTCGCCTCGCTGGAGCGCCACGGCGCCTCCCAGGCCGGAGGCGCGGCTGCGCGCTGGTGGCAACAGGCCCACGGCGACGAGGATCTGGGCGTTGACGCCGACGGCGAGCTCGCCATGCGCCTGATGTTCGGCGAGGACATGGCCGCCATGATGGAGCAGAGCTTCGCCATCACCGGCATGAGCTTCGGCGACCTGATGCGCCTGGTGGCCGGCGGCACGCCCGTGTCCACCCCCTACCAGCCGGGCATGCTCTCGCCCGAGGAGATGCTGCGCCTGCTGGAGGGGGAGGGGCGCTGAGGCTCAAACCAGGCAAACCAGGTACCAGGATGATATGATTAGCATTTGGAAAATGCTAATCATATCATCCTGGTACCATGTTCTCATGGCGGCGGTCAACACCTGCGGGTTGGAGCACGGGTTACAGGGCGCCACCCCTGCCACCCCAGATCCGACCAAGGAGAGCATCATGCAGGAACCCCACATCGATCCCGCCGCCCTGGAGACCTGGGCCAACTACCTGCTGGACCACGCCGCAGGCGGCATCGAGCCCGGCGACGTGGTGATGATCAAGGGCGAGCGCATCTGCTGGCCGCTGATGGCCATCCTGGAGCGCAAGGTGGTGGAAGCGGGCGCTGTGCCCGACGTGCTGCTGGTGCCCCCCAACAACGAGCGCGGCCGGGTGTGGTCCGCCGACATGGGGCGCCACGGCAGCCCCGAGCAGCTGCAGTGTGCGCCTGACTGGAACCACGCTCGCTACGCCGCCATGAACAAGTACATCGAGGTGCTGGGCGCCGAGGATCCCACCCTCTACGCTGGCCTGTCCCCTGAAAAATCCGGCCTGCTGGCCGCCGCCGACCGCCCCTTCAGCACCCTGCGCCTGGCCCGCAGCTGGTGCATCACGCTCTACCCCACCCCGGGCATGGCCAAGGCCGAGGGCATGGAGCTGCAGGAGTACGTCGACTTCATCGTGCGCGCCTCCACCACCGATCCGCTGCCCCTCAAGCAGGCCGAGGAGCGCTTGCAGCCCTTGTTCCAGGAGGCCAGCAGCGCCACGGTGGTCACGCACCACCCCCTCGAGGATCGCGAGCTGACCCTGCGCATGGACCTGTCCCGGTCCCACCCCGTGCTCTGCTACGGCCTGCGCAACTTCCCCGACGGCGAAATTTTCACGAGCCCCGATGCCAACAGCGTCGAAGGCGAGATCTTCGTGGATCTGCCGGTGAGCTACGGCGGGGCCGACATCCAGGGCATCTACCTCAAGCTCGAAGCAGGCCGCATCGTGGCCTACTCGGCCCAGCAGGGCCACGAGCAGCTCGGCGCCATCATCGAGACCGACGAGGGCTCTCACCGGCTGGGCGAGTTCGCCCTGGGCATGAACACGGGCCTCGACAAGGTGCTCAAGCACCCCCTCTTCGTCGAGAAGGTGGGCGGCACCATGCACATCGCCATCGGCATGTCCTACGAGGACTGCTACGTGGCGGATCCTGGCTCCGACGAAGGCAGGGCCCGGATCGAGGAGCTGGTGGCCGCCGGTGTCTGCAACCGCTCCGCCCAGCACGTGGACATCGTCACCGACTTCCGCCCCGGCGGCTGCGGCCGCAGGGTGCTGCTTGACGATCAGGAGGTGGTGGTCATCGACGGGATGTGGGCGCTGAAGGGATAGGCCCCTCCGGGGCGCCGCTCCTCGCTGCGGTCGTCGCTCCGGAGCCGGTGGCCCTGGCGCTGCGCAGGCTGGGCCGCGGGACGGGACCTCCGGCGATGTCCTCGTCCGCGGCCTCGTCTGGGGGACTGGTCGTCACCGTGATTGTGGAATGCCGCCGGCTGTCCCGCCCCGCATCCTGGCGCCCGCTCCGCTCGGGAGAGACGTCCGAGGGTACGCCGAATGGACTCCGCTCAACTGCTGCGGTAGGGCTCCGTATGCGCTCTTCGCCCACCACCGCCGGAGCCCAAGGCATGACCGGCTGCTCGGGCCTCGCAACAAGGTCCTTTCGCTCTTGAGGCGGGATCGGCGAGGAGCAGGGCGAAGGCGAGCGACATCAGCGGCCCAGCCGCCCTCTCGTGCCAAGGTCGCGGCTGCATGGGTCGCCGTCGTCCTCTGGGCGTTGGGCTGGTTCGGGGCGACGCTCTCGGGGTGGGCCGGCTCCCTGTCGCTCGCGGACGTGCCGTACCTGGTCATGTACCTCTTCATGGGGCTCGGACCGATGGGAGCGGTGGTGGTCTGGAGGCTCCAGCACCAGCGCAGACCAAAGTAGCGCGGCACAGGCCGAGCAGGACCGAAGCCCCACGGCGCAGGATGGACAGCCTGTTTCCACGTGGAGACGGAATCGGTGGGCTGGGGCTCAAGGCGCTGCGGCACTCAGCTCTGCCCACCGTCTGCAACCACGACAGCAGCCTCCACTCCCGATCGCCTACGCTGCTTGTGCTACCGTGACCACGCTCTGTAAGCTCACCTTGGCGGTACCTTCCCGCGGGATCCAGAGGAGTCCTCATGGCGACGACGGAGACGACACCCACGACAGCTCGCGGCACCCTGTACCCCACTCGCGCCCTGGTCCTCGCGACCCTGCTGGTCAACGGCTGCACCGCGTTCGCCCCCCCACCGAACAGCATCGGGCCGATCTACTCGGAGAGCCTGGAGCCTCGCCAGGTGGAACTGCAGGCCCAGGCTGGCGGTGGGGGCATCGTGACCGGGCTCGCGCCGTCAGACGAATGGGGGGCTGGCATCGGAACGGGCCGTGGGGGCGCCGCGGAGCTGGGTGTCGGTTTGCCCGGGGACAAGGAGCTCCGCACCGACCTGCAGGGCGGCTTGGGCTGGGATGACACTCGCAACACGGAATATGGGCCTGGCGACCGAACCTGGCTGTTCTCGCAGCGCTTTGGCTTCCGCCACTTCATGGAGAGCAGGCCCACGGCCTGGGGCTGCGGCGGCGGTCCGGCCTACCTGCGGACCACGGTGCCAAACGAATACCAGGAGTCCGGGGACACGGGAGCACCTATCGGGGATCCTGTGGTGACCAGGGAGGTGGATGTCAGCTTGGTCTCCATGTCGCTGGATTGCGAGATCTCGAAGGGACGGATCACAGAGAAGGGGTTCATCTCCGGCGGCCTGCGGACCGGCGCAGCGTTCCCGCTCGTCAACACCGTCGATACTGTTCCAGCGGACGGCTCGATCCTCGCCAATGGCAGCCTGGGGCTGCGCCTCACGAGCGGCCATTATCTCGCAGCCAGCCTCGACCTCGCGAGCATCGTCACGACCACCGAAGGCCTCGCCGGCTACTTCGCCTTGAGTCTGGGCTGGCTCAGGCGGCCCCCTCCGCGAGCGAAATAGGACTACATCGGCCGCTGGATCTCGAGAGGAGGCCATGGGCAGCCCCAGCTATCCACAGGTTGCGCCGGAAGCTGTCCCAGCCCGCCCTACCATCCCGGCTCAGCCCCCCTTCATCCCGCCGATCACCCCCAGCTCCCAAGCCTCGCCCCCGGTAGCCATGGTGGGATGAGCTCTCTCCCTGCCGCCTGATCCGAGGCCCAGGGCGAATCCGGAGTCATGACTCGAGTGGGCCGTCAGCAGAATCCCCCCCAGCAGAGCAACGACGATTTCATGACAGCTGGGCGTGGCCTTCCCCCGGTGAGCACGCATAGAGCCTGAGAGCGCCGGGTGAACCTTTCATCGTGGAGCAGACCGTGTCCCACCAAGAGCTGCCTCTGCTGCTGGCGACCAGCCTGTTGGCCTGCCACCTGGGCTACCTCTCACCCACGGGGGAGGGCCCACGCGAGGGCGACACCGATATCGACGTGGACACCGATGCCTCCTGCGACGCCTCGCTGGCGGAGCGCGGTGACGATCAGCAGGACGCTGACGAGCTGGGCAGCGTGGATCCCCCGCTGATCCTGTGCGCCGATCTGCGGTCGGTGAGCAACGACGGCGGGGCCTACACCGGCGACTACGACTGGGTCTTCTTCGAGGCCAGCGGCTCGGGTGTGTGGAGCTTCGCGCTGTCCTGGGACCAGGCCGAGGCCGACTACGATCTCTTCCTGCTCGACGGTGGCGGGAGCCCTCTGGCAGGAGCCAACACGCGCGGCGAGCAGCAACCCGAGCGGCTGGACTACGTCGTGGCCGATCAGCAGAGCTACGGCCTGGTTGTGGTGGGCTGGAGCGGAGAGCCCGGCAGCTACCAGCTCTCCATTCAGTAGGAGCCGCGGCCTCGGCCGCCGGTTATCGTGCGGGCCCATTTTTCTGGAGTCCCGCATGCAGATCCGCCGCGCCATCGGCTTCGACAACGAGAGGTACCTGGAGGCCCAGTCCGCGGCCATCCTCGAACGGGTGGAGCGCTTCGGCGGGCGGCTGTACATCGAGTTCGGCGGCAAGTTCCTGTTCGACCACCATGCGGCGCGCGTCTTCCCCGGCTTCGATCCCAACGTGAAGATCCAGCCCCTGCTGCGCCTGAAGGACCGGATCGAGATCCTGTTCGTGGTCAACGCCAAGGACGTGCAGCGCGGTCGCGTGCGCGGCGACTGGGGACTCACCTACGACCTGGCCACTCTGCGCACCCTGGACGATCTGCGCGCCCTGGGCCTGCCTGTGTCGGCGGTGGTCATCACCCGTTTCAAGGGGCAGCCCTCGGCCATCCAGCTGCAGAACCGCATCCAGAAGCGCGGCGTGCGCGTGTTCACCCACTACAGCGTGCCCGGCTACCCCGACGACGTGGACACCGTGGCCAGCGGCCAGGGCTTCGGCATCAACACCTACATCTCCACCGAGAAGCCCATCGTTGTGGTGGCGGGCGCAGGGCCGGGCAGCGGCAAGATCGAGACCGCCCTGCAACAGATGTGGCACGAGCAGCAGCAGGGTGTCAGCGCAGGATTTGCCAAGTGGGAGACCTTCCCGGTGTGGGACCTGCCCCTGGAGCATCCGGTGAACCTGGCCTACGAAGCCGCCACCGCCGACATCCGCGACAAGAACATGATCGATCCCCACCATCTGGCCGCCTACGGGGTGGAGACGGTGAACTACAACCGCGACGTGGAGCACTACCCCATCCTGCGGGCGCTCATGGACCGCATCGCGGGCCCCGACAGCGACCTGCCCAGCTACCAGTCCCCCACCGACATGTGCTGCAACGCGGCTTCTCATGGCATCGTGGATGACGCGGTGGTGCGCGAGGCTTCGCGCCAGGAGATCATCCGGCGCTTCCTGCGCCACAGCTGGGAGTTCGCCATCGGCGTGGAGAACGAGCAGACCGTGGCCATCGCCCACCGACTCATGGAGCGGGTTGGGGTCAGCCTGGAGGATCGGCGCACGGTGCGGCCCGCCCGCCAGGCCGCCGCCGAGGCTGAGTCCAACCCCAGCAAGGGCCACAAGGGCGCCTACTGCGGCGCGGCCATCGAGCTGCCCAACGGCGAGGTGGTCACGGGCAAGAACTCGGAGCTGCTCTACAGCACGGCTGCCGCGGTGATCAACGCCATCAAGCGGCTGGCCGGCATCCCCGACACCATCCACCTGCTGTCGCCCCTGGTCATCCGCAACCTGGTGAGCCTCAACGAGGTGCTGGGCGAGGGCGGCGACAGCCTGAACATCGGCGAGGCCCTGGCGGCCCTGTCGGTGAGCGCGGCCCACAACCCCGCGGCCGAGGCGGCCTTCGACATGCTGCCGGTGCTCAAGGAGTGCGAGATGCACATGACCCATGTGCCCATCGAGGCCGACCAGGCCGTGTTGAGGCGCCTGGGCATCATGTTCACCACCGACGCGCGCTTCACGCCGGGTGGGTACTTTCTGAAGTAGCCGCTTCGCACCTTCACAGGTGCTTGACGGCGACCGCTGTTCGGCTCGCATACGCTCACTGGCAACCCAAGGAGCCGCCATGGATCTGCGCGCCCTCGTCCCCCTGGTCTTCCTCCTGGCCTGCCACTCTGTGGGCGGCGTCAAGGCCGATGACACCGGCCCCATCGAGAGCGACGCCGACACAGACGCCGACGCCGACGGCGACACCGACGCTGACGCTGACGCCGACGGCGACACCGACACCGACGCCGACACAGACGCCGACGCCGACGCCGACACAGACGATGGCCCGGCCGGGCACTACGAGGGCGAAGTGTGGGTGGAGCTGCAGAGCGACTGGCACCCCATGGAGTGCCAGGGCATGGTGGAGATCG
>CAZEJJ010000179.1:0-15029 GCA_964512185.1 uncultured Enterobacterales bacterium | reverse complement strand
GGCCGCAGTCGCGACTGCTGGGCCGCAGTAGATTCGGGGTTCTGTCGCCTGCTCAAGAAGAAGCCGCGCTGCCGGATTACGCGACGGCAGGCGTCGACCGCTGTGGCGTCGAAGCGCGTGCCTCTCCCGCGGACCAGTCCCTGCATGGCCTGATCCACGTTGCTGTCGTCCACGTAGGAGAGCCTGGTGGCCTGGTGCTCCACGTGGTTGGCCACCGCGATGATGCGTGCCTCGGGCATCATCTCCTCGCCCGGGATGCCCTCCGGGTAGCCTCCGCCATCGGGCTGCTCGTGGGTCTGTGCCACGATCGCAGGGATGGGTCCGAGCAGCTCCAGCGGAGCCAGCACCTTGTTGGCCAGCCGAGCATGCGGCGTGTCGGTGGGACGGGTGGAGATCTGCTCCGCCGCCTTGCCGATGTCGGCGATGTGGCCGAAGTCGTGCAGCAGCGCCGCCAGCCAGATGATCTTCTGCTGCTCGCGCGAGATCCCCATCTCCAGCGCGATGGCCAGGGACAGCTCCGCCACTCGTCGTTGGTGGCGTGCCAGCCCGGGATCCTGGATCTCCACGATGGCCAGCAGGGTCCCGACGATGCCTTCGTAGGCCAGGCCGACCTGCCGGGCGCCTTCCTGGGCGTGCTGCCGGAGCCGCTCGCGTGTGGAGAGGTCGGTGATGGCCACCAGGCAGGTCATGGGAGCTCCGTGCCGCGTCTCCACGGCTGTGACCGAGGCGAGCACCTTGAAGATGCGGCTGTCTTTGGCGTGCACCAGGCTCTCGACGGAGCGTCTCCGGCGGTCCTTCCGGCACTTCCAGATCAACGGCACCAGTGCGGGCGCGAGGGTCCCGAGGGACAGCTCGTCGAGGTCTCTTCCGAGGGTCTCGGCTCGCGTCCAGCCGAGCATGCGCTCGGCATAGCGGTTCCAGTACCGGATGCGGCCCTCGGGATCGATAGCCATGACGGCCTCGCCGATGGCGTCGAGCATGCGGGCCTGGAGCCTGGCCTTCTCGTTGATCCTGCCGGCACGGATCGCGGCACCGATGGTGCTGGCCGCCGTGCGCAGGCTGTCCACCTCGCGAGGGGTCCACTGCCGGTCCCTCTGGCGCTCTCTTCCCGGTACCGGGGCTCCCCCGCCTGCCGCTGGACGGCGATATGGTAGCGTGCTGCCTCGGAGAGGCCGTATGAGCGAGCAGGAGACCAGCGCGCGCACCCCTCGGGAGCCTCTGTTCCCGCTGGACGGGTCCGATGAAGCCAGGGAGCTCGCGCAGCTGCTGCAGCGGCTGCCGGGTGAGGAGCTGCGGCGGCGTGCCCGGGAGCTGCTGCAGGTGATCGATGTGCGCCGGGCGCGCATGAGCGGCATCGTCGAAGACCAGGCGGAGCTGGTGCTGCGCTTCCACACGGGCGGGCGGGTCACCTTCGTCAACCGCGCGGCCTGTGAGTACTGGCGCCGGGAGCGGGTGGGGATGCTGGGTCGCCCGCTGGCTCGGCTGCTGGCCACCGGCAGCTGGCCCCAGCTGCGTCGCGAGGCTATCCGCCTGAGCGCCGCGAGCCCTACGAGCCAGGTTCGGATCCGGATCCTGGACGCCGCGAAGCAGGAGCGCTGGCATCGCTGGACCTTGCGGGCCATCTACCGCGCCGATGGCAGCCGCAACGAGTTCCAGGTGGTGGCCCGCGACGTCACCGAGGAGCAGCGGCAGCAACATCGGCTCGCGCAGCACATCGCGGAGCGCCGCCGGGTGGAGGAGAAGCTGCGCCAGGCCCAGCGGCGGCTCGAGCAGCGTGTGCGCCGTCGCACCGCCCAGCTCGAGGGCAGCAACCAGTGGCTGCGCGACGAGATTCGGCGTCGCCAGCAGGTGGAGGCCCTGCTGCTGGAGCACCACGAGGCGCTGCGGGCGCTGGTCTCGCAGCTTGGAGCGGAGTCCGATCCGGAGCGGCTGGCCTTGGCCGCGGCGCTGGCGCAGCTCCTCGCAG
This sequence comes from uncultured Enterobacterales bacterium, assembly GCA_964512185.1. Taxonomy (GTDB): domain Bacteria; phylum Myxococcota_A; class UBA796; order UBA796; family JAFGLY01; genus CAZEJJ01. The sequence continues at coordinate 13,063 of CAZEJJ010000179.1, read as the reverse complement.
GGCCCCCAACCGAGGAGCTCAGCGCTGGGGAACCACGGTGAGCGCCGCACAGGGCAAGGCGCTGCCCGATCTGTACCGGGCTCTGCTGGGACCCGCAGCGTCGCTCACGGACCAGCGTGGGCTGGCGCGGCTGGTGTCCGGGCTCGCGTGCGGCCTGGAGGGGATCCGGCGCGTCGGGCTCTACCTGCGTGATCCCTCCGATGGACACCTGCAGCTGCTCACCACGCGGGGCTTCGGGGCCGAGGAGCGTCGGCACGCCCTGACGGGGCTGATGGATCGATCCGTGCTCGAGCTGCTGGCGGGGGCTGGCCGTCGCGTCGTGCCCGCTCCTGTACAGGCCCACCCCGGCGCCAGCCGCGCTCGCAGGCGGCTCCGGCAGCGCTGGCTGGTGCCGGTGGTGCACGGGCGGCACACCGTGGGCGTCCTGGATCTCGGCTCCAACACCGCCGAGCCCCTGTCGGCCGGTCAGCGCCGCTGGCTGGACCAGCTGGGCGCGCTGGCGGGCATGATCTACCAGGACCTCGTGCGCAGCGATGAGCTCCAGCGTCAAGAGGTCCTGCTCCGCTCCATCACCTGCTCTGCCACCGACGCCATCATCCTGGTGGATGGCCACGGCAGTGTCACCTACTGGAACTGGGCCGCCGAATCTCTCTTCGGCTTCTCCCAGGGCGAGGCGCTGGGTCGGGACCTGCACCAGATGTTGGTGCCCTCCGATCTCCGTCCCGAGGCGAGAGCGGGCTGGCGGCACTTCCTGCGTACCGGTGAGGGGCTAAAGATCGGCCACGTGGTGGAGCTGGTGGCCCGCCGCAAGGACGGCACCGAGGTGCCCGTGGAGGTGTCGGCGTCCACCCTGGATGGCCCAGCAGGGCCAGTGGTGGTGGGCATCGTGCGCGACATCACCGAGCGTCGCCGCTCGGAGGACGAGCTGCACCGTGCCCGCATCGAGCTCGAAGAGCGCGTGGTGGAGCGCACCACAGAGCTGTCCCAGGCCAACGAGCGGCTCGTCCTCGAGGTGGCCGAGCGCCGCCGGGCACAGGAGCAGCTCATCCGGCACCAGGACCAGATGCGCTCCCTGTCTTCCCAGCTCTCCCTGGCCGAGGAGGCGGAGCGGCGCAAGATCGCCACCGCCGTGCACGACAACGTGGGCCAGAACCTCGCGCTGTGCAGGATGAAGCTGGGCCTGCTCGGCAGGCAGGCCCCCGAGCGCCTGCCCCAGGTGGCGGAGATCCTGGAGCTTGTCGATCGGGCGATCCACAGCACCCGGACGCTCACCTTCGAGCTGAGCACGCCCATCCTCTACGAGCTGGGCCTGGTGGCGGCTGTGGAGTGGCTCGGCGAGCAGGTGGAGCAGGAGCACGGGCTCCGTTTCCGGCTTTCCGCCCCGCGGCGGCGGCTGGAGCTGGCCACCGATCTGCGCGTGCTGCTCTTTCGGGGCGTGCGGGAGCTGCTCTTCAACGTGGTCAAGCACGCCGGCGCGAGTAAGGTAGAGATCGTCGTGAGGGTCCGGTCCGGCTGGATTCACGTGGCGGTGGAGGACGACGGCAGCGGCTTCGGCCGCTCCCCGTCCGAGGGCGGCCCCGGCTTTGGCCTGGGGCTGTTCACCATCCGCGAGCGCCTCACCGCTCTCGGTGGCCACCTGCGCATCGAACGAAGCCGGCTGGGCGGCGCGCGCGTCGCCCAGGTCGCGCCCTCGAGCAGCACCGCATCGCAGCGAGGTACGGAACCATGAGACACCGCATCGTGTTGGCCGATGACCACCGCCTGATGCGCGAAGGCCTGAAGACCCTGCTCCTGAGCGAAGAGGACCTCGAGGTGGTGGGCGAAGCCGACGACGGCCGCGGCGCCGTGGCGCTGGTGCTGGAGCTGCGACCCGACGTGGTGATCATGGATGTGGCCATGCCGGGTCTCAACGGCATCGAGGCCACGCGACAGATCCTCCGCCAGGTGCCGCGGGTTCGGATCATCGCGCTGTCCATGCACAGCGATCGCCGCTTCGTCTCCGAAATGCTCAAGGCCGGCGCGGCGGGCTACCTGCTCAAGGACGGGGCCTTCGAGGAGCTCGTGCGCGCCATCCGAGCCGTGCTGAGCGGCCAGACCTACCTGCATCCCAAGATCGCCAGCATCGTCATCGAGCACCACGTGCGCCGGCCCGCGGGGGCGGCCGGCTCGGTGTGGTCGGTGCTGACCGCCCGCGAACGCGAGGTCCTGCAGCTGCTGTCCGAGGGCAAGACATCCAAGGTCATCGCCGAGGAGCTGCACATCAGCGCCAAGACCGTTGAGAGCCACCGTCGCCAGATCACCGAGAAGCTGGGGCTTCGCAGCGTGGCTCAGCTCACCAAGTACGCCATCCGGGAGGGGCTCACGAGCCTCGAGTCGTGAGACGCAGTCCCAGGGTTTTTCCTGAGGCTTTCCCTGGAAAGCACGGATATTCGGCGTCCGACGTAGCAAGTACAATATATCTGTGTGCCGATCGTCTGCGAACGACTGGAGAGCCCCATGAGCAGCTCCGGCGAACATTCCTGCATGTCGCCTACTCGTTCGGACGGATTCGTACTCCTGGGGGCACCCGAGGCTTCCGATCCGCGGAGCTCGGACGGGGCGGGACGAGGCGATCCTCCGTCCCCAACTCCCGAAGCGCTGGCTCGCGCCATGAAGCTCGACCGCCTGTTCGAGCTGATGGATCCCGTGGAGCCGGAGCAGGTCTTGCTCACCCTGGCTGGCTCCACCGTGTCCCGGCTGGCCGGGCGCGCGGTGTTCCTTGGTCTGTGCGGCGAGGCCGCCGCTGAGAAGGCCTCCGATACCGGCGACTGGCAGGTGCTGCTGCACGAGGGCATGGACGCCGAGGGGCTCGCCATGCTGGTCCAGGCCGAGCCCTGGCTGCCGCCGGTGCGCCAAGGTCGCGCCTTCACCGACTGGCTGGTGGATCAGGGTGTGCTCGAGACGCACCAGCTCTCCCAGCTGCACGCCGCCAGCATCCGTGTCGGCTGGCCCCTGTTCCAGGTGGCCATGGAAGAGGGCAGCATTACGGAGCGCGAGTACGTCGAGCAGCTGTCGCGCTTCTGCGGGCTGCGAGCGGCCACGCCACCCCGGAGGATGCCGCGCACCATCCTGCGCAGCTTCCCCAGGGGTTGGGTGGAGCACCTGGAGCTGGCGCCTCTCCGGCGCTACCGGGGCTCCATGGTGGTAGCGGTGGCGCGACCTCTGCCGGGCCGGCTGCTGCGGCAGCTGCAGCTGAAGCTGGCAGAGCCGGTGGACCTGCAGCTCGCCTCGCCCGCGGCGGTGTCCGCCTGGCGGCGCCGCTGGCTGCGGCGTCAGCGCCGAGAAAGCTCCGCCTGAGGCCCCTGCTGTCTCTGGTCTACGCGGGCCATGTCGCGCCCCGGGTGGGCGGCGGGGATCGTGCTATCCTGCCCTGTTCCCGCCGCCGCGGAGGTCGCCATGTCCACCGGTCGCCTGCTCCTGTCCGCTGCCTTCATGCTGGCTCCCAGCCTCGCCCAGGCGGGCTTCGTCAAGGGGCCCTACCTGCAGAACCCCGAGCAGAGCTCCATCGTGGTGTCGTGGCAGTCCGACAGCGCCGCCACGGGCACGGTGGAGTACGGCACCAGCTCCTCGCTGGGCAGCACCGCCAGCACCGGGGGGGCCAGCGACTTCCAGGAGGTGGTCATCACCGGGCTCCAGCCTGGCACGATCTACCAGTACCAGGTCACCGCCGACGGCGAGACCTCCCGGCTGTCGAGCTTCATCACGGCCCCCCAGAGCGAGCAGCCCTTCACCTTCGTGGTGGTGGGCGACACCCGCACCGACGGCGACTCCCACCAGGCGGTCATCGATCGGGTGCGCTCCACGGTCAATACGCCCAACCTGTACCTCAACACCGGTGACCTGGTTGAAGACGGCGGCGACTACAGCCAGTGGGACGAGTTCTTCGACATCGAGGCCAGCCTGCTGGCCGAAGCCCCCCTGTTCCCGGTGGCCGGCAACCACGACGATGTGGAGAACGACAGCTACTACGTGCAGTACTTCAACCTGCCCGAGTCCAGCTCCGCCACCGAGAACTGGTACGCGTTCAGCTACGGCAACACGCGCTTCGTGGCGGTGGACACCAACGAAGACTTCGTCACCGGCTCGGAACAGCACGACTGGCTCGAGGCCGAGCTGGCCGCGGCCCAGGCCGACGCGGCGCTGCGGCACGTGGTGGTCGCCTTCCACCACCCGCCCTACACCTCGGGCGCCCACGGGGTCTTCGATCCCGATGAATGGGAGGCACCGCGCACCTACCTGTCTCCTCTGTTCGCCAGCTACGGCGTAGACCTGGTCTTCAACGGCCACGATCACCACTACGAGCGCAGCGATCCCACCCAGACCGACGGCGTGCTGTACGTGGTGGCCGGCGGCGGCGGAGCCCCCGGCGCTCCAGAGGACTTCGTGGAGGGGATCGGCGAGATCGTCGGCTACCTGGGCATGGGCGAGGGTGAGACCGTCGGTGAATTCCTCGAGGACAACGACTGGCTGCTCGAAGTGCTCTCCTGGTTCGTGGACGGTCCGGAGGAGTACGAGGGCGGCTGGTGGCGGGCCGAGGCCGAGGTGGTCAAGCACTTCATCCATGTGGAGGTGGCCGGCGGCTACATGGCCGCCACCGTCTACACCGACGCCGGCGAGCTGCTCGATTCCTGGTCCCTCGGCAGCTACGACGGCGACGAGGTGGACGACGACGGCGACGGCTACACCGAGCTCGAAGGCGACTGTGACGATCTCGATCCCGCGGTGAACCCCGGCGCCGACGACGAGTGCGACGGCGTCGACAACGACTGCGATGGCCAGGACAACGGCTGCGGTGACGACACCGGCGACGATCCCGACGATCCCGACGACACGGGCGACGACGATCCCGACGACCCGGACGATACGGGCGACGACGATCCCGACGACGTTCCCGACGACCAAGACCCGGCCGAGGTGCCCGGGGCCTGCGGCTGTACCGTAGCGCCTGGCAGCTCACCGGGAGCGCTGGCGCTGCTCATGCTGGGTCTGGGCCTGGTGGTCCGGCGGCGCGGAGCCTGATCGCTACCAGCTCCAGCGCTGGGCCAGGGGGTGGCGGCGGCCGGAGCCGAAGGCGCGCACGGTGACCCGCAGTCCCGGAGGTGCCTGCCAGCGCTTGTACTCGCTGCGCATGACCAGGCGCACGGCGCGCCCCACCGCGGCCGGGTCGTGGCCTTGGGCCACGATGGCTGTGGGATCCCAGCGCTCCTCCAGGTAGAGCTTGAGGATGGCGTCCAGCTGATGGTAGGGCATCAGCGAGGCTTCGTCGGTCTGGTCGGGCGCCAGCTCGGCGGATGGAGGGCGATCGATGATGTTGTCGGGGATGACGGCGCCATCGCGATTGAACCAGCGCGCCAGCTTGTACACGTCGGTCTTGAACACATCGGAGATCACCGCGATGCCGCCCGCCATGTCGCCGTACAGCGTGGAGTAGCCCACGGCGGTCTCGGACTTGTTGCCCGTGGTGAGCACCAGGTGGCCTTCCTTGTTGGACATGGCCATGAGCAGGTTGCCGCGGATGCGGGCCTGGAGGTTCTCTTCGGTGACGTCGAAGGAGCGCCCAGCGAAGCGCTCGGCCAGCCGCTCGTTGTAGGCCTCGTACACGGGGTCGATGGGCAGCACCGTGAAGTGCACCCCCAGGTTGGCCGCCAGCTGCCGAGCGTCGTCGAGGGAGGCCTGGCTGGAGAAGGGTCCGGGCATGGCCACGGCGTGCAGGTTCTCGGGCCCCAGCGCCAGGGCGCCCAGGACACAGACCACCGCCGAGTCGATGCCTCCCGACAGGCCCAGCACCGCGCTCTTGAAGCCACAGCGCGCCGCGTAGTCGCGCAGGCCCATGACCAGGGCCTGCTCCAGCTCGGGCTCGAAGCGGGTGAGGGGGGGCTTGATGACCGCGGCCGTGTCGGTGTCCACCAGCAGGTGCTCGCTGTCGAAGGCCCGCCCCTGGGCCAGCAGGTTGCCCGCCGCATCGAAGGCCATGGAGCGGCCGTCGAAGAGCAGCTCGTCGTTGCCGCCCACCTGGTTGACGAAGAACATGGGAGCCGCCGCCTCGCGGGATCGGCGCCCGAAGAGCACCCGCCGTAGGCCCGCCTTGCCGGCGTGGAAGGGCGATGCGCTCAAGTTCAGGATGGCGTCGCAGCCGGTGAGGTGGTCGAGGGGATCGAGATCGTAGCGGTAGCGCGGCAGCAGCTCGGTGTCGGTCCAGAGGTCTTCACAGATGGTGATGCCCAGCTTCACGCCCGCCACTCGCAACGGGCGGGGTTGCGACTCCGGTTCGAAGTAGCGGGTCTCGTCGAAGACGTTGTAGGTGGGCAGCAGGGACTTGTGGCGTCGGGCCACCAGCCGCCCATCCTGGGAGATCAGCGCGCTGTTGCGCAGCGTGGAGCCGTCGCGCACCGGGCAGCCGAAGATCAGCACCGGGTCGCCCGCTCGGGTGGCTGCGCTCACCTCCAGCGCTGCCTCCTCGCAAGCATCGAGGAAGCCGGCGTAGTCCAGCAGGTCGCGGGGTGGGTAGCCGGAGATCACCATCTCGGGCAGCAGCACCAGGTCGGCGCGCTGGTCGCGCCCCACCTGCAGGGCGTCCAGGACCAGCGCCTTGTTGCCATCCAGATCGCCCACGACGGGCGACACCTGGGCCATCAGCACGCGCATTGGATCCTCCGGGCTGCCGCGGGGTCCGGCGGACGCAGCTGTTAGCCTTTAGCTCTTAGCCAACAGCCGGGCAGGTGGCGTCTGGGTCAGGGCATGCCAGCGAAGTTTCCATGGCCGCGCGCGGTGGCCCTGCTGGTGCTGCTGCTGCTGCCCTGCCTGCAGTACCCCGGCGCCATGCCCGGCCCCAAGGTGGTGGCCGCCGACGAGCACCTGAGCGTGCACCACGCCTTCCGCAGCGCAGAGGGCCCTGGGGGCTGGGTGCGAAACCACCAGCTGTCGGATCCTGCGGTGCAGTTCCGTCCGCTGCGCGATCGCATCCGGCGCTCCTGGTCCAGCGGGCGGCCGCCCCTGTGGAATCCCGACCTCCACGCCGGCGTGCCGCTGCTGGCGGATGGCCTGTCAGCGGGCATGTACCCTCCCGTGTCGCTGGAGCTGGTGCTGCCCCCGGCCACGGCTCAGGATCTGCGGCTGTACCTCGCCCTCGTGGGCGCCGGGCTGGGGGCCGCCCTGCTGGCCTGGCTGTTGGGAGCGAGCGCCGCCGGAGGGCTGGTGGCGGGCGCCGTCGCCATGCTGTCGGCCTTCCCCGTGTGTCGCCTGCTGCATCCCCACGCCTGGGTCTATGCCTGGACACCCTGGCTGGCCTGGGCCCTGTTGCTGCTGGGGAGGCGTCGCGGCGGGAGCTGGCTGGTGGCGGTGTTCTGGGCAGCCATGCTGCTGGCGGGGCATCCGCAGACCGCGGTGCACGGGCTGCTCTTCGCCCTGGCCGTGGCGGCCTGCCTGCTGCGGGGTTGGCGAGCCTGGGCGCAGCTGCTGCTGGGGCTCGCCGTGGGTTCACTGCTGGCCGCCCCGGCGCTGCTGCCCTTCGCCGAGCACCTCTCATCGTCGGTGACCCTCGGCGTGCGCGGCAGCCAGAGCCTGCCCTGGAGCTCATTGCTCACGCTGGCCTGGCCCGATCCCTTCGGCCATCCCGCCCGGGGTGACTGGGCCGGCAGCGGGGCGCACCTGGAGCAGAACCTGCACGTGGGCCTCGTGGCCTTGCTGCTGGCGTTCTGGGGCCTGCGGCGGGCGGCGGGACGCTGGTGGCTCGCGGGGGCGGCCCTGGCCCTGGCTCTGGCCCTGGGGCTGCCGCTGCTGGACTGGATTCCCGCCAACCACGCGCGGCTCGGGGGCTTCGCGGGGCTGGCCATCGCGGTGGCCGCCGGGCTGGCCCTGCCCCGGGGGCGCTGGGCTTGGCTGCTGGTGGTCGCGGTCTGCGTCGAGCTTTTGGTGGCGCGGCGATCCGACCAGGGCATGCTGCAACCCGATGACTTTCGCCCCACACCCGCGGCCTGGGCCTTTCAGCTGGCGGAGCTGGCGGGCGCTGGGCGCGTCAGCGGCCTGGGCTGGGCCCTGCAGCCCGACACGGGCATGCTGGCAGGCCTGCGGGATCTGCGGGGCTACGAGCTGCCCGTGTCCGCGGACACCGAGCTGCTGATGGCCGCCCTGGATCCCGCCCTGGTGCGGCCCTGGTTCCCCGTCAGCGCCCTGAGCGAGAGCAACCTCGGTGTGCTGGCCTTCGGGGCGGTGCGCTACCTGGCCGTGGTGGCTGGGGACGAGCAGGCCGAGGCCTCGGTGGCGTCGCTCACGGAGCTCAGCGGACTGGACGCTCCGCTGCGCATCTTCGAGCTGGATCCCCACGCTCCGCGAGCCTGGTTGGCCTACGGGCTGCGGCTCGAGGCGGATGCACGGCGGGCACTGGCGAGCCTCGATGATGCTCCCGCCGCGCGGCGCAGGCCCCCGGTGCAGCCGCCCGAGGGCCGCGATCCGGTGCTGGAGCAGCTGGCCTCGACCCGCTCGCCGGTGGAGCCCGTGCCGGTGGAGCTGCGGGAGCCCTGGCCCGAGCGGGTCGAGCTGCGGGCGGCGCCCGAGGAGCCGGCCCTGCTGGTGCTGGCCGACGCCTGGGCGCCGGGCTGGCGGGTGCAGGTGGACGGCGAGCCGCGGGAGCTGCTGCGCGTGGGCGGCGCCTTTCGCGGTGTGGCGCTCGGAGCCGGTGAGCACGAGGTGCTGATGGACTACCGGCCCTGGGGCTGGACCTGGGGCCTGCGCCTGGGCCTGCTGGGCCTGCTGGGCCTGGCGGCTTCGGCGGTGATCGCAATTCGGAGATCGTCGAAGAGCGTCGAAAGCTGACGGATCGCTTCGACACTTCGACGCTCAGCGAACGGACGCAAGCGGGTTTTCGGTGGATCGGGGCTGGTACGCGGCTTGCTCCTGTGCGAGCCGCCAACCCACGACCCGAGGTGTCCCATGGCTCGCGCTCTCTCCTCCCTCCTGATCTGTTCGGCCCTGGCCTTCGCCTGCACGCCCGAGCCCTGGGTGGCGCCACCACCCGGCGTCGACTCCGGTGTGTCGGGGGGGCTGCTGCCCCTGGAGGATCCCTGCCTGGGGGCCGACATCACCGCTCTGGCGCTGGGCGTCGACGGCTGGGGCTCCGTGGGCTGCAGCTCCGGCCGCGGCCTGTGGATCACCACCGACGCCGGGGCCAGCTTCCAGCGCGCCCATCCCTCGCCCCGGCTGGACGTGCACGGGTTGCTGGCCCCGTCGGACGGTCAGCTGCTGCTCTGCGGTCTGGATCGCTCCGGGCCGGCCTCGCCCCTGCTCCAGCGCTGGTCCGCGCGCCGTGGCTGGGAGGTGCTGCTGCCCGGGGCCTCCGCCTTCGCACCCCAGCTGGGTGATCTGAGCGCCTGCGGCAGCGTGGCCAGCGACGGTGAGGGTGGCCTGCTCCTGGCCGACGCCTGGTCAGGACGGCTGGCCTACAGTCCCGACGGGGGGCGGCGCTGGCGCTCCGCCGACGGCTGGTTGCTGCCCGACGGCGCGCAGGCCGACGGCTTCCTGGTGTTCGAGCTGCGCTCCGCCGCCGGCGGCTGGTGTGGCCTCGGCTCGGGGCTCTCCGGCCCGATGCTCTTCCTGGCCTCTGGGGCTGACGGCGCCCCCTCCGAGCTGTCGGGGCTGCCGGTGGACCCGGATCAGCTGGGCGATCTGCTGGTGCTGGACAGCCCCGACGGAGGTCAGAGCTGGCTGGTTGGCGGCCGGGACATGGATCCGGAGCCCTGCAGCCAGGCGGTGCTGTACCGGTCTGGGGACGGGGGCCACAGCTGGCGCTCCCTGCCCCTGCCGGAGACCGCCGCCGCCGTGCGCGACCTGGCTTTTTCCGAGGATGGCCGGCGCGGTGTGCTGGTGGGCGAGCGCTGCCCTGCCCACCTGGGGGGCTTCGTGCTCACCACCCGCGACGCCGGAGCCCACTGGCGCGAGCTGCCGGTGAGCGCACCCCCACTGAGGGTGGTCTCGGTGCTGGACGCAGGCTTCGTGGTGGCGGGCCGCGGCTTCCTGGCCCGCGGCTGGTTGCCCTGAGCCCGCGGCGTTGGCCGGTTTTTTGCGGTATGCTGCTCTCGAGAGCCGCCCTCAACGACCAGCCCGGGGATGACCGTGCGAAACGCGCTGTGGATCGCGTGCCTTCTCGTCGGCTGCCCCACGCCCGAAGTGGGGGAGCCCAAGGACAGCGGCCAGGACTGCCAGCCCGTCGACGAGATCCCCTACGACGGGCTGGACCAGGACTGTGATGGCACCGATCTGGCCGATGTGGATGGCGACGGCTGGGACGCCTCGGAGGCCGGTGGGGATGACTGCGACGACGCCAACGCAGAGGTCAATCCCGACGCGGACGAGATCTGCAACGGGACCGATGATGACTGCGACGACCTGGTGGACGGGCAGGACGGCGACCTGCAGGGTCCCTCCACCTGGTACGCCGACGCCGACAGCGACGGCTACGGTGATGCAGACAGCACCGTGCCCGCCTGTCACCAGCCCAGCGGACACGTGGCCGAAGGCACGGACTGTGATGACAGCGACAACGCGGTGCATCCCGGGGCTGCGGAGATCTGCAACGGCATCGATGACGACTGCGACGGCCTGGTGGATGGGCAGGACGATGACGTGCAGGGTGCCTCCACCTGGTACGAAGATGCGGACGGCGATGGCTACGGCGACGCCAGCGGTGGCATGCCTGCCTGTCACCAGCCCAGCGGGCATGTGGCCGATGGCAGCGACTGCGACGACGATGACGGCGAGATCAGCCCCGAAGCCGGGGAGATCTGCAACGGGATCGACGACGACTGCGACGGCCTGGTGGACGACGATGACCCCAGCGTCACCGGCCGCACCATGTGGTACGCCGACGACGATGGCGACGGCTACGGCGACGCCAGCGACTACGCCCCCGCCTGCGATCAACCCAGCGGCTATGTGTCGGATCGCTCAGACTGCGACGATGACGACCCGTCGTCCACCGTGGGTTGTGGAGGCTCCGCCGATGACGGCACCATCTGCAGCGCGCTGATGGGCAGCGACGACGGGCTGGTGCCGGTGTGGACCGGAGACTGCGACAGCGGCGCCGGCTACGAGTACTACGCTGGGCACTGCTACTACGCGGTGTCCACCGATACCGCCTGGACCGACGCCCGGGCCAGCTGCATCGCAGCGGGCGGCTACCTGGCCACGGTGGCTGACGCCAGCGAGAACACCGTCATACAGGCCCAGAACGACCGCCCCTATCTGGGTGGCTGTGACGGTGACACCGAGGGCGTCTGGACCTGGGTCACCGGCGAGGCTTTCGACTACACGAGCTGGGAAGGTACGGAACCCAACGACATGAGCGGCGAGGACTGCCTGGAGATGTATGCCTCCGGTGCGGGCGATTGGAACGACATCGACTGCAGCAGCGATCCCTGGACTCAGGGCTACGTCTGCGAATTCGAAGGCGTCATCAGCGGCGCCGACACGGGGCTCTGAACCTCACTCCACGGGCACCCGGAGCTGCTCGAACACGGCGGCGTTCACCTGGGTCATGCGCTCGGTGAGCTCGGTGTAGGGCTCGTCGGCTTCGTTCACCAGGCCCCAGTTGTTGTCCTCGCCGTCCATCTCGCGGCCGCCCATGGGCTGGTCCACCCACTCGAACCAGTGGTAGCCCACCATCCAGGGCCTGGACTGGTGCAGGGTGGCGTAGTCCTCGAAGGCCTGGGCGCGCTCGGTCTGGGTGTCGTAGGTGGGGTAGAAGAAGGGCCAGGAGTTGGGCAGGCCCGAGTCGGCGGCGCGGAAGCCGAACTCGCTCACCAGCACGGGCAGATGGACGATCTCGGCCAGGGCCTCGAAGCCGCAGGCGGGATCGAGACCTCCGCTGAGATCCAGGGCCCCCTCGGCGATGCCATCGATGAAGACGTAGTTGTTGATGGCGATGACATCCAGCTGATCCGCGGCTGCGAGGTAGACCTCCGAGCGGGTGAGCACCGACACCTCGCGGTTGCCCAGCACCAGGTGGTTGGGATCGGCGGCTCGGACGGCCCCCACCGCGGTGGAGAAGTAGTGCTCGGCGGCCATGGACAGGAAGGCGGAGCTGAGCTCGCCTTCGGTGTCGGAGCTGCCCGGATCCAGGGCGTCCCAGCCGGTGGTGGCCGCCAGCATGGCGTCGCCATCGGCGAAGCTGGTGCCCAGGGCGCTGTTCACCTGCTCCACGCTCGACAGTTGCTCCAGCAAGAAGTCCACCGCCACGATCTTGCCGGGCGCTTCGGCTTCGAAGCCCAGGTAGGCCTGCAGCAGGCTGTCCAGCCCGCGCCAGTCGGGCCCCCAGCTGATCTCGTTGTCCAGGAACCAGCCCTGGATCGCCGGCTCGTCGGCCAAGGGGGCCACGTCGGCCTGCACGGTGTCCAGCACCGCGGCCTCCCAGGCGGGGTCGAACCAGTCGCTGCGGTCGCCGTCCAGCCAGTCGTAGCCTGCCAGGTAGAGCACCGGGGTGACCGGCAGGTGGGGCAGGAAGAGATCGGTGGAGGTCCAGGCCCCGGCGGTGTTGAAGCCCCAGCCGCGCAGCCGCTCGGCGCTGGCCTCGGCGAAGGCCTCGTCGCTGCCGTAGATGGCGTCCACCGATTCGGCGTACAGCTGCTCACCCGTCACCCCGTCGCGATCGCCGTTGGCCGTGACGTGGTTGACGCCGATGGACCAGGTGGGGTGGCCCTCGGGGGTCACCAGCCACCAGCGCTCGCAGAGCTTCTCGGTGCGGTAGAAGCCGGTGGCCTCGAGAGCCACCCGCGCGTCGCCGCCCCAGCTGTCCAGGGCGGGCTCACCCGCGACGGCCGCGCAGGGGCCGGGAGCCGCGCTGTCGGCGCTGTCCTCGGCATCGGGCGTACAGGCGATGGTCAAGACCACCAGCAGCAGGCGGGGGGCGGTCATTTCCTGGCACCTCGCTGCTCCGGGGCGGGATAGGCTCCCGCCGGCGGAGGCAGCGTGATCCATATCCAGAGCAGGCGACAGAACCCCGAATCTACTGCGGCCCAGCAGTCGCGACTGCGGC
>CAZEJJ010000178.1:0-15042 GCA_964512185.1 uncultured Enterobacterales bacterium | reverse complement strand
CCGGCGTGCTCTGCGGCAGCCTCTGCGCTGGCCGGGCCCGCACTGTTCCCGCGAATGAGCTCATGGGTGGGCGCCCCGGCCCATCCCTCCCAATACCGTTGGCCGCCGGGCGGAATCTACCGTCTCGAGCTGGGATGCACCTATGGCGTATCTACTGCGAAATGTAGATACACCGCGATCTCAGGCCTTGAAGGCGTGTTCCCTCCAGTGTATTGACGTGTCAACGACCAGCTTGGGCCCGACTGCGCGGCGCCCTCGGGCTAGGTGCCGGACGGGACCGACTGCGACGACGGAGACGCCGCATTCATCCGGGCGCCAGCGATGCCTGCGACGGGTCGGATGAGGACTGCAACGGCGTCATCGACGACAGCTCGAGCTGCTGGGTGGCCATCTGGGGTTTCATCGACTCCAGCACGGGCGCCCACTGCTGGAACGACAGCAGCTCGGCTCCGAGCACCTGCAGCGGGTACGCCAACGAACAGGAGGCACGGATCGCCCGCGCCACCAGCGTCGCCAGTACCTGGCACGCCGTGCAATGCTCGCTCTCCACGGACCACATCATCGTGGAGTACGACACCTCATCGTCGTCAGACAACTCGGCGCTGGTCGAGGCAGGCTACGACTGCGGCACCGTGGATCTGGGCTACATCTACGACCTGGGTTCGGGCCCGGCCGCCGGCACCGCGCCCTACGCCGACACCTGCGAGCTGTGGCGCTTCAGCGCGACCACGTCTTCGGGCACCGGCGAGCACCTCTTCACCCGCTATGAGTCCAGCGTCAGCGGCTACACCTGCGAGCCCCCAGCTCGCGGCGAGGTCCTGACCGATTTCAGCTGCTTCAGCGGTAGCCCTTCCGGGTGCTGAACGGACCGCGCATCGCCGTGGACCCTGACGGCCAGGGTCGCCTGTGGTGCGCGTGTGCGCTCCAGTGCTGCTTCGGGCTACTCCTGGTCCAGTCCCCCTCGGAGCCCCCCATGCGCACCGTCACCGTCCGCTCGCCCTCATTTCCCGACGCACCCACCGAAGAGCCGCTATCCATCGAAGCCGGTCGCCTGTGGCAGGTGCTCTGTGGCGACGGGGGGCACTGGCGGCTGGGGATCTTCTCCCCCGAGGCCACGAGCCCCGAGGATTGCCCCGAGCTGGAGCGCCACAGCTGCCCCGAGCTGTTCCTGCTGCTCGAGGGCCGGCTGACCCTGCTGCTGCACGACGGCGACCAGGTCGTGCAGCTGCCCCTCGAGCCTGGCCGCCCCGTGCTGGTCCGCCAGCCCCACGCCGGCTTCTGCCCCGACGGCCCCTTCACCGGCCGCGCCCTGGTGGTGGAGCGCGACGCGTTCAGCACCGAGTACCGCGACGCGGCAGGATGGCGTTCCCCGTGAAGCCGCTGTCCCGCATCCTCTACGATCGCCTGCGGGATCGCTTCGATCCGCGGGTCAAGGACTCGGTGGCGCGCAGACTTGCGCAGCGCGTGGCGTTGGCAGTCATCGGCAACCGGCTGGCGGCCTGGGAGCCGCTGCACGAGCGGGCCATCCTGCTGGCCACCCAGGCGGAGCAGCTGCCGGTGGAGCAGCTGCACGCCATCTTCGAGGAGATCTGCGGGGTGCTGCTGGTGGGACACGTGGTGCCGCTGCAGCAGGTGAAGCGCGACATCATGGAGGCCCGCGACTGGTACCTGGGCATGTGCATCTGCCGCCAGGCCAGGCGGGTGAACGACCTGTACCTGCCCGACAGCGAGCAGGTCTACCTGCTGGGCAGCGAGGATGACTGCCGCCCGTGGCTGCAGCGCCTGGTGCGCACCTGGGAGCGGGTGCAGGGCAGCGATCACGTCACCTCGCCCGAGGCGACGGCGCTGCTGCGGCGCTTCGCCACCCTGGGCCGGGTGGGCGACGAGGGCTACTCCACCGGCGCATTCTTCGAGCAGAGCTGGCCCCACTACGAGCTGCTGCTGGACCACCCCCGCTATGTCAGCCACTGGCGCCAGACCATGCGCAACAACCGGCGCACCTGGCGCATGCACCCCGAGGTCCTGGCGGCGTGGGTTGACCTGGCCTACTTCGCGCGCGGCGCGGTGTTCACCTCCATGGCGGTGGTGGACGAGCGCTACACCATCTGCACCTGCCCGGGTCCGGAGAACGACGGCGGCTGCCTGCTGTTCAACTGGACCTTCCACTCGGACAACCCCCATGTGCTCCGGTGCCACGCGGAGGGCCAGCGCCAGGACGAGCGCGGAGAGCCCCTGCCCTGCGCCCGCTTCGAGGGCCGCGCCGACAAGCCCTGCTTCGGCTGCGGCTGCGACCACGACGCGCCGGGCGGCGAGCTGCCCGCCAGGCTGCCCGACCCCCGCCCCGGCTACGACGATTGATGCGATACTGCGGCTCTGATGTTCTCCGCCAGCTCGCTCTTCGTCCTGATCATCGCGGCCTGCTCCCAGCGGCCCGTGCCCGTGGTGACGCCCGGCGACAGCGAGCCTCCGCGTGACAGCACGGCTCCGTCCGACTCGGGCGATCCTCCCGACGACACCGAGGGCCTGGGCGACAACGACACCGAGACCTGGCAGACCCCCGCGCTGTGCCACGTGCAGCTGGACTGCGACCAGGAGATCCCCTTCGATCCCAAGGTGCCCTGCCAGCTGCACCTGCAGAGCGACGCGGGCAGCACCCTGTACCAGGGCTGGGCCGGGGTGGAGTATCGCGGCCGATCATCCTCGGGGTTTCCCAAGCGCCAGTACGGCATCGAGCTGTGGACGGACGCCACCGGCGAGGAAGACGTGGATGTGGACTTCTACGGCATGGGAGCCGAGAGCGACTGGATCCTCAACGGCAACTACGCTGACCGGGCCCTGTTCCGGAACAAGCTGGGCTACGATCTGTTCCAGAGCTTCGGCGGCCCCGAGCGCTACGCCACCGAGACGGTGCTCTGCGACGTGCAGCTCAACGGAGCCTGGACCGGCGTCTACACCTGGGGTGAGCGCGCCAAGCGGGACGACGATCGCGTGGCCATCTCGGAGCGCCTGGACGGCCTGAGCTTTCTGGTCAAGAACGACGACGGCGGCGCGGGCTTCATGAGCGCCAGCGCCGTGTACGGCCAGTGGCTGATGGTGTGGCCGCGCCAGGAGGAAGCCAGCGCCACGGCCATCGCGAACGTCACCGGCCAGATCCAGCAGCTACAGGACGCCGTGTGGAGCGGCGATCCCGAGTCCATCTGGGAGCACGTGGACCTGGACAGCGCGGTGGACTTCATCATCATCCAGGAGCTGTCCCGCAACAACGACGCCTACTTCCTGTCGGTGCATCTCTGGCGCGACGAGGGCGGGCTGATCCACTTCCTGCCCTGGGACCTGGACCTGGCCTTCGGCGGCTACCCCAACACCAGCTGTGGCTGGGACAGCTGGCTGGGCTACCGCACCAGCCTCATCGAGGCCATGGGCAGCTCCCTGAGCTTCCAGCAGCGGCTGGAGGAGCGCTGGTTCGAGCTGCGCGCCGATCAGCTGGCCACCGACGTCGTCCTGGCGCGCATGGATCGCTACACCGAGGTGATGGGCCCGGCCCTGGAAGAGAACTTCGAGGTCTGGGAGATCAGCGAGATCGACTTCTGCTTCAGCGATCGCTGCTGGCTGTGTCCCACCGAGAGCTGGGAGGGCGAGCAGGAGTACATCCGCGAGTGGACCCAGAGCCGCCTGCAGTGGATGGACGAGAACATCGGCAGCTTCGGTTGATAAGGGGCTCTGAGCCAGGGCACCGAAGGACCCGAGCCGGCGGAGTGAGCTCTCCTACCAGTACCCATCCGCAGCGGTCATGCGCAGCTCCAGCAGCCTCTCGGGCTCCAGGGCCCTGGCGTGGGGCGCGCCCGGGCCGGTGCGCACCTCGATCAGCTCCTGGCGCAGCTCGAGCACCTGGTCCCAGTGGTCCATGTGCAGGCTGAGCTGCGGGCGGCTGGAGCTGCGGCTGTCAAAGAGCAGGTAGTAGCCGTCCAGCTCGGCCTGGGGGGGCTGCAGCAGGAAGTCGGTGAGATCGCTGCTCAGGGAGCTGCCGTGGTGCACCTTGGTGCGGAAGCGCAGCAGCCAGTCGCCCTTGCGCAGGGCCAGCATGTCTCCCAGCTCGCCGTAGGCCACCGCGGCGGGATCTTCCTGGAACTCGGCCGCCAGCAGGTCCTGCCCCGGTGCGCTGGCGGGCAGGGTGGCGCCGGTCCTGGCCAGCAGGGTGGGGAGCAGGTCGATCAGCTCCACGGGCTGCTGGATGGTGCTGCTCTGCTGCACCGCTGAACCCAGCAAGAGCAGGGGGACCTGGGCGGTGCCGTCGCTGTACACCGCCCGGGACATCAGGGCCGCCTGGGGCTCGTTGGGGTGCCTCGGTTCCCCCAGGTCCAGGCCGTGGGGGGCGGTGATGGCCGCGAGCAGGGGCCGGGTGGTGCCGGCCTCCAGGCGATCCACCAGGTCCACCAGCTGCGGGGCCAGACCCTGGGCCGTCTGGAGGTACCGCGCCTGGGTCGCTCGAGCGTCGGGCCGGCTGCCGTCGGTGCCCAGCCGGGGGACGCTGGCCATGAAGTCGCCCAGCAGCAGCACCAGCAGGCGGGGGTCGTCGCTCTCGGTCCAGAAGTCCAGCGCCTGTTCCCGGAGCTCCGGCCAGGGCGTGCCGCCGGCGCCGGCGCCGAGGGCCCGGGCCCGCGCGAACCTGTCCTCCAGCTGCCCCTGCTCCAGCAGGCCCGTGTGCAGCAGGGCGGTCCGGTAGCCGTACACCGACAGGCTCTCGGGCAGGGTGGAGCGTCCTTCGGGCAAGCCCGAGCACCAGGGCTGGTCCGAGATGGAAGAGCTCCGGTGGTCGGCGAAGCCGCAGAGGGGGATGGCCGAGGGGTACAGGCCCGTGAGGATGGACGCCGTGCTGAGGTAGGTGGCGATGCTCTGGCTGTAGGCGGAGGTGGCGCTGCGCAGCGGGCGGTCGCCGAAGGCGCCGAGGAGAGCGGCCTCGGCGGCGGGACTTGCCGGGGCGTCCGCCCGCAGCCCAGGGAGCAGCACCAGCAGCAGGTCGGGGTTCGCGGTGGGGTCTTTGCGCGGTCCGCAGCCCCAGGAACCCAGCAAGAGGAGCCAGGCGATGCAGAGCTGCCTCGGCTTCATGGGCTCAGCCTCCACCCGTGCCGGGTGGCGGGTCCAGGGCGAGCCTGAGCCCCTGCCCGGCCACGGCCTGGCCTGCGGCCCGCGGATAGCGGAAGGCCGAGCGTGCCATGTCGGGCACGTACCAGGCCCCGCCCCCTCGCACGGCGCGCCGCGCGGGATCGGGCTCGTCCTGGGATCCGTAGGCCGACCACGGGTCCCAGGTCCACTCCCAGACATTGCCGTGCAGATCGTAGAGACCCCAGGCGTTGGGTTGCTTCTCGCCCACGGGGTGGACGCCCGGGTTGCCCCGCACGGCGACCCAGGCCACCTGCTCCAGGCACTCCGGCTGGTCGCCGCAGGACCAGGCGCTGTCGCTGCCGGCGCGCGCGGCGTACTCCCACTCCGCCTCGGTTGGCAGCCGGTAGCCGCGCCTGCTCCGGACCCAGGTGACCTGGTCGCCTGCTTCGCAGTCGCGCAGGTGGTAGACGGGCCGGAGCCCTTCCTCGCGGGAAGACAGGGCGTTGGCGAAGCGCAGCGCGGCGCACCAGGTCACCTTCTCCACCGGCCGTGAGCCGCTCTCCTGGTCCCCGCGCTCCTGCTCGTTCACCAGGGCCCACTGGGCCGTGGTCACCTCGAGGGCGGCCATGTAGAAGGGCGCCACGGTGACCTGGTGGGCGGGGTGCTCCAGCTGGTAGCCTTCGCCCTCGGGGCTGCCCATGGTGAAGCTCCCCCCGGGCAGCAGGACCATGTCGATGGGGTGCTCGCTGTGGGCCAGGGCCTGGTGGGGGGCGCCGAAGAGCTGCACGCCGGGCGCCGGCGCGGCGGCGGGCGCGGCTGCGCAGCCCGCCAGGAGCAGGCAGCAGGCGACGCGCGGATGTGAGCCGGAGGGTGGACGTTCCATGGGGTCCCAGATCGTCTACCCTACAGGAACATCAGGCTCAGCAGATCCCGCGGCGCCTGCGCGCGCCGAGGCCCAGCAGCGCCAGCAGCGCCAGGCTCCAGGGCAGAGGTCTCCGGGCTGGGCCGGCGGCGCAGCCGCAGCCGGTGCGGTCGGTGATCTCGATCTCGATCTCCAGCTCCACCGCGTGGGGCGGATCGGCGTCGTCCTCGACGCCCACGACGGCGAGATCGGGGCCGATGTTCTCCTTCTTGCGGTTGGCCTTGAACCTGACCTCGCCGTCGTCGGACAGGGACAGGCGGCCGTGGTCGGGATCTTCCACCTTGTAATAGGTGTGGGTGTCGCCCTGGTCGGGATCGTTGGGCTGGATGCTGACGGTGACGGTCTGGCCGCGCTCGACCACGATGCGCTTGACCGTGGGCTCGGGGGGCTGGTTGCAGCTGACGGAGGGGATCTCCACCCCGGTCTGGCCCTCGATCCAGTCGATGATGGCGTCAGGGCGCCCGTAGATGCCGCCGTCGCGGCAGGGCACGTTGACCCAGTCGTAGGCGCGCGAGGTGATGCCCACCAGGTAGTCACCCTGGTCGGTGAGCAGGTAGAGCGGCCCGCCGGAGTCGCCGTAGCAGGAGTCCACCCCGCTGCCCCCGGCGCCCAGCTCGCCGCCCGGGCTGACCGCGGCGGTGCAGCCCGAGGAGATGTCGGAGCAGTCGTGGTCGCTGACGGTGGTGAACGCTTCCTGCAGGTAGGGGGTGTACTGGTTGCCCCACTCATCGATGGCGCCGTAGCCCACGATGGCCACGTCGGCGCCGTCGTAGAGATGGTTGTCCAGGATGCAGCCCTGGGCGATGAGCCGTGGCTCCGTCTGGGCGGGCTCCTCCAGCACCAGGACGCCGATGTCGTAGGAGCTCCAGTGCTGGGGATAGCGGATCTCGTCGGCCACGCGGATCTGTTCGCCGCTGTCGCGGTGATCGGTGACCCCCAGCTTGACCTTGGAGATGCCGCCGATGCAGTGGGCGGCGGTGAGCACCACGGTGGGCGCCACCAGCGTGCCGGTGCAGCCCACCTCGCCGCCGAAGTAGATCGCCGCGCAGTCGGGCCAGACCCCGTCTTCGGCACGATCGCCACCCACCACGGGGCTGGCCAGGGTGGGGACGGCGGCCAGGAGGAGGGCGGTCAGCAGCATGGAAACTCCCTGTGGGGCGTCACCCTAGCCTGAGGTACCGCCGACGCCCACCACGGCTTGGCAAAGCGGTGGTCATTCCTCCTGGGGCCCGGGCGCTGCGAGGCCGCGCTCCTCCAGCATGCCATCGAGCTTGTCTTCCAGCTCGCTGCGCGAGGCCCTCTCGTCGCCGCGGCTGCCCATGCCCCAGCCGCTGCTGAAGCCGCGCACCACGCCCTGCTCGTCCAGCAGGAAGGTGGAGGGGATGCCGGTGACCTTGGCCGCCTCCAGGGCGCCGTGGCCAGCCCAGGCCAGCTCCAGGTGGCTGGGGAGATCGCCCTCGAACCAGGCGATCATCTCCTCCTGGCTGCTGTCCACCGACAGGGCGATCACGGTCACGCCCTGGCTGGCGTAGCGCCGCGCGACCTTGTCCATGTGGGGCAGGGCCGCCACGCAGGGGCCGCACCAGGTGGCCCACAGATCCACCACGCGCAGGCCTTGGAAGTCGGAGATGTGCAGCTCCTGCTCGCCTTGTCGTAGCGCGAGATCCGGGAAGGGGCGGCCCAGGCGGTAGACGCCGCGCTCCACCTCGGGCGGCTCCTCCCCGGGCTCGCTGGCGGCGGCCGGGACCTGCAGCGCGATCCAGCCTTCCAGGCCCTCGGGCGCCCAGCGCTGATCCTCGTAGAGGGGCTCCAGCAGTCGTCGGGCCTGGCGCTCCAGCCTGCGGTGGTCGCCGTCGGCCAGGGCCAGGCCTCGACCCAGCTGCAGGCGGGCCTCGTGGGGCCTGCCCAGCTGGGCGTAGACCAGGCCCAGGTGCAGGTGGAAGACGTCGTGCGGTTCGGGGGAGATGAGCACGGCGCGGCGCAGGGCCTCGGCGGCTTCCTCCAGGCGATCCAGGCGGTACAGCAGCCAGCCCTGGGTGTCGCTGTAGGCGGCTGCGGAGCTGGAGAGGTCGCGCAGCCACTCGTCGTAGTCGGTGGAGAGGTGATCTCCGCGGGGGTCGTAGCTGGGCACGGCGGCCAGGGCGCCCTCGATGGCCTGCAGAGCCTCCTCCAGGTGCTCCTCGGCCAGGGCCGCCTGCCAGGCGAACCCGTTGGCTCGCTCGGGATCGGCAGGGTCGGCCAGCCAGGCGCGGCGCAGGGCCTCCAGGGCCTTGCCCGGCTGAGCCCTGCGATCGTAGAGCCGCGCCAGGTGGTCCTCGTACTCGGCGCGCACCGGACCCTCGGCGGGCACCCGGTCCTGGAATTCGAGGGCGGCGGCCAGGGCGCTGATGGGGTTGGCCTTGCTGCTGGCGCCCCGGATCTCCCACATCAGGGAGCGATCGGGCAGGTCGGGCCGGGGGATCCAGGCCACCCCGCCGCTCCTGCGCAGGGCGTGGGGGCCGTGCTCGGGATCCAGCACCGCCAGGCGCTCCTCGGCCAGGGCTTCGCCGTGGGGCTCCCCAGCGAAGCGGAACAGCCTGAGGGCCGACTCCACCGCCAGGGGTTCGGAGCTGGCCAGGTTGCGGGTGGCGGCGGCCAGTGCCTGCTCGCGGGCCGGCTCCAGGACCTCGCCCTCGCTCATGCGCCACAGGCTGCCCGGGTAGTGCAGCCGCCAGGGCTGCTCGTCGTACAGCGTGGCGAGATCGGCGGCGAGATCGGCGTTCACGGGCCCGTGCTGCACGCGCAGCCGCAGGGAGTAGGCCCTGGCCACAGCGTGCTCGCCGCCCAGCTGCACGAGCTGCTCGCGCAGCGGCAGGCGCTCTCCCGGGCACCGCCGGCGAGCCTCGTAGAGCACCCGCAGGGACCAGTAGCGCTCGTCGGGCCGGGTGGGCGGATCGTCCAGCAGCCGCTCCACCTCCTCGCAGTGCTCGCCTGGTTCGTGGTGGGCGAAGTCCAGGGTGGCGGCCAGGCCGAGCCGCGCGGCGGCGCTGTCGGGCTCCTGCTCGAGCCAGCCGCGGTACAGGGCCTCGGCCTCGGCCCCGGCCCGCAGGCCGTTCACCATGATCCAGGCCTGCAGCCGATGGGCGGCCAGGTCGCCGGCGTCGCGGTGCAGCCGCTCCACGGCGAGCTGCTGGGCCTGCTCCACACGACCGGACTGGGCCAGGTACCAGCCCCGATCGATGGGGCCGGGTTCGGCGGCGTGCAGCGCAGGGGCGAGCAGGATGACGAAGGATGCGGCGTAGATCATGCGAGGCTCCCGCGCGGGATCATCGACAGGATGGGCTCGTTGGGATCGCCCCCCATCAGCAGCCTGATGAGCTGGTCGATCAGCTGCACGCTCTACTCCTTCGTCTGGATGGGCGGCGGCGCGCGTTCGTCTGCCACGGCCACCGGCGGCTCCGGCTGCCAGCGGCCCACGATGGGCAGCAGCGGCCAGCCGCCGTCGAGCAGCTCCTGCCGCGCCCGCTTGAAGGTGATCACGTAGAAGGGCGCCCCGAGCAGCAGGCCCAGGCCGCAGGTGGCCAGGCCCATCGCCAGGTAGAGCGCCTGGAAGCGGAACACCTGGCGATGGTGCCAGGCGAAGCGGCGGCTGGGGTGGGTCCAGGAGCCGGTGAGCTGCCGCTGGGCGCGCAGCCGATCCAGGACATCTGCGGCCCAGCGGCCAAGTCGGGTGCGACGGGCCAGCAGGTGCAGCGGCCAGATCACGGCGTAGAAGCAGAACAGGAAGCCCACCACCAGCGGCCTGACCAGCAGCACGTCCTCGTTGCCCACCCAGTGGTACAGGTGGGCGATGCGCCGGGTCTCGGCTCGCTCAGTCTTCTTTTCCTGGTCTGGGCTCATGGCCGCGAGTCTAACCGCGTCGGGCACGGACCGACGGGCACTGGATGGCGATCAGTTGGCTCGCAGGAAGTCCGACACCATCGCGCCCAGCACCGCCGAGCCCTCGACGGAGGGATGGATGCCGTCCACGAAGATGCGCTCGGGGTAGGCTGCGTGGTCCATCTCCACCTCGGTGGACAGGCGCGGGTCACCGCATGTCGCGGCGTGGCTGCTATGGATCCAGGTGATGGAAGCGGAGCCACCGATCCCGGAGCTGCACGACCTGCTCGCCGCCCGGCTGGACGAGCACCCCATGCTGGGCACAGCGCGCCTGGCCGTGGGGCCGGTGGAGCGGCTGGACAGCCAGCGGCTGCGGGCCGTGACCCGCGCCGATCACCGCTCTGCCGAGGAGCTGCTGCCAGGCGCGCGCTCCGTGCTGGCCTTCTTCGTGCCCTTCCGGGGCGAAGTGGTTCAGGCAGCCCGGCGGGCGGCTCCCGAGGTCTCACCGGTGTGGGCGCGGGCCTACCTGGCGGGCAACCAAGCTGTGGCCGAGCTGGGCCAGGCTGTGGTGGAATGGGCGACCAGCAGGGGTTCTCGGGCGGCGGCGGCCCCGGCCACTGGCGACTACGATCCCGAGTCACTCAGCTCGCGCTGGTCCCACCGGCACGTGGCGGTGGCCCTGGGGCTGGGTCGCCTGGGGCGGCACGGGCTGCTGATCACCGCGGCGGGCTGCGCCGGACGGCTGGGCACGCTGGTGAGCGACCTGGAGCTGCCGGCCTGGGCGCCGGCGATGCCGCGAGGCTGTCGGTGGCTCTGCGGCAGCCAGGCCCCCTGCCGCCTGGCCTGCCCGGTGGGTGCCCTGCCAGGGCTGGACGGCTCCGTAAATCGGCGCGCCTGCCACGCGCGGCTGCGCGCCAACGCCCGCAGCCTCGCCCCGCTGCCCGAGGCCGAGGTGTGCGGCGTGTGCTGCCTGGCGCGCTGTGGGCGGCCGGTGGCCACCGAAGCCTGCGAGCGGTCGCGCGACGGCCGCGCGGGGAGAGAGGCGGGAGCACAACACGATGGAGGTGTACAAGCAGGAAGCGACCTGTGTGGAGTGGTGCGACGACAGCGAGTCATCTGACGTGCTGATCTTCAGCTTCGTGGTGGAGGTGCCCAACCTGGGCGAGGCGCTGCTGGATGTGCACTACTACGGCTACTCCATGGAGCACTCGGGCATCTGGATGTTCCTGGAGGATGGAGCAGGCGCGTACACAGACCTGATCTGCAGAGAGGATGACCCCGGCACATGCAACGACTCGGGTGCCTGTGAGTACGACAGCACCGAGATCTCCTACCGTCCCTACGACTGCGATGACCACGACCAGGGGGATTGGATCCACACCTGGGAGGGTGTGGATCAGTCCGATGCTGGGAGTGAGGTGGGGCGCTTCCGCCTCCACTCCCTGATGGACGACGGCAACGGGACCCTCGGCGATTCTCCACAGCTCTACTACCTGCGCCTGTGGATCCGCCGACGCGATCAGGTGAAGGTGTCCGCCACCCTCGGGATCTCGATGCTCGCGCTCGCCCTGGCCGCCCTGCTGGTCTCCCCTGCCCTCGCCCAGGACATCGACCTCACGCCCGAGGGCGGCGAGGACTACACCGATGATCCCGACTACGGCTTCAAGGGCTACAAGCTCACCGCCCAGCAGGAGCTGGTGACCTGCGGCGCTTCCTGGCGCCTCAGCCTGCCAAAGGGGTGCAGATCCGGGGGCATGGGTCGGCCCAGTCAGCGGGTGCCACCTGGCAGAGTGCCATGCCTGCCTCCAGGGAGGGAGGCTATCCGCCGCTGGTGACGCCTTCGAATTCGCAGACGTAGCCGCCCCGGGTCTCGGAGTCGCTGTAGTCGTTCCAGCTGCCCGAGGTGCCCTGGACAAGGCAATCCTCGCCGTAGCTGTCGCTTGGCTCGTTGTTGCTCCAGGACTCGTGGTCCCAGATCTCGCCGGTCACCCAAGCCCAGCTGCCCTCCACATCGGCGTCGCAGCCCCCGATCCAGTGGGTGAAGCCGGAGGCGGCCTCCCAGACAGCGTCGTCTTCCTCCTGCGAGGTGAGCGCAGCCAGGTAGCCCCCAGCGGCGATGCAGCTGGCGCGGGCGGTGGGCCAGAAGGTGGTCACCTGCACCGCGTAGTAGCAGCGGTCGCCAAAAGAGGTGTAGCCGGCGTCGGTGTCGCAGTCGCCGGTCCAGGTGGGCACCAGGCCGTCGTCATCGCCCATGAGGGAGGCGCAGACGGATCCGGTGTCCGCCAGGTGCTCGCAGGTGGTGGTGAGTGTGGGATCGTTGTCGTCGCAGTCCCCAGCGCTACCTACGTACCCGCTGGGCTGCTCGCAGGCGGGCTGGCTGGCGGTGACGTCGCCATAGCCGTCGCCGTCGCCGTCGGCGTACCACATGGTGCGGCCGGTGACGCTGTCGTCGTCATCGTCCACCAGCTCATCGCAGTCGTTGTCGATCTCGTCGCAGACCTCGTCGGCGTCGGGGTTGACCTGGGCGTCGCCGTCGTCGCAGTCGGTGTTCTCGAACACGTAGCCGCTGGGCTGCTCGCAGGAGGGCATGCTGGACTCGGCGTCGCCGTAGCCGTCCTCGTCGCTGTCGGCGTACCACATGATGCGGCCGGTCACGCTGTCGTCCTCGTCGTCGGTCAAGCCGTCGCAGTCGTTGTCCAGGTAGTCGCAGATCTCGTCGCCCTGGGGGTTGACCTCGGCGTTGCTGTCGTCGCAGTCCAAGCCCCCGGCCTGGCTCGCGTCGTAGCCGTCGCCGTCCACGTCGCTGAGGTCCGCGCCGTCGCAGTCCTGGTCAAGGCCGTCGTAGGGGATCTCTTCGGCGGGCTCGCAGGCCTGGCCGCTGTCCTTGATGGGCTCGGACTCCGGCTCGCCGCAGGCGCACAGGAACAGGACCGGGAGGAGGAGGGCAGGCTGCATGGGAGGCTCCGGGGCCGGGGAGGGCACAGGAGCATCGTAGTACAGACCTCGCGCGGATGGGCCCCGACCCAGGCCCCTCGAGGCGCCCCATCGATCACACCTATGCCCCCCCGACGCACACAATTTCGGCCGATCCTCGCGGATCATCACCGCGGCCCGGGGTGGTGCGAGCCCCTCCCTCGCCTACTCCAGCTCCACCTCCAGCTGCTGGCCGTCGCGGGTGACCTTGAGGCTCACGCCGGGGCCGCCGTAGTGCTCCAGGACCGTCTCCACCAGCTGGTCTTCGAGGGATGGCAGCACAGACGCCAGGTCGAAGCCGGCGATGAGCACGCCATCGATCTGATCGCCCGGGTGCAGCCCCGCGCCGGCCGCGAAGCCGCCGGGGGCGACCTGGTCGACCACCAGCTCGCCCGCCTCGTCTGTGATCAGCGAGAAGCCGTTTTCGTCCAGCAGGTCCGCGTCGCCGGTGGTGAGGACCACCTCCCGGTCGGCCGCGCCGTCCCGCACCTCCACCGACTCGCGGGTGAAGGGGCGAGATGAGGTGACGACCAGGTAGCTGCCGTCGTCCAGCCCACGGATCTGGAACGCTCCCTCCGAGCCGGTGAAGACGGACTGCGTAGCGGGGACATCGTCCTCCACCACGGCTGTCACGGCCATGACCATCTCTCCCGGGGCGCCCTGCCCGGTGAGGCCGTGCAGCACCACGCCCTCGATCAGGCCCCCTCCAGAGAGGTCGATCTCCCCCACGTCGGTCTGCTGGCCGGCGGAGATCGCCAGGTTGTTCACGCTGCGCTTCGCGCTGCCGAGGGAGATCTCCAGCTGCCAGCGGCCCTCGGCCAGACCCTGCACCAGAAAGCGGCCGTCTGCATCGCACTCGGCGTCGCGGCCGTCCATGAAGCCGCTCCGCAGATCCGGCATGACCCTGGGGAGGAGGATCCCAAAGACATCGCAGTCCACGGGCTCGCCGTGGCGCAGCACCCGGCCCACCGCGCTGCCGGTGCCCCGGAAGTCGAGCCAGGCCTCGTGGCTGTCGGCGGCCAGCTCCACCGACTGCCCGCCCCCGCGGATGGCCACCGATCCCTCGGGGCACTCGCAGCGGGTGGGGTCGCCACGGCAGACGCTGCCCCAGGGAAGCAGCGGGTAGGTGCACATGATGAGCATGACCGAGGCGCAGGAGTCGTCGGGCAGGCCGGCGCACCAGACCGAGACCTCGCGAGAGGCCTGCAGCTCGAAGTCCAGCACGGCGTCTTCCGCGCTGTCTTCCGGCAGCCGCAGGCGCTGGCTGTCGTCCAGGAAGCCCTCGGCCGAGGCGGAGACCGACCAGAGCTCGGCAGGATCCACCAGGATCTCGTATGCCCCGTCGCGGTCTGTGCGATCGGACATATGCTCGGCCCTGACCTTCGCGCGGTGGATGGGCTCGCCGTCCTGGTCGAAGACCGTGCCGCGCAGGGTGAGCCCCAGGGCCAGGGGCACGGTGACAGAGCGCGCCACCACGCTGTCCACCTTGTCTCGTCGCGCGGGCACATAGCCATCGACGGTGGCCTTCACGCCCGCCACTCCGCAGGGCAGGTCGTCGATCCGCCACCGGTTGTCGCCCTCCTCCGTGGCCTGGAAGCGTTCCCCCGCCCGGGGCGAGCTGCCGGACATGTAGGCCCTGACATTGGCCTCCTCGATCAGAGCGTCGTCCTCCGGCGCCAGGATGATCTCCAGGGCGCAGCGGTCCACCTCGTCGAAGGCCGGCCCGGGGGGCTCGGGGCGTGCGCCCACAGGTGCATCGTCCTGGGCGGCGTGGCGGGTGACGGCCTGGGGCTGTCTGGCCAGCAGGTCGGGGGCCTGCGGGTCGGGCTCGAGGTAGCGGATCAAGGCGAGCGCCACCATGATCACGCTCAGCACCGCCACCAGGGCCATGGTCACCAGGACCATCCCAAGGCTGAGCTCCCGCCTCGCGAAGAAGCGGCTCGAGAGATCTCTACCCATGATGTCGGGAGACTATCAGGCCCCCATGCTCGCCAGACCGCGTCGCGAGGGCGCAAGGGGCCTGGAGGACGTACCGAATCTACTGCGGCCCACGATCCACACCTCTTGACGCGCCCTCCGTGACGCCGCTGACATCAACATGTTGAAAACATGCCTTCTCCCAGCGCCACCGCGCAGGGCGCCCCCTGAGGCGCGCCTCGCGGCCCTCGCTACGATTCGGCACCGGC
>CAZEJJ010000177.1:0-15154 GCA_964512185.1 uncultured Enterobacterales bacterium | reverse complement strand
CAGTACCCGGGGGCCGACGAGTACTGCAACGGCGAGGACGACGACTGCGACGGCACCACCGACGAAGACTCCGCGGTGGACGTGACCACCTGGTACCAGGACTCCGACACCGACAGCTACGGCAACTCCGCCGTCAGCGAAGACGACTGCGACCCCATCAGCGGCTACGTCACCGACAGCACCGACTGCGACGACAGCGACAGCTCGCAGTACCCGGGGGCCGACGAGTACTGCAACGGCGAGGACGACGACTGCGACGGCACCACCGACGAAGACTCCGCGGTGGACGTGACCACCTGGTACCAGGACTCCGACACCGACAGCTACGGCAACTCCGCCGTCAGCGAAGACGACTGCGACCCCATCAGCGGCTACGTCACCGACAGCACCGACTGCGACGACAGCGACAGCTCGCAGTACCCGGGGGCCGACGAGTACTGCAACGGCGAGGACGACGACTGCGACAGCAGCGTCGATGAAGACAGCGCCGTCGACGTGCTCACCTGGTACCAGGACTCCGACTCGGACAACTACGGCAACTCCGCCGTCACCGACATCGATTGCGACCAGCCCACAGGCTACGTCAGCGATTCCACCGACTGTGATGACGGCGACAGCTCGCAGTACCCGGGGGCCGACGAGGTCTGCAACTCCGAAGACGACGACTGCGACGGCAGCGTGGACGAAGACGCCACCGACGCCACCACCTGGTACGCCGACACCGACAGTGACGGCTACGGTGACTCGGGCAGCACCGACACCGCCTGCAGCCAGCCCAGCGGCTACGTCTCCGACGCCACCGACTGCCTGGACAGCTCCGACATCACGTACCCGGGCGCCATCGAGATCTGTGGCGACGGCTATGGCAACGACTGCGACCATGTCGACGGTGGCGACTCCATCACCGACACCTGTCCGGCGGCGGGTGAGCTGGTGGTCACCGAGATCATGCCCAACCCCGAGATCCTGGACGACGCCGACGGGGAGTGGTTCGAGGTCTACAACGCTGCGGGCAGCAGCTTCGATCTCGAAGGCCTGGTGGTGGAGGATGAGGGCTCCAACGACTTCCAGATCGACGAGTCCCTCACCCTGGCAGCGGGGGCCTACGCGGTCTTGGTGCGCGGTATCGATGCGGTCTTCGCCGCCGACTACGAGTACACGGGCTTCACCCTGAGCCAGGGCAGCACGGGCGACGAGATCATCATCAAGACCTGGGGCACCGACGGCACAGACGGCGACATCATCGACGAGGTGGCCTACGACGACGGCACCTTGTTCCCCTTGAACGATGGCATCGCCATGGCCCTGTCGGGCACGCCTAGCGCCACCGACAACGACACCGGCAGCAACTGGGTCGACGCAAGCTGCGCCTACAACATCGACAACTCCGGCACCCTCGAGGAAGACCTGGGCACCCCCGGCGCGGCCAACAGCACGGCCTGTCCGGTCATCACCAGCGTGGAGCCCCCGGTGGGCCACGTGGACGGCGGCGACACCGTCACCGTCAGCGGCACGGGGCTTGAGCATTCCTCCGCGGACATGGTGGTCTCTCTGGGCTACTGGGGCACGGCCAGCGAGATCGATCCCGACTCCACCTCGGCCACCTCGGTGGAGTTCACCACGCCGGCCTCCAGCCAGGACATCGTGGATCTCGTGCTCTTCAACGGCCTGAGCTTCGTGGTGGAGGAGCTGGCGTTTGGCTGGGCCGACGTGGACTGGTGCTCCACCTGGTGGCCGGTGCCCGCGACCCACTCCGACTATGGTCGCGACGTGCAGGATTCTGCGGCTGGCACCATGGAGGCGGGCGACACCACCGAGCCCATCTACGGGCGGGTGTACATCGCGGCGGTCACCTCCGCCGGCACCGTGGATCCGCTGGTGGAGGCGGAGCTGGGCTACGGCGACGCCGACACGGATCCGCGCAGTGATGCCTCCTGGGCTTTCACCGCGGCCAGCTTCGACAGCGCCTGCGGCGACTGTCCCCCCGACGACGCCCAGTACTACGCCGATCTCACGATTTCAGACGCCGACAGCTACTCCTACGTCTACCGCTTCGCCTACGAATCCGGCCCCTGGGTCTACTGCGAGCTGCGGGTGGACTCCGGCTACACCGGCGCCGAGGGCGACAGCGGCACCACCGTCGGCGAGGCCTTCGATCTCACCCAGATGGGTGTTCTGGTAGTCGACCCCTAGGAACCTCCATGCTCCTCCAGGCCCTCCTGCTGCTCAGCTCCGTGGCCGGCGCCCAGTGCCCGGCCTCGGTGGAGCAGCTGCGCGGGCACGTGGAGACCGCCCTCAAGGCCTACGAGAGCATGGACGCCGATGTCTTCGGCGGCGAGCGCGACCTGTCCCGCGAAGAGCTTCCCTGCGTGGACTCCGCCGTGGATACCGAGCTGGCCATGCAGTTCCACCTGATGCTGGCCCTCGATGGCTACATGGCCCAGGATCCCGAGCGGGCCAAGGCGGCCTTCCGAGCCGTGCTGTCCATGGATCCCATGTTCCGGCTGTCTTCCAGCATGGCCCCCCGCGGCAACCTGCTGCGCGCGCTGTTCGACGAGGCCCGGCGCGAGCCGGGCGTGGTCAGCGAGCAAGACCTGGCTCAACCCCCCGAGGGCGACTTCTTCGTCGACGGCGTGCCCGCCCGGTCCCGACCGAGCGATCGCCCCATCATCCTGCAGTGGATCGACGGCCAGGGATCGGTGCGCTGGTCGGGCTTCCTGCCCGCCGGTGCCCACCTGCCGGTCACCGTGCTGGCGCTGATGCACGAAGAAGATCCCATGGACGTGTATAGCGTCCCCTCCGTGGGCCAGTCGCCCACCACCACCGAGCCGGTGATCACCGTGGAGCCGGTGGACAGCAGGGGGCCAGGCGTACCTCTGCTGGCCACCTCCGGCGGCCTGGCCCTGGCTTCGGGCGGCCTGCTGGTGGCGGCGCTGGTCACCCGCGGCACCTGGCAGTCCGAGGTGGAGGAGTGCGCGGTGTGGGGCGGCTGCGAGGCCAACCCCGAGGCCGCCACGCGGAGACACGACGAGCTGGCGCAGCGGGCGCGGCTGCTGGGCTACGGCGCTCAGGCCGGTGCCGGCCTGTCGCTGGGCCTGGGCGTGGTGGGTGTGGTGACCCTCTCATGGTAGCCGGAGGCCGCCGCTACGAGGTCATCGGCCCCGTGGGCAAGGGCGGCTTCGGCACGGTGTACCGCGCCCGCTTCCTGGGCCAGGGCGGCTTCTCCAAGGTGGTGGCGCTCAAGGTGCTCAACCGCGACATGGCGGATCTCGACGAGGTGCTGGCGCGGCTGCGCGACGAGGCGCGCGTGCTGGGCTTGCTGCGGCACCGCGCCATCGTGCAGGCCGATCGCCTGGTGCGCCTGGGCGAGCGCTGGGCCGTGGTCATGGAATTCGTCGAGGGGGTGGATCTCAAGCGCATCCTGGCCGACGGTCCCGTGCCCCCCGGATCGGCACTCGAGATCGTGGGCGAGGTGGCGGGAGCCCTGCACGCGGCCTGGAATACCCCCGGGCCCGATGGCAAGCCCCTGCACCTGATCCACCGCGACATCAAGCCCTCCAACATCGTGCTCACCGCCTACGGCGAGCTCAAGGTGCTGGACTTCGGCATCGCGCGGGCCGACTTTGGAGCGCGCGAGGCCGAGACCAAGGCCTTCGGGATGGGCTCTCTGCCCTACATGGCGCCGGAACGGCTGGACTTCCGCGACACCGCGGCGGCGGATGTCTACGCCCTGGGCGTGGTCTTCTTCGAGCTGGTCACTGGGCGGGCCTTCGGGCGGGCCTCGGCGGTGCCCGCGCGCCACGCCAAGCACGTGGACAGCGCGCTGCGCTTCCTCATCGATCGCGGCCTGGCCCAGCGGGACATGCTGCTGTTCCTGGGCTCGCTGCTGGCCTACGACCCCGACGATCGGCCCACGGCACGGCAGCTGGAGCGCATGTGCGTCAACCTGCGCAAGCGCTTCGACGACGAGGCCCTGCGCTACTTCGCCGAGGCCACGGTGCCGCGCCTGGCGGAGTCTGCCAAGGTGCTGCCCCCCGATGCCCTCACCGGCTCCTCGCTGGTGGAGCAGTCTGAAGGGACCTTCGCGCCTGTGGGGGGGGAAGGCCTGCGGGGCGTGGACGAGGGCCCTGGTGAGACCCTCGTGGCGCCGGGTGACACCGGCTCGGGCATCGTGGGTCCCGCGCCCTACAGCGGCGGCAGCGGCTCGCTGGGCAGCGGCAGCCGCGGATCCGCCGGGCGAGGCGTGTCCTCTGCGGGCTCAGGCTTCCCGGTGGCCACCTCCTCCCCCGGAGTGTCCGGCAGCGGCTCCGGGTTCCCGCGCCAGGGATCCGCGACCTCGGGGTCTGGATTTCCCCGCGGGATCCCGACCGAACCCCGCTCCCGTCCACCGAGCCCCCTGCCTCCGCCTCCGCGGCTTCCGGCTCGCGTCGATGCGAGCGCTGCCGCCGACGCCGCCACCGATCCGGTTGCTGTGGAGCGGCCTGTAGCTCCCGCTCGCGAGCGCGGGGGGCTGGGCTGGCTCACCGCCGTCTCGGTGCTGCTGCTGGCCATCATCGTCATCACGGTGGTGGCCGTCTTCGGTGCCCGTCGGGCGGGGCTGCCCGAGCACAACCAAGGCGTCCAGACGCGCCAGGACGAAGAGTCGACGCCAGCAGCGGTGCAGCCTCACGTGGCGCCGCCCCTCCCAGGAGAGCCCGCCGAGCTGGTCACCTCTGAAGAGCAGCCTGGAGCCGAGCCCGAGCCCGCTGGCGAACAGCCCACGGCCGCCGCCGAGGCCTCAGGCGAGCAGCCTGCGCCGACCGAAGCCCGCCCGCCCCCCGCCGCACCCGCCGAGCCGGCCGCGGCGAAGGGCACGGTCGCAGTCGAGGGAGACGCCGAGAAGGTGGTGCTAGTGGGCCAGAACGGTGTCTTCTCCGTGCCGGGCAGGGTGCCCGAGGGCTCCTACACTGTGCGCGCCACCTTCCGGGGCAGGGAGCCCATGGGTGCGGGGCGGGTGGCGGTGCACGCCGGAGCCACGGTGACCATCCGCTGCAGCTCGGGCTTCACCCGCTGCAAGTCCCAGTAGGAGGGATCCATGCGTCGCTGCCTGTGCGCGGTGGGTGCCGCACTTGCGCTGAGCTCGCTGGGGGCCTGCGACCTGGTCCCCCAGGGCATGCTGGACGAAGGCTACGATCCCGACGGAGACGGTGTTCCCTGGCCTGAGGACTGCGACTCCAGCAGCGCGGACATCTACCCTGGGGCGCCCGAGATCTGGTACGACGGCATCGACCAGGACTGCGGCGGCGACGACGACTTCGACCAGGACCTCGATGGCTGGGTGCCTGGCGAGCACCAGGGCCAGGTCACCGCGGGGGTCGAAGGCAGCGGTGCATTGCCCTCCGGCGACTGCTGGGACGCCCTGGGGGATCCCCCCGAGGAGTTCACGGTGGTGCCCTCCAGCCTGGAAGACTCCCAGGGCCAGGCCCTGAGCTGGGCGCAGCCCACCGCCGCCGAGGTCAACCCCGACGCCAGCGAGGTCTGGTACGACGGCATCGACCAGGACTGCGACGGAGCCGACGATCTCGACCAGGACGGAGACGGCTGGCGCAGCTCCGGCTATCCCGACGCCGGCGGGGTCTTCGGCGAGGACTGCATCGACGGTTCGGATCTCGACTCCGACAACCACGCGGGCGACGCGGCGGTGGACGTCAACCCCGACGCCAGCGAGGTCTGGTACGACGGCACCGACCAGGACTGCGACGGCAACGACTGCGATCAGGATGGCGACGGCGCCAGCGCCGATCCCGGCGACGCCGGCTACTGCGAGGTCGAAGACTGCGACGACACCGATCCCGAGGTCATCGGAGGCGGCAGCGACGAGACCTGGTACGACGGCATCGACCAGGACTGCGACGGCAACGACGGCGACCAGGACGGAGACGGCTACTGGGTGAGCGACTACGACGAGCTCGTGGCCGCGGCGGGGGGCGATCCCCTGACCGTGCCTGAGGGCATGGACGGAGACTGCTGGGATGTTCCCCTGCACGTCGAGGAGGTGCCCGCCGACTTCGAGGCTCTCGGCGACTTCGAGCAGCCTGACGCCGACGAGGTGAACCCCGCGGCCTCCGACCTTTTCTACGACGGCATCGACCAGGACTGCGCCGGTGACGACGACTTCGACGCCGACAACGACGGCTCCGCCAGCCAGGACTGGCCCGATCGCGAGGGCGCCACCGGCGGCGACTGTGATGACGAGGATCCGGGCATCGGCCCGGCCTCCATCGAGGCCTGGTACGACGGCCTGGACCAGAACTGCGACGGCAACGACGGCGACCAGGACGGCGACGGCTACTGGGTGGTGGAGTACGCCACCCGGGTCAAGGAGGCCGGCGGCACGCCGCTGGACATCCCCGAAGGCTCCGAGGGCGACTGCGACGATCTGGATCCCGCCCGCTCCCCCGGGGCCACGGAGAGCTGCGACCGCGTGGACAACGACTGCGACGGCACGGTGGACGGCCCGGAGTCCACCGACGCCACCAGCTGGTACCCGGATCTCGACCTGGATGGCTACGGCGATCCCGACGGCGAAGCCGTGGACTGCGAGACGCCCAGCGGGCACGTGGCCGACGGCACCGACTGCGACGACACCGACGACCAGGTTCACCCGGGTGCCGAGGAGAGCTGCGACGGCGCCGACCAGGACTGCGATGGCCTGGTGGACCACGACGATCCCGACGTGGCCGACGCCTCCACCTGGTACCCGGACGTCGACGCCGATGGCTACGGTGATCTCTCCGACGCCGGCACGGTGTGGTGCGCCGGCAGCGAGGCCTCCGGCACGGTGACCGATGGCACCGACTGCGACGACACCGACGCCGGCATCAACCCCGGCCAGGACGAGTACTGCGACGGTCACGACGACGACTGCGACGGCACGGTGGACGAGGCCGACGCGGTGGACGCCACCACCTGGTACCCGGACGCCGACGCCGATGGCTACGGCGACGCCTCCCTGCCCCAGGACGCCTGCGATCAGCCCAGCGGCCACGTGGCCGACGCCAGCGACTGCGACGACAGCGCGGCGGGCGCCAACCCCGGCGCCACCGAGCTCTGCGACGGCTTCGACAACGACTGTGACGGCACGGTGGACGAGAGCGATGCCCTGGACGCCTCCACCTGGTACACCGACGCCGACGTCGATGGCTACGGCGACGACGACTCCACCTCCGTCGCCTGCAGCGCTCCATCAGGCAGCGTGTCGGTGGGTGGGGACTGCGACGACGGCGACGCCGCCGTCAACCCGGGCGCCAGCGAGATCTGCAACGACGTGGACGATGACTGCGACGACGCGATCGACGACAGCGCGGTGGACGCCTCCACCTGGTACGCGGACGCGGACGGCGACAGCTACGGGGACGCCAGCAGCAGCCAGGTGGCCTGCGACGACCCCAGCGAAGGCGAGACCAGCTACACGGTGGACTCCAGCGACTGCGACGACAGCGACGCCGCCATCAATCCGGCGGCCACCGAGACCTGCAGCGGCGTGGACGATGACTGCGACGGGCTGCTGGACGACGATGACCCCTCGGTGGATCTCGGCACCTCCACCACCTGGTACAGCGACGCCGATGGCGACAGCTACGGCGACAGCGGCACCGGGGTCGAGTCCTGCAGCCCGCCCTCTGGTGCGGTGGTCGACGCCAGCGACTGCGATGACGCGGACGCCACCATCAATCCGGGCGCCGACGAGTACTGCGACGGCCACGACGACGACTGCGACGGAGCGGTGGACGAGAGCGACGCCCTGGACGCCTCCACCTGGTACCAGGACGCCGACTTTGACGGCTACGGCGACGCCGCGACCTCCTCCGTGCAGTGCAGCCAGCCCAGCGGCTACGTGGCCGACAGCGGCGACTGTGACGACACCCTGGCCGCCACCTACCCGGGCGCGGTCGAGGTGGTGGCTGACGGCGTGGACAACGACTGCAGCGGCGGCGACAGCTGCTTCGAGGACTCCGACGGTGACGCCTACGGAACCACGGTCACGGTGCTCTCCGACGATCTGGACTGCTCCGACTCCGGCGAGTCCAGCCTGAGCACCGACTGCGACGACTCGGACGCGGCCATCAACCCGGGCGCCACCGAGATCTGCGACTCGCTGGACGACGACTGCGACGGGCTGACCGACGACGATGACGACTCGGTGGACAGCTCGGGCTTCAGCACCTTCTACGCCGACGGCGACGGTGACGGCTATGGCGACAGCGACAGCTCCACCAGCGCCTGCGACCAGCCCTCCGGCCATGTCACTGACGCCAGCGACTGCGACGACACCGATGCCGACAGCTGGCCCGGCGCCGATGAGTATTGCGATGGCCACGACGACGACTGCGACGGCACCGTGGACGAGAGCGACGCGGTGGATGTCAGCACCTGGTACGCCGACGCAGACAGCGACAGCTACGGAGACGCCAGCAGCAGCCAGGTGCTCTGCGATCAGCCCTCGGGCTACGTGGCCGATGCCAGCGACTGCGACGACACCGACGCCAGCATCTCTCCCGCCGCCACCGAGGTGTTCTACGACGGCGTGGACCAGGACTGCGCCGGGGACGACGACTACGACGCCGACGCCGACGGCGACCAGGCCGAGGCCTGGGGCGGCGCTGACTGCGATGACGGCGACGCGGGCGTCAGCTCCCTCGCCACCGAGATCTGCGTCGACGGCATCGACCAGGACTGCGACGGCGACGATCCCTGGTGCGAGGGCGATCTGCTCATCACCGAGATCATGGCGGATCCCGACGCCCTGGCCGACACCGATGGCGAGTGGTTCGAGATCGTCAACAACAGCAGCGCCAGCACCATCCCGCTGCAAGACCTGGTGATCCGCGACGCGGACTCCGACCTGCACGTCATGAGCTCCACCCTGTCCCTCGCCCCCGGCGAGGTGGCCGTGCTGGCCCGCAGCGCGGACGCCACCGACGATCCCGACTACCTCTACGAGAGCTTCACCCTCACCAACACCGGCGACGAGATCATCGTCGCCATGTATGGCAGCGACGGCACCGACGGCGCGGTGATCGACCAGGTCGCATACGACGGTGGGATCAGCTTCCCGGCACCCACCGGGGCCACGCTCACCCTCGAGCCCACCGCCTACGACCCCACCGACAACGACGACGGCGCCTGGTGGTGTCCGGGCGGCTCCACCATGAGCAGCGGCGATCTTGGAACCCCCGGCGCAGAGAACGACAGCTGCATCGAGCCCACCATCGCCACGGTGGAGCCCGACGAGGGTCTGGCGGCGGGAGGGCTGGACCTCACAATCACCGGGCGCGCCCTGGACGTGGTCACCAGCGTCACCTTCGACGGAGTGGAGGCCAGCTTCAGCCTGGTGGACTTCTACGAGCTGGACGCCATCACCCCCGCTGGTGCCGCCGGGTATGTGGACGTGACCGTCGCCAGCGACAGCGCCAGCGACACCCTGTCGGCCGGCTTCTTCTTCAGCGGCCTGAGCAGCGCTGTGGACGAGTGCCGCACGGTCACGCCCACCAGCACCAGCGCCACCGTGGGCAGCCCCACCACCACGCTGTACGCGCTGGTGTACGTGGCCGGGGTCACCGACAGCACCGGCGCGGGCGCGGGCGTGGACTACGAGGTGGGCTACGGCGATCCCGGGTCGGATCCCAGCAGCAGCCACGGCTGGGCGTGGATCGCTGGCCGCTACGACGGTGACAACGGCTCCTACGACCAGATCGAGGGCACCCTCACGGTGGACAGCGCCGGCAGCTACGCCTATGCCTGGCGCTTCTCGGTGGACGCCGGTCTCAACTGGCTGTACTGCGACACCGGCGGCACCTCGCCCAGCGATCCCTACGACACCGCCGACGAGGCCAGCCTGGAGGTCACGCCCTGAGGGGGATCAGTCTTCCTTGAGCATGCGCAGGATCTCCTCGGTGACCGAGTCGTGCTCGTCCACCTCCATGGAGTCCAGCAGGTCTTCCTTGAAGATGTCGAAGGCCTCGTCTCCCGCCCCATCGGGGGGGAAGAGCTGGGGCCAGGCCTCGCGCATGGCCAGCAGCTCGCCGTCGGTGAGCGCGCGGCCCTCGACGGGCATGGGGGGTTCCTGCACGCTCTCGCCCCGCAGCCAGGCCGAAAAGCCCCGGCGCTGCACCACCACCACCTCGTGCTCCTGGGGCTGCTGGCCGCTGGAGAAGAACACGGTGCAGCGCAGGGCCGAGCCCGCGCGCAGGGGGTGGGGGCCCTGCACGCCGGTGTAGAGCTCCACCTCGTCGGAGATCTCGCCCACCACCGGCAGCACGACGGCCGGTCCCAGCAGGCGACCGTCCTGGTCGCACAGGGCCACCGTGGCGCCGTCGATGTGCACGGACCGTTGGCTGGGGCGCAGGCCAACGCGCACCCTCCAGCGCTCGCCGTCTTCGCCTTCGAGGGCCAGCTCGATGCGCAGCTGCTCGCCGCTGGCGGTGGAGTTGGACCGGGTGGCTGTGGACATGGGCTCGCTGCAGGTGGCTGTGGCTGGCTCGTCTCACCTCTCCTATCCACCGAGGGTGATAGAGAACAGAGGCCCGCGCCGGTCGCCAACGCCGGATGCCCACGTCTGGAGGCTCCATGATCCTGCTCCTGCTGTCGCTGGCATGCAGCGATCCGCCCCCGCCTTCGGCCCCGGCGGTGCAGCCCGAGCCCGCCGTCGAGCCCGCCGCGGCCGACCAGGACACCGGCACCCGGCAGGCTTCTACCAACCGCGATCCCGTCATCACCAGCATCTCGGTCACGCCCGCGCGTCCCACCGCCCACGATGACGTGGTTGTGGAGGTGACCGCGGTGGATCCCG
Organism: uncultured Enterobacterales bacterium; assembly: GCA_964512185.1. Classification (GTDB taxonomy): domain Bacteria; phylum Myxococcota_A; class UBA796; order UBA796; family JAFGLY01; genus CAZEJJ01. The sequence goes on along the minus strand of CAZEJJ010000177.1, from coordinate 4,323 downwards.
ACGGCGGGCATCCGCGCCTGGACTACACCTGGACCATCAACGGCCAGGAGATCTTCGGGCTGCACTCGCCCGAGCTGTCCCACGATCGCTTCTCCAAGGGAGACGAGCTGCGCCTGGTGGTGGAAGCCAGCGACGGCGAGGTCGAGGTGGAGGGCAGCACGCGGGTGATCGTGGTGGCCAACACGCCGCCCGAGATCCTCAACAAGCCGGGCTCCCTGCGCAAGGTGGAGGGCTTCAAGGTGCAGGCTGAAGACCTGGACGACGATCCGCTGAGCTTCCGTCTCGAGGGCGAGCCCGAGGGCATGAGCATCGACGCCAGGACCGGCGTGCTGCACTACACCGGCTCCGAAGAGGCCGAGGGCGGCGCCTACCAGGTCACCATCTACGCCGAGGACGACGACGGCGGCAGCGCCCGCTGGCAGTTCGGCATCACGGTGCAGGCAGGCAGCCCCGGCAAGAAGGGGCAGGCCGCCGAGGAAGAGGAGCCCCCCACCCGGCGCCGTCGCAGCAGCCGCGACGAGGAGCCGAAGGAGGACGAGGAAGAAGAGGACGTGTGGGAGGACGAGGACGAGGAGTAGCGCTCCGCTCAGCCCAGGGCCGAGTGCCTCGCCACCCCGCCTGTCGGCGGCACTACACCCGGTCGGGCACAGCGATGGAGTCGTCTGCCAGGGCCGCGAGCTGGCACATGGCCCCGCCGATGGTCTCGGCTGGAGGCGATCGCTTCGATCCATGTCATCGCGGCATGTGCACGCCGCCCGTCACCATCACTCCAGCGATACACATCCTGTCATCGCTGCTGTGGCAGAAGTCAGCGGCTTGACGGTGCTGCGCCATGGTTCTGACCATGACCGTATCGCTGCGGTGACGGGCCAAGCGACAGACCGGGTTGTGCCGCGAGGTTCGGTCGCCTGACACTCGCTGGTTCTGCCCACAGAGGGGTGGGCTGTCAGCCGGGCAGGTGGGCGCCCTCGCCGGCGTCACCGTCGAGGGTGTTCGACACAGGGCTGATGTCCGCACGCGGAGGGGCCGGGGTCCTCCCCCAGCGCCGCCAGGTTCTGCGCGGACAGCCGCGTGTCGGCGTGCTCCTCGCCCAGCAGCTCGCGGTGTCCCCGCAGCGCCTCGCGCGCCAGGGGCAGGGCCTCGTCGCGCCGATCCTGGACCAGCAAGGTCAGCACCAGCCCGTTCAGGATCTTGTAGAGCAGGGGGTGGCTCGTCCCCAGGTGCTCCCGACAGCCAAGCGTGGCCTCACGGTAGAGGGCCTCGGCCTCGCGCCACGCCCCACGGCGCCGGTGGAGCGAGGCGAGGTTGTTCACGGCCACCAGCGTGAGCTGGCTCCCCTCGCCGTGGACCCGGCGCGTGGCTGCCAGCAGGTCGCGGTACAGGGGCAGGGCCTCGTCCCAGCGCTCCTCGCTCAAGCAGAGCGCTGCCAGGTTGTTGGCGATGGTCAGGGTGAGGCTGTGATCGTCGCCGAGGGCGACGCGCGCGCCCACCAGGGAGCGCCGCAGGAGCTGCTCGGCCTGCAGGGTGCGGCCCAGGCGCCAGTGGATGAGCGCTACGTCGGCCGTGGCCTCGATGGTGTCGGGGTGCTCGTCGCCCAGCGCGGCGCTGCGGATGGCCCAGGCCTCGTTGAAGAGGGGCTCGGCATGTTCGTAGCGCCCCAGGGCTTCGTGCAGGTCGCCCAGGCCGATGAGGATGGTGGCGGTCTGCCTGCTCTCGTCGCCGAGGACGCGGCGCGCGCTGTCCAGAGCCCGCTCGTAGTGCTCCTCGGCCAGGTCGTAGCGGGCCAGCTCGAACCAGGTGGAGGCCAACGTCGCGGTGGTCTCGATGGTGTCGGGGTGGTCGTCCCCCAGCGTCTCCCGCCTGGCGGCCAGCACCTCCTGGAGCGCGGCCAGGGCCTCCTCGTCGCGGTCCAGCTCGCGGTAGAGGGTGGCCAGCTTGGACTGCGTGTTGAGGGTCTTGGGGTGCTCGGGCCCCAGCACCCGCCGCCGCCCTTCCAGGACCTCCAGGTAGAGCGGCTCTGCCAGCTCGTAGCGCTGCCGCGTGGTGTAGAAGGTCGCCAGGTTGTTCATGCTGACGAAGGTGTCGGGGTGGTCGTCGCCCAGGGCGCGGCGGCTGCCCGCCAGCTCCTCCAGGTAGAGGGGCTCCGCCTCGTCGTAGCGGCCCGTGACCTTGTACAGCACCGCCAGGTTGCTCACCGTCTCCAGGGTGTCGAGGTGGCTCCTCCCCAGCGCGCTGCGCCGGCCCTCGAGGGCGGCGAGGTAGAGGCCCTCCGCCTCCTGGTAGCGCTCGCGCTGGAAGTGCAGCACCGCCAGGTCGTTGAGATCGCTCAGGGTGTCGGGGTGGTCGTCGCCCAGGGTGCGCCGCCGCGCCTCCAGGTTGGCTCGCAGCAGCTCCTCGGCCTCCTCGTAGCGGGCCTGGTGCCAGCGCAGCGTCGCCAGGGCATGGCGCGAGGCCAGGGTGTCGCCCTGCACAGGTCCCGGCCGCTCGCGGTGCAGCTCCAGGGCCTCCACCAGCAAGGGCTCGGCGTCCGAGTACCTCCCCAGGGCCAGGTAGACCTTGCCCATGGTGGCCAGCAGGCGGGCGCGCACCTCCGGGTGTTGCTCGAAGCGCTGCCGGATGCGGGTGGCGCTGCGGTCCATCACCTCCTTCACCGTGACCTCGGCGCCGCGGGCCTCGCCGGGATCCACCGACTCCAGCATCTCCTCCATGAAGCCCAGCGCGCTCTCGGCGGTGGCCACCTCCACCTGCAACGCCAGGTTCTGGCTGTGGATCCGCAGCAGCAGCCCGCTCACCAACACCAGGGCGATGGCGCCCACCCCGCCGGAGGCGGTCACGACCGGGTGGCGCCGCAGCCACTTCCAGCCGCGGCGCAGCGAGCCGGGCGGGCGGGCCACGATGGGCTCGTCGTCCAGGAAACGGCGCAGGTCGATGGCGAACTCCGCCATCGATGGATAGCGCCGCTCGGGGTGCTTCTCGAGGGCGTGCAGACAGATGGCCGCCAGCTCCCTGGGCACCAAGGAGTGGACCTGGCGCGGATCGCGCGGGTCCTCCAGCTGGACGCGATGCAGCACCTGTTGGATGGTGTCGCCCTCGAAGGGGCGCTGGAAGCAGAGCGCCTCGTACATGGTGGCGCCGAGGGAGAAGACGTCGCTGCGGTGGTCGATGTCCCGCGGCTTGGCGGCGGCCTGTTCGGGGGAGGCGTAGTAGGGCGTGCCAGCGAAGGCCCCTGTGCGCGACAGGGCCAGCGAGTCCTCCATGCGCGCCAGGCCGAAGTCGGTCACCTTGGGCCGCCCGGTGGCGGTGAGCAGGATGTTGGAGGGCTTCACGTCGCGGTGGATCACCCCCGAGTCGTGGGCGTGCTGCAGGGCCTCCGCCACGGCTATCAGCAGCTCCGCGGCGCGGCGGTAGTAGCTGGCGGGCAGGGGAGAGCGGCGCCGGGCCTGGGCGATGTGGTCCTCCAGGGTCCGGCCCCCCTCCACCAGCTCCTGGGCGATGTAGTGGACCCCGGCGTCGTCCCCCACGTCGTAGACCGCCACCAGGCCCCGGTGTCGCTGGCGGCCGGCGGCCATGGCCTCGCGCTGGAAGCGGGCGACGGCGGTGCTGGACAGGGAGAGGTGCGGCGCCAGGATCTTGAGGGCCACGCGGCGCGACAGGGCGATCTGTTCCGCTTCGTAGACCGTGCCCATGGCCCCTGAGCCCAGCTCGCGTAGCACGCGGTAGCCGGCGATGGTTCGGGGCCCAGCGGCTGCGGCGGCCGCGGCGGGGGTGGCTGGGTCATCGCCGAGCCAGGTTCCGAAGGTCGCGGGGCTGGGGTCGTCCTCGGGCATGGATCAGTTTTACAGGAGGAGATCGCGGCTACGATCCGGCGCCGCGTCGCCCACGCCCGGCGGGCTTCCGGCCGGGCGCGGCGCCAGGGCGGCACAGGCGGCGACCGATCATCGAGGGATCGCGCACCTCGTTCCCCGAACATCGCGCTCCTGTCCGGCGCGATCTCCGGGTCGGGATCCACATAGAAAGCAGCGAGAGCATGACAGCGATCAGCTCGGATCGTTTCGCTGACAGCTTTCTTCCATGGCTCGCGCCTCCACCCTCGCGGCCAGATCCCATCGTCTGGCAGCGGGCATCCGGGAGAACGGGCTTTCCATGGTCCTGAACCGAAGACCACTGCCCGCTCGGTGAATGCGACGCCCGCTCGGGCACTGTCTCCAGCGGCGACCAGGACCGCGGCCTCCTCCGCCAGGCTGACAACCGGAACCGGAGAGGCTAGCCTCGGGTTTCGCCAGTTCTCGGGGCTCGGGACGGGGGACTCGGGCTCGGGACGGG
>CAZEJJ010000176.1:0-15489 GCA_964512185.1 uncultured Enterobacterales bacterium | reverse complement strand
AAGTGACCCCACCGGGACTTGAACCCGGGATTTCGGCGTGAGAGGCCGACGTCCTCACCGCTAGACTATGGGGCCGGAGCTCCGGAACTAGGATTTGAACCTAGATAACAGGTACCAGAAACCTGTGTCCTGCCATTAGACGATTCCGGATGATCCACCCTTCGGGCAGCAGAGTAACTAGCCCAACATCTGGCCCATGTCAATAGGGTACATGCAACCTGTTTGAAGGTGGACGGACAGTTGACATCACAGACGCCACTGGCGACTCTAGCCGGGCGCCCGTTGGACCTCTGGCGCGACGGTTTCAGCAGGAGGAGAACGTGAACCTAGATTTCTGGGCCGCCACCGACGTCGGCATCACCAGGGACCATAACGAGGATAACTTCCTGGTGGACCGGAAGCTCCGCGTCTTCGTCGTGGCCGACGGCATGGGCGGGCACGCCTCGGGAGAGGTCGCCTCCTCCATGTGCGTTCGCAAGGTGCAGGAGGTGGTCTCCGATAACCAGGACCTGATCCAGAAGTACCTCGACAAGGCTGACGGCGTGGGCCGCTCGGACCTGCTGCACATGCTCGAGCACGCAGTGCAGGAGGCGTGCTCGACCATTTACGAGCGCGCCCAGCGGGAGTCGGAGAAGCGCGGCATGGGCACCACCTGTTCGGTGCTCATGCTCGTGGAGGAGCGCGGCCTCATCGCCCACGTGGGCGACAGCCGCATCTACCTCATGCGCCAGGGTCAGGTGCACCAGCTGTCCGACGACCACTCTCTGATCAACGAGCTGATCAAGCGCGGCAGCCTCAAGGCCGAAGAGGTGGATGATTCGCCTTACAAGGACTACAAGAACGCCGTGACCCGCGCGGTGGGGGTCTACGAGTCGGTCGCCGTGGACACCCTCGACTTCGACGTCTTGCCCGGTGATCAGTTCCTGCTCTGCTCCGACGGTCTGCACCACTACCTCGACGACGAACGCATCATCCGCACCCTGCAGCTACCCAAGATCAAGTCGGTGCCCGAGGCCTTCATCCAGATGGCCAACGACGGCGGCGGCCACGACAACATCACCAGCGTCGTGGTGCGCATCCCTGGCGGCGAGGAGCCGGACCTTCGCTCCAAGGACCTGACCAACCGCATGAGCGCCCTGCAGGGGATGCCGATCTTCCGCTACCTGTCGTACAAGGAGCTGGTGCGGGTGCTGAACATCACCCAGGTCCAGAAATACACGGACGCCGAGGTGATCTGCGAGGAGGGGAGCAAGGGCGAGGACATGTACATCATCCTCGACGGGCAGGTGGAGATCCGCATCAAGGATTCCCACATCGCCTCCCTCGCCGCCGGCGACCATTTTGGCGAGATGGCGCTGCTCGACAGCGCCCCCCGGAGCGCCACGGCGCTGGCCACGGGCAAGGCGCGGCTGCTCATCCTCAAGCGCTCCGACTTCTACCGCCTCATTCGCCACGAGACGAAGCTGTCTGTGCGCCTGCTGTGGAGCTTCTTGCAGGTGCTCACGGAGCGGCTGCGCAACACGTCCGCCGAGCTGTCAGAGGTGCGCAACGAGGGGCTGGGCATTCCGGACCTCGGCGAGCTCGAGATCGGCGACGACATGAACACGCTGCCTCTGAGCGACAACATGAGCACCCTGCCTATCGAGCATCAGCCCACCATGCCCGGCCAGATGGACCCGCCGAAGAAGAAGAAGGGCAAGTAGCGCCACGCCTCTCCTTCACTGCCCACGGTGGTTGCGGCGTCCCGCCGCTTCTCTGGAGACATTCCCTGATTGAAGGAGCGCGGCAGGATGCCGCGTCTACCCGGCGAGCGCCGGGCTAACCTGGATATTGCGCCAAGGGGCCGTCACGAGGCGTCCGGGACCGAGGCGCAGGGGACCCGCGACGACGAAAGCATACTGGTGCGTATGGTGAGGCGGCGCGGGAGCCGCTGCGCCGACGGTACCGGACGCCGCAGCAGGGCATCTGGCGCAATATCCAGGCTAGAGCACCGAACAGGTTAACTCCCGTCGCCAGGCTTGCTCCTGAAACCACAGGCTTTGTCGCTCGTCGGTCACTTGCCTCCAGCAAGCTCCCTCCTCCCTCCGCGCCTGTGATTCCAGTTGCTTCGCCTGGCTCGGTCCCTTTACCTGATCGGTGCTCTAGTCCTTCCCCTCAACCAGCCGGTCCAGCTCCTCGGTGATGATGCGCTCGGCCAGATCAGGTACCACCTCCCATACGACCCGCTCGATCACTTCGCGGCTGAGCTTGATGACAAGCTCGCGGGTGGCGTCGTCCAGCTCCACGGGCGCGGCGGCGACGGCGGCAGGCGCCGGCGCAGGCTCGGCGGGCGCGGGCGTCGGCGTCGGCGTCGGCGTCGGCGTCGGCGTCGGCTCTGCGGGGGCCGGCGTAGACTCGACCACAGGCATGGGAGAGGTCTCACCCGATGCCTCGTTGGCGCGCACAGGCGGCGGCAGGGGCATGCCCTCGGGCGGCGGCGGAAGGTCGGAGCCGATGAACCCGCGCATGGTCATGGCCGGCGGCCTGCCCTCGGCGGGCGGGAAGTGCGGGTTGTCGAAGGAGGGCAGATCCTCGACGGGATCATCCAGCGTGGGAGGCTCGGCCTCAATGGTGATCTCCGGCTCTGCCGGGGCCAGCGGACGCACAGCCGGCGCGGCCTCGGGCGGGGCCGGCGTTGGATCTTCCGCGCCCACAACCGGCGCGGAGCCGGTCTTGCGCCGCGGCGGGGGCGGCGGCGGCGGGCCCTTCTTCTTCTTCTTCGGGGGCGGCGGCGGCGGGCCCTTCTTTTTGGCGCCAGGCTTCTCCGCGGACGCGCCGAGGCTGCTGGCGTCGATGGAGATCTCCCCTGTGGATTCTGTGGCCGGCGGCGCCGGACGCTTGGGCTGAGGCCGAAGGGTCGACGTGGAGACCGGGACACCGCACAGGATCTTCACCCGGTCGATGAGGGTCTGCGTCTCGAACGGCTTGGCGATCTCACCGTCGGCGCCGACCTCCCGGGCCCTGCCCTCGTCGTACTGCGCGGCGCTCCCGTGCAGCAGCAGGATCGGGATCCCCGAGAGGGCGTCGATGCTCTTGATTGAGCTACAGATGTCGTATCCGTCCTCTCCCTCGAGGGAGAGATCGGCGATGACAATATCGGGTGGAGACTCCAGGGCAATCTTCACGGCGGATTCACCAGCATCTGCCGCGATTACGGTGAAGTCCTCGGCTGCGAAGGTCATCTCGACGACCTTCTGGATCGTGACGCTGTCCTCGGCTAAAAGGATTGTCTTCGCCATCCCGGACATCTCCAATACATATGAATTTACATTAGTTTGGTATCATGCAGTCCTCGTGGGGTCAACACTTCGCCCTGCCACGAGCCGGAGGATCAGGCCACATGACTCTGTCCCGAGCGACCATCTTGATGGTCTCCAAACCCATCGCGCCCCCCTGGAACGACAGCAGCAAAAACCTGGTGCGAGATCTGGCCCTGCTCGGCCAGCGGTACCGCTACCGTGTCCTGTGCCCCAGAGGACAGCGCCTGGGCGGCGACGGGGTTGTCAGCGAACCGCTCTATCGCGACTCGGGCCGCTACACGCCGCCGCTGGTGCAAAACGCGCGGGTCCTGCTGCGGCTCCTCCGGCGGGATGACGCGGAATTGACCCACTTCTTCTTCGCCCCAAACCCACGCACATGCCAGGCGGCTCGGCTGGCCCTCGCCGCGCGCCCGCGCCGCACCCTGCAGACGGTGTGCTCCATTCCTAGCAGCTTCCGACAGCCGGAGCGGCTGCTCTTCGCGGACCAGGTGGTCGTCCTGTCGCATCACACCCGCGACCAGTTCATCCATCAGGGCGTGGCGCCGGAGCGCATGGCGCTCATCCCGCCGGGCATCAGGATTCCCCCCTGGCCCACTCGGGCGCGCCGGCTGGAGGCGCGGCAGGCCCTCGGGCTCCCCAAGGATCGCCCGGTGCTGGTCTACCCGGGCGACCTGCAGTTCAGCGGCGCGGCCGCTACCGTCGCGGCCTCGGTGCCCCTGCTGCGGGACCTGGAGCCGGTGGTGATCTTCGCCTGCCGGCCCAAGCAGCAAGCGTCTCTGGAGGCCGACCGCCGCCTGCGCGCCGACCTCGCGCGCGCCGGCGTGGAGCAGCTCACCCGCCACATGGGCGAGGTGGCCGACATGCAGCAGCTGCTGTCCGCCTGCGACCTGTGCTTGCTCCCCGCCGAGAGCCTCTACGCCAAGATGGATTACCCCCTGGTGCTGCTGGAGGCGCTGGCCCTGGGCGTGCCCATCGTTGTGGCGGATCAGCCGCCGCTCACCGAGCTGATGCAGGACCCGGTGGGCGCCGCTGTCCCGCCAGATGATCCAGAGGCCCTGGCCAGCGCCGCGGGGGCGCTGCTTCGGGCCACCGACGACGAGCGCGCCGCCCTGTCGCGACGTTGCCGAGAGGTCGCTTGCCAGCGGTACGATATTGCAGCAGTATCTCGCGCGCACGAAGACCTGTACGCCGAGATACTCAGGAGCTGAGACGGACATGGCCGAGGAGAGCCGCTCGCGCAGCTATTACGACGAGTTCAGCGAGACCTACGAGAAGCACCGGCACCGGGGTTACCACGCCATGCTGGACGACCTGGAGGTGGACCTGACCCTGCGCCACGCCCGGGGCGGCTCCCTGCTGGAGGCTGGCTGCGGGACCGGCCTCATCCTGCGCAGGGTGGCCCCGGAGTGCGCTCGCGCCGTGGGCCTCGACCTGTCGGCGGGCATGCTCTCCCGTGCCAGCAGCCGGGGCCTCACGGTGGTCCAGGGGCAGCTCGACGCCCTGCCCTTCGAGGACGCCTCGTTCGACACCGTGATCAGCTTCAAGGTGCTGCCCCATGTCAGGCCCATCGAACGCGCCCTGGAAGAGCTCGCGCGGGTGACCCGACCAGGCGGCCACCTGCTGCTGGAGTTCTACAACCGGCGCAGCCTGCGCGGCCTGGTCAAGACGCTCAAGCGGCCTTCCCGCATCGGCGACAGCTACAACGACGAGGATGTCTTCACCCGCCTCGACACGGTTGACGACCTGCGCTCCTACCTGCCGCCCGACCTGCGCCTGCTCGGCGTGCGGGGCGTGCGCGTGTTGACGCCGGTGGCCCAGCTCCACGATGTGCCTGGCGTGGGATCGCTGCTGCGCTGGGCCGAGTGGCGCGCGGCCGACGCGCCGCTGCTTCGCTGGCTGGGGGGCTTCCTGGTGCTGGTGCTGGTCAAGGAGTAGCGCGCCCGGTTGGCGGCCTGGACGCGCCGGCCGACCGGATCTTCCGCTCCAGCCCGAGCAGCCCCGGCTCATCGCCAAAGCGCGCCCTCGCCCTGGCCAATACCCGCAGCGCCTCGGCCCCCTCGCCCGACGCGGCCAGATCCCGCGCAAGGGCGGCCCAGGCGCGGCGGTCCTCGGGGAAGCGCTGGACCAGCAGCCTGAGCACCTGCCGGACGAGGATGGCCGACCCGGTGAGGTGGTGCAGCTCCGCCAGCTTCCACAGCGCGGCCCTGCTGGCCCGCGCCTCGCCCCGGAAGCCCATGCGCCACAGCTCGCCGATGAGCGCCGCGCCGCGCTGCACGGTGGCGCGCAGGTTCCCGGGGGGCGGCCTGCCCTGCTCCCCGGCCAGCCGCACGATGGCCGCAGCCTGCGCCTTCGCCCCCGCGGGATCCAGCGCCCGCAGCAGCGCCATGGCGAAGTTCATGCGCACCGGGATGCGGTCGGGGTCCAACTTCACGGCCCGGTGGAGCAGCCTGATGTCCTCGTCGGCCGCACCGCCGAGGTGACTGAGGATGGTGCCCTCGAGGGTCAACAGCGCCCCCTCGAAGGGGACCAGCGCGGCCTTCACCGCCGCATCGCTGGCGTTGATGACGAGCGCTCGCCTCCCCACCACCAGCCGAACCTCGCCCTCGCCGGCGCGCAGCTGCGACACCAGCTTCGCGAGCGCCGTTTTCTGCGCCGCGGCGTGGGGCCCCAGCTGAATATAGGTGCGCTCCAGCAGCCGGACGAACAGCGGCACCCTGGGCGCGCCATGCACCCCCAGCCGGTCGAGGTTGCGCCAGGCCGACACCCTCAGCGCCGTGGCCGCCTTGCCCTTGCCCCGCTCGTCCAGCGCGTGGGCCAGCTTGCGCTGGACCACCGGGTTGTCCGGGCTCCGCTCCAGCTCCACGGTCCAGAAGCGAAGGGGGTCGGTGAAGTCGAGGCTGCGCAGGAACAGCGCGCCGCCCCAGCTCAGGCCGAGCAGCGTCAGGGCAAGCGCCACGAGGCGGCGGCCGCGGGTCGCCGCGTCCTGCAGCACCAGGGGCGCGGCCAGCAGCAGGGCCACGCCGAGCATGGGCAGGTAGAGGTTCCGCTCGGCTGCCAGCACCTGCAGGTTCAGCGGCAGGATGTTCAACACCGGCGCCAGGAAGGCGGCGAAGACCACGAGGCCGAGGCAAGGCAGGGCCGCTCGCTCCCGGGCCCGCCAGGCCAGCCAGAGCGCCGCCGGGTAGAGCACCAGCCCCGCCGCCCCCAGCGCGAAGGTGGTCCAGTCGGTGGACAGCAGCGCCGCGTGAGCGCCGAGCTGCATGCTCGGCTGGTACGGGTTGACCACGGCCGCGGCGTAGTGGCCAGCGGTGAGCACGATGTCCAGCAGGTAGCGCCCCGGGTCCAGCCCTCCGCCCGCCTCCGCGCCGGCGCGCTCGACCAGGACGAACCGCAGCAGCAGATACAGGGCGGCGGCGCCCAGCAGGGGCAGGTGCACTGTGCGGACATTTCGCATCAGCCGCCCGCGCTCGTCCCGGCTCAGGATGAGCATGTCCAGCGCCGGCACCACCACGACCAGCCCGATGGCGCTCTCCTTGCACAGCATGGCCAGCGCCAGGCAGAGCCAGCCGGCGGTCAGGTACAGCGCGCGCCGGCCGGGTCGCTCCAGCCCGCGGGCCAGCAGCAGCAAGGCGCCCAGGGCGAAGAGCGCCATCAGCACGTCGGTGCGGCCGCTGATCCAGGCCACCGATTCCCCCCGGCTCGGGTGGAGCCCAAAGAGCGTGGCCACCGCCATGGCCCACCAGGGCGGCGCCACCACCACGCGCGTGCAGAAGGTATAGACCAGCAGCACCACCGCCAGGTGCAGCGCCAGGTTCGTCAGGTGGTACCCGCGCACCTCGCCCCCCCACAGGGCGTGGTCCACCATATACGACAGGGTGACCAGGGGGCGGTAGTAGGTGTTGGCCTGGCGCCCCGCGCCCCCGCCCGCCTCGGCCGCGACGTCCCAGAAGTCATGGGTAAACGCTCGGCCCACGTTACCAAGATCCTTGATGTACTCGTTATCTCGGATCAGCTGCTCGTCATCCCAGATGAAGGCTCCGTCCAGGGCCGGCGCGTGGGCCACCGCCACCAGGAGCAGCGCCACGGCGGGCCACCCCGGGCGGGGCGCTGGGTTCACCGGTTGGGACATGGGCGCCAGGCTAGCAACGGCCAGGAATCAAGTCCAAGGGAAACCACGGTTGTTGACTTCTGCCCGCCTGTCCGGACAATACCGGGGATGGCGCACGCTGGAACGATTCTGCTGGTGGAGGACGACCGCTCCATGAGGGAGGTCCTCGAGGTTCTGCTGCGCCGGAACAACCACAAGGTGACGGTGGCCAAGGGCGGCGAGGAAGGCTGCGCCCAGCTGCAAGCTCACGATTTCGACCTGGTCATCACGGATCTGATGATGCCCAGAGTGGACGGGCTGCAGGTGTTGACCCGCTCCAAGGAGCTGCACCCCGAGACCGAGGTGATCCTGGTCACCGCCTTCGCCACCACTGACACGGCCATTGCTGCGATGAAACAGGGCGCCTACGACTACCTGACCAAGCCGTTCAAGACGGAGGAGATCCTGGTCACGATCCAGCGAGCTCTCGAGAAGCGGGCCCTTGTGCGGGAGAACGTCAGCCTGCGCGAGGAGCTGCGAGGCAAATTCCGGCTCGATCGGATGGTGGGGCGCTCGCCGGCCATGGAGCAGCTCTTTTCGTTGATCAAGCAGGTGGCGGCCACGCGCAGCTCGGTCCTCATCACCGGCGAGAGCGGCACCGGAAAGGAGCTCGTGGCCCGGGCGATTCACAGCCTGAGCGAGCGAGCCGAGAAGGCGTTCGTGCCGGTCAATTGCGCGGCCATCCCCGACGCGCTGATGGAGAGCGAGCTGTTCGGCCATGTCAAGGGCAGCTTCACCGGCGCCACCCGTGACAAGGGCGGGCTGGTGTCCAGCGCCCACCGGGGGACCCTGTTCCTGGACGAGATCGCCGAGCTGAGCCTGCCGATGCAGGTCAAGCTGCTGCGAACGCTCCAGGAGCGCACCATCAAGCCCGTGGGATCAGTCAGCGAGCAGGAGGTTGACGTGCGGGTGGTGGCCGCCACCAACCGCGATCTGGACCACGAGGTCGAGGTGGGCAACTTCCGCGAGGACCTGTACTACCGGCTCCACGTCATCCCGATCAACCTGCCCCCGCTGCGCGACCGCGAGGGGGATATCCCCCTGTTGGCGGATTTCTTCATGCGGAAGTTCGCAGTGGAGATGGGGCGCAAGGTGCGTGGCTTCACGCCCAAGGCGATGAACCTGCTGTGCACCCACGACTTCCCGGGCAACGTTCGGGAGCTGGAGAACGTGGTGGAGCGGGCCGTGGCGCTGACCACCAGCGACATTATCGAGGTGGAGGCGCTGCCGATCTTCAAGTCGCCCAGCCGCGAGTACCGGGCACTGGCCCCTGACATCATCCCGGATCATGGGCTCGACCTGGACGCTCACATGGGCGATATCGAAAAAAAGATCCTCGCCAAGGCGCTGCTGCGCACGAGCGGTAACCGCACCGAGGCGGCAAAGCTGCTGCAGATCTCACTCCGTTCCATCCGTTACCGTCTGTCCAAGTACGGACTGGACCAATAATTTCAGTACATTGAAGCTCTGGGCCGGCCCAAACAGGCCCTGGATCCACCTTGCCCGGGCGATTTCTCCTGCCCCGCCATCTCGGGTCGGACGGAAAATTCCGCCAATTTGTGCCCAATATTGTCAGACCGGGTGACAATTTTTGACACTCCGCGCTCTGCCTCGGCTGATACAATTGAAAAAGTACAGCGCTTCTCACACTCCGGAGTACGGACTACGGGAGGGAAGTTGAACTGGAACAACCGTGGGGTTGGCAACCCATTTGCATCAGGACAGCGTTTCATGAACCGAACCAAGAGAATCACTCCAGACCGTCAGGCCGGTTTTACACTCATCGAGTTGATGATTGCCGTGGCCATCGTTGCCATCCTCGCAGGCGTCGCAGTAGCCGCTTACGTCAAACACATCAAGAGCGCCAGAATAGTGGAAGCCAAGGCTTTTATTCAGCTTATTCAGGCGCGACAGGAGTCGTACTTTCAGCAGCATGGCCACTATTGCAACGCCTCACAGTCCGGCAAACACCCCACCCTGATCAGCGGCAGTGAGCCTTCGGGCAAGAAGTGGGACCCGTCAAGTGGATCCTCCTGGTTGGATCTCGGCGCCCGTCCCGAGGGGGGGTACACGTACTTTCAGTGGACCGTCGTTGCCAGCGATCCGAGCCAATCCCACGCGCTCGACTCCTTCGCAGGTCAGATGGGGATTGCCGCCCAGCCCGCAGCTCCTGGTTCACCGCATCCCTGGTACTACGTCCTCGCAGAAGGGGACCTGGATGGCGATGACTCTCCATATACGGAACTTCGCACCAGCAGCGCGCGGACCCAGCCCATCATCGTCAACGAGGGCAAATAGCTCCTCGAATTCCCCCCTGCAGCGCTGATCTTCCCCGAATCGCCCCTCAATTTTTTTTTGGCCTGGACCGAGTGACAATTTTTGTCGCTTGACTTTCTCATTCACCCATCCGGGTGAAGGAATTTACCCGAAGCGCAGCTCAATATGCACGATTTGAATGATTTGAGGCCTATTTTTGCCTGTTTCATCGTTGGCAAGGTCATTGCATAAAGGTCTGATTCGTAACGAACGAAAAATTTGAAGAACGAGTCAGGCCACGTACTATCGCGGGGTCAAACTCATCGGTGGCGAAAGCCAAGACCAACACAGGAGGAAGGATCAAATGAAGAAGAAGACTGGCGGTTTTACCCTTATCGAGCTGATGATCGTTGTTGCCATTATCGGCATCCTGGCCGCAGTGGCCATCCCGGCGTTCATCAAGTACATCCGCAAGTCGAAGACCGTCGAGGCCGCGGAGGCCCTGGACAAGATCAAGGTCGGCGCTCGCGAGTACTATGTTGTTGACCACTGGTCCTCGGGCGGCACGCTTGTCGCGAAGCAGTTCCCCAACAGCGTGACCTCCGTGCCGGGCACCCCCTGCTGCGACAAGTGCCTCAACGCCTCCTCCCAGTGGGACGACAATGGCTGGGACAGCCTGAAGTTCGGCCTCACCGAGCCGCACTACTACAACTATGACTTCAACAGTGGTGGCGCCACCAACTCGGCGAAGTACACCGCCGTCGCGATTGGCGACCTGGACTGCGACACGACCTACTCGACCTTCGAGATCCGCGGCTCCGTGGACTCCGAGGGCGCGGTTGTCACCGTCGGTCCGATCATCACCAACGAGATCGAGTAGTCGTAGTCTCGACGCTGCTAGCTACCCTCCCCACTCCCTCTTCAACACCCCCCCAATAACCTGAACCGACGCCCCACAAGGCGACACCTCCGTGTCCTTGATGGCCAGGCCCCTGCCCTTTTGGCATAATCCGCCCATGACGCTTCAGCTCAGCAAGGGGATCAAGGTCGCGCTGGTGGTCTGCATCGTCGTGACCCTGCTGCCGGTGACCGGGCTGCTCGGCTTCGAGCTGCAGAACAGGAGCGTGGCAGGCCGAGACGCTGGCGCCATGGAGTCCTACAACCTGCCGCCGGCCGAGTTCATCAGCGCCATGGCCTTCGGCTACAACGAGCTGGCCGCGGACCTGGTCTGGATCAGGGCCATCAACTACTTCACCGATCAGCTGTACGACCACAAGGAGCTGGTCCATATCGAGCGGTACCTGAACACCATCGTCGCCTTCAACTACCGGTTCCCCACGGTCTACGAGTTCGGGCCGGCCATGATGCTCAGCAGCAATGATTCGGACCATACCGACGAGGAGGTGATGGCCGCCATCAGGCTGCTCAAGCGAGCCACCGAGGCGTTCCCGCAGGACTGGCGGTTCGCCAAGAGCCTCGGCTCGTATTACCTGTTCGAGCTGGACGGAAAGGACGCGGCGGAGAAGCGGCGAAACAAGCTCACCGGCGCCACCTGGATGCGGCGGGCGGCCCTGCTCGGCTCGAAGCTGCCCTGGCTGGCCAGCCTGGCGGCGCAGGTGCTGCAGGAGGAGGGCCAGCGGGAGCTCGCCATCAAGCACCTGCAGGAGGTGTACCTGGCGACTCAGGACGAGCGGATGAAATTCCAGATCATGATGCGCCTCAAGTCGCTCAAGGCAGAAAGCCTGGCCAACTCCCTCAAGACCGAGGCAGAACGCTTCGCCGAGCAGCGCAAGTCAAGCGGCCTCGACTTCCTGCCGCCCGACCTGTACATCCAGCTTAACCAGGAGCCCCTGGGGCCGTTCTCGCTGCGTTAGGTGGGGGAAGCGCGCTGCGCGGGATGAGGCCTGGCGGAAGTTCTTCGTTCTTTGTTCTTAGTTCTTCGTTCTTCGTTCTTTTCTACCGCGGCAAGGCCCCGGGCAGCGCGCCGGTGGGCGCGTCGTGCACCGAGTTGAAGAAGCGCCGCCAACGGATCCCGTCCGGGTCGCCGCTGGACCACCAGATGATCATGGACTTGCCCTTGACATGGCTCTCGGGGACCGTGCCCCAGGAGCGGCTGTCGGCGCTGTTGTCCCGGTTGTCCCCCATGACGAACAGCTGCCCCTCGGGGATGCGCATGGTGGCCATGGGGTACGGGGGCGAGCGAGGATCCTGGAACACGCGGTACCGAACACCGTCGAGCTCCTCCTCCCAGGCGATGCACTGGCGCGGCTCGTAGCGATCGCTGCCCTCCTCCTCGTCGGAGTAGATGCACGGCCCGGGCAGCCTTCGGCGCTTGATCTCCTTGCCGTTGAGGATGATGGCGTTGGAGCGGATGGCGATGGTGTCGCCGCCAACGGCGATGACCCGCTTGATGAAGTCCTTGGTCTCGTCCTTGGGGTAGACGAAGACGACCACCTCGCCGCGGCCGGGGGCGCCGAAGGTGACAGGCTTGAGGTTGGTCAGGGGAATCCTGAGGCCATAGATGAACTTGTTGACGAAGATATGGTCGCCCACCTCCAGGGTGGGAATCATGGATCCGCTGGGGATCTTGAACGCCTCCACCACGAACGCGCGCAGCAGCAGCGCGATGAACACCGCCACGCCGATGCTCTCGGTGTACTCGCGCAGGGCGGACTTGCGGGCGTAGGCCAGGCGGCGATCGAGCAGGCGCTCCAGCTTGTCTGCCCGGCGCAGGACCTGCTCGTGGTCCTCGGCCTTGATCGCCTCGTGAAGGTTGTTGGTCTTCTCCTTCAGCTCGGTCAGCAGATCGTTCTTGATGGTCGATCCGTACTTGCGCCGGATCCGCCTGGCCTCCTTGTGCAGGTGCCTCGCCTCGTACAGGACGCGGCGGTTCCAGCGCCAGCGGGCGTAGCCTCCGCTGGGGGGGCGTTCGTAAGGCATGGGTCGGGTTACTCCAGCTTGAGCACGGCGAGGAAGGCGTCCTGTGGGATCTCGACGTTACCCACCTGCTTCATGCGCTTCTTACCCTCTTTCTGCTTCTCCAGCAACTTGCGCTTGCGGGAGATGTCGCCGCCGTAGCACTTGGCGGTGACGTTCTTGCGCAGGGCCTTGACCGTGGTTCGCGCGATGACCTTGGTGCCGATGGCGGCCTGGATCGCCACCTCGAACATCTGCCGCGGGATCAGCTCCTTGAGCTTCCGGCACAGGTCGCGGCCACGGTAGTAGGTGTTGTCACGGTGGGCGATGGTGGCCAGCGCGTCCAGGGCGTCGCCGTTGACCAGGATGTCCATGCGGACCAGGTCATTCTTGCGGAAGCCGGCCAGCTCGTAGTCGAGGGAGGCGTAGCCGCGGGTGGCGCTCTTGAGCTTGTCGTAGAAGTCGTACAGCACCTCGGCCAGGGGGATATCGTAGTCGATGATGGCGCGGTTGCCCGAGCCGTAGCGAATCTCACGCTGGATGCCGCGCTTCTCCTCGCAGATCTTGAGCACCTGGCCGATGTACTCCTGGGGCAGGTGGATGGAGGCCTTGATGTAGGGCTCCTCCACATGGTCCAGCACGCCCGCGTCGGGCATCTTCGAGGGGTTGGCGACCTCCTCCATGGTCCCGTCGGTGAGGTGGCACTTGTAGCGCACCGACGGGGCGGTGACCACCAGGTCGAGATCGTACTCACGCTCGAGCCGCTCCTGGATGATCTCCATGTGGAGCAGGCCGAGGAAGCCGCAGCGAAAGCCGAAGCCCAGGGCCACGGAGGTCTCGGGCTCGTAGTTGAACGAGGCGTCGTTGAGCACCAGCTTGGCCAGGGCGTCCTTCAGGTCGGGGTAGTCGGCGGGATCGGAGGGGAAGAGCCCGGCGAACACCACCGGCTTGACCTCCTTGAAGCCGGCCAGCGGCTCGGCGCAGGGGCGCTCGGTGTGAGTGATGGTGTCACCCACCTTGGCCTCGGAGATCTCCTTGATGCCGGACAGGATCACGCCAACCTCGCCAGCGCGCAGCTCATCCACCTTCTTGTAGGTGGGCGAGTAGACGCCCAGCTCCTGCACCTCGTATTCGGCGGCGGTGGCCATCAGGCGGATCTTCTCCCGCGGACGCAGAGTGCCCTGACGCACCCTGCAGAGCATCACCACCCCGCGAAAGCTGTCGTACCAGCTGTCGAAGATGAGGCAGCTCAGGGGCTCGTCCGGGTCACCGTCGGGCGGCAGGAAGCGCTCCACGATGGCCTCGAGCAGCTCGTCCACCCCGGTGCCCATCTTGGCGCTCACGCCGATGGCCTCGGAGGCGTCGATGCCGAGCACCTCCTCGATCTCCTCGCTCACCCGCTCCGTGTCGGCGCTGGCCAGGTCGAGCTTGTTGAGCACCGGCAGGATCTCCAGGTCGTTGTCCACGGCGAGGTAGACGTTGGCCACGGTCTGGGCCTGGACCCCCTGGGTGGCGTCCACCACCAGCACGGCGCCCTCGCAGGCGGCCAGGCTGCGGGACACTTCGTAGTGGAAGTCCACATGCCCCGGGGTGTCGATGAGGTTGATCTGGTAGGTCTGGCCGTCCTTCGCCTTGTAGGACAGCCGCACCGCCTGGGCCTTGATGGTGATGCCGCGCTCGCGCTCGAGCTCCATGCGGTCCAGATACTGGTCCACCCGGTCGCGCTCGCTCAGGGCGCCACAATACTCCAGGATCCGATCGGCCAGGGTGCTCTTCCCGTGGTCGATGTGCGCGATGATGGAGAAGTTTCTGACAATCTCGTTTGATGGCATGGGGCGCGTCTTCGTAGTAGGGCTGGTACCACAGGAGCACCACTCCTTCAAGGTGAGCCCGGGACATTCAAGGATGTTGCCTTGCGATACCTGATGAAGTAGGTTTCAGTGGTCTAGGATTCCGGGTAATAGCAGGAGATCACGATGCGCATGGCAGAGTGGATGAAAGCGGGGGTACTGGTCGCGTTCGGGCTGGCCGCCTGCAGTGGTAGCGACGGCAAGGGCAAGGACCCCAAGAGTGCGGTTGATCCGCCGAGCGTCTCGGCCGAGGAGAAGGGCCGCTGCGACGCACAGGGCAAACGGGTCGTTCGCCTGGACATCAACCAGGACAAGACCGCGGACGTGTGGAAGCTGTACGCCTCCAAGGTCGAGAGCGGGGCCAAGGTGGACGTCCTGGCGTGCAAGGAGATGGACATCAACTTCGACGGGCGACGCGACGTCTGGATCTACTACGACGACACCGGCAACCGGAAGATGGAGGAGATGGACCTCGACTTCGACGGCAAGATCGATCTCGTGACCATCCGCCAGGCCGGCAAGGTGGTGCGCCAGGAGATGGACACCGACTTCGACGGCAAGGCCGACATCTGGAAGTACTTCGAGGATGACAAGGTCTCGCGGGTGGATCGCGACTCCAACCACGACGGCAAGATCGACTACTGGGAGTACTACGAGGGCGGCGCGCTGCACCGCATCGGGTACGACAAGAACGGCGACGGCCGCGTGGACGTTTGGGATCGCGCCGCCTCGAAGGCTACTCCTGCAGCTGCAGCGCCCAAGCCGGAGGCCGCGGCCGCCCCCGAGAAGAAGCCGGAAGCGGCTGCCGCAGAGACCAAGTAGGCCCCTTCCTCGCGGCGCGCGCCGCGCTCTTCAACGCCTCGCTTGACACCCCCAAATGGCTCTGGTATTCACTCTTCCGCTTCGATTGAGGCGGCTTAGCTCAGCTGGTTAGAGCATACGGCTCATATCCGTAGTGTCCGGGGTTCAAGTCCCTGAGCCGCCACTACAAACGGCCCTGCTTCGGCAGGGCCGTTTTTCG
>CAZEJJ010000175.1:0-15505 GCA_964512185.1 uncultured Enterobacterales bacterium | reverse complement strand
GCCGGCCCCGGGCGGGGTGCTGGCGGGCCTGATGGGCAAGATCGACCGGGAGGCCCGGGTGCGCGCCGCGGCCGTGCCCGCCGACCTGGAGCCCGGGGATTGAGCTGAGGCCCCGGCGCTGGTTTTGATATAGGTTAGCCGCGAAGATCATGAGCACCCAAGCCCGAGAGACCCCCGAGCGCTGGCTGGCCGGCCGCGTGGCCCTGGTCACCGGCGCGGCCCGGGGGATCGGTCGCGCGATCGCCGAACAGCTGGCCTCGCGCGGAGCCGACCTGGCCTGCATCGACGTGGACGCCGAGCGCTGCGGGGCGACCGTCGAGGCCCGCCGCGCCCAGGGCGTGCGCGCGGCCGGCGGGGGGGGGGGCGGGGGCCGCGCCGCGGGGGGGGGGGGGCGCGGCCGGCGCCCCCGGGGCCCCGCCCCGGGCGCCGCCGGCGGCGAGGGCGAGGGAGAGAGGGTCGACCTGGCTGTACGGCTGCAGCGCGAGTTCTTCCAGGAGGCCTGGCTGGCCGGCGAAGGGCGACGGCGGCTGGAGCGGCGGCTGGCCCTGGCGGTGGATCTGTGCCGCTGGCCCCGCGCGGCCGATCTGCTGCAGGCCTGGCTGGACAGCTGGCCCCTGGCGCAGCTGGTGGAGCCGGCGCTGGCAGCCTGGCAGGCCCGGCCCGCCGCCGGCCCGCTGGCCCAGCTGCAGCGCGTCTCCGAGCTGGTCCGCCTGGCCTGGGGCTGGCGGGCGCTGCCGGGCACCCCCTGGTGCCTGCCCGCTCCCGGCTGGGTGCGCCAGCAGGCGCCGGAGGCCCTCGAGATCCAGGCTCGGTCTCAGGGCGACGGGGCGCTGGAGCTGGGCGCGGACCTGTCCCTGCCGGTCCGAGGTGTGGCCGCGCTGCCTGCTGGGCTGGGGCTGGTGCGGGGCGAGGAGCTGGTGAGCCGGCGGGCCCAGCTGTGCCGGGCGCTGGCGCAGGGCAGGCTGCAGGCGGTGCGCGTGCAGCCGCCCATCCCCGAGCTGCCCGAGGCGGGACTCGCCCTGGGTGAGCTGCGCCTGGAGGGGCAGCGGCAGGCGTCCTACGAGCGCTGGGGAGAGGCGGGCCTGCGGGTGCGGGGCGAGGCCAGCTGGGACGAGTCGCTGGAGTCTCACGCAGCAGGCCAGGCCGGCGCGGTGCTGCGCGCCACCTGCGAGGGTCGCTTCCTGCCGGGCCCTCCAGGGCGGCTGCGCCAGGGAGACGTACAGCGGGTGGGCTACCTGCTGTGGCGCGCCTCGCTGCGGCCGGTGGCGGTGCACCCGGTGGCGGTGGTGGTGCTGCAGGCCCTGGATGGCGTCAAGGACCCGGCGGCGCTGGCGCAGCAGCTGGGGGCGCCCCCGGAGCGGCTGCGCGAGCTGCTCGCCGAGCTGCTGGCCCTGGGCGCGGCGACGGCGGCCTGAGAGCGCCGGGGATCAATCCGCGGCGGCCTGGCTGGGCAGCAGGCGCCAGGCAGCCAGGCCCGCGAGCAGCCAGAGGCCCAGCAGGGGGATGACCGACCAGAGCCCGCCCAGACCCAGGCGCTCGCCGAGGTTGAAGGCGACGGCCGCGGCGGCCTCTCGAGAGCCCGGCTGCCAGCCAGGCCACCAGGCGAAGAAGTTGTCGCTCACGCGCCCCTCGGCCAGGGCCGGCAGGATGTAGTCGCCCAGCAGGCAGTCCACCTGGTAGGGCCCCAGAGGATTCACCAGGGTGATGGCCAGGGCCATGGCCACCGAGCCGGCGGTGAGCAGCGCCAGGGGCCAGCGCATGCGCCCGCTGAACAGGACGCAGGCGGGCAGCAGCAAGAGCGGCACGCCGGCGATGAGGTGGCGCGGGCCGCTGGAGTAGCCGCCGTCCCACACGGGGTAGGAGGCGTTCAGCAGCAGGAACCAGCCGAAGATCAGCAGCGAGATCAGCAGCGGGAACAGGTGCCTGCGCTGCCGGGCCGCCACGAAGGGGGCCACCAGGCCCAGGAGGCAGACCGGGTACAGGGAGAACAGCCCGCGCTTGCCCCCCACGGTGATGGCCCACAGGCGCTCGGGGCGCGGCAGGCTGAACAGACCAAGCAGCACGGCCTCGTCCTCGTGCTTGAACATCTCGGTCTGGTAGTCGTAGCCGGTGGCCAGGGGCGACCCGAAGCAGGCGTCGTGGTACAGCGCCAGCACCAGGATGGGGCCCGCGGCTCCCAGCGCGAAGCGCAGCAGGAGCCGGGGCGAGCGGCTGCGCCAGGCCAGCGCCAGGAAGGTGACCCCCAGGAAGATGGCCGCCGGGTAGTCGGTGACCAGGGCGCAGGCCGCCATCAGGCCGGCCCAGCCGGGCCGGATCTTGCCGCCGGGAGGCGGCAGGGCCAGGTAGAGCCCCGCCACGCCGAACAGCGCCGCCAGGCTGTGGCCCAGCAGCACCGTGGCGAAGGGGAAGGCCAGGCTGCCCAGGCCGAAGGCCAGGGCCAACCAGATCTGGGCGCCGGGTGGGGCGCCGTACCAGCGCCTGGCGAGCCCCGCCAGCAGCCAGGCCAGCGCGGCGGTGCCGCAGCCCCCCAGGACCCAGGTGACCAGGTGGCCGGAGAGGACCCTGGCCTGGGTGGAGCCCGGGTCGAGGGAGACCGCCGCGAAGATCACCCGCATGGCGGCGTAGAGCGGGACCGCCACGAAGGAGGTGCCGGGCGCCTTGGTGGAGTACAGGTGGCCCTCGTAGATGGCCACGTCGCCGGTGTTGGCGGCGTAGGCGTCGATGGCCACCGTGCCGCGCTCCACCATGGCCCAGGTGAGGTCCATGCGGATGGCCTGGTTCCAGCCACCCCCCTGGTGGAAGAAGCCGTAGCTCGCTGCCAGCACGAGGATGACCAGCGCCTGTGCGGCGCCAGCGCTCCGAGCGGGCGCGGCGCTAATCGTCCTTCTCCGACAGCTCCTGGCGCGCCCGCGCCAGCTGCGCCTCGAGCTCCTCGACGCGGGCCTTGAGCCGATCGAGCTGGCTGCGGTCGCGCTGGGAGCTGCGGCGGAGGTGGCGCACCAGGGCGGTGCGCTGGGGACCCACCGCCAGGTCTTCGATCTGGATGCGCGGGCGAGGGTGCTCGAACGGCCGCGCCGCGGAGGGGGACGCGAGGGCGCCGGCAGGGGCGCCCTGGTCGTCGAGGGTGCCCGGCGCGGGCGCGTCGAACATGGACGCCGACGCCAGCAGGCGGTTGCCAACCAGGGCGCGGGCCTCGTCTTCGGTGCCACCTCCGATGAAGACCGGATCCAGGCCGATGCTGGGATCGGTCTTTTCTTCGACGGCGGGGGTGGGGACGCCCGTGCGCCAGCTGCGCTCCCTGAGCACCGGGGCGGCCCGCGGGGGGCTCGGGGAGCTGGCGCTGCCCGCCTCGGCGAGCACCTGGCGCATGCGGGACATCTCGGAGCGCGGGCGCCCGCGGGGGTTGGTGACCAGGTCGTCCTCTTCGGTGACGGTGGGCAGCCGCAGATCGTCGTGGGAGCGGGGCAGCAGGGTGCGAGGCACCAGCAGGCGCATGTCGCCCGCCACCCTGGGGGTGAGCTCCACCCAGGCGCCCTCGGGGAGCCCGTTGAGGAAGGCGTCCTGCAGGGCCGCCAGGAAGAAGCCCTTGCGCAGCCTGCCGCCCTCGGCCACCAGCAGAAAGCGCGACGCGCGCACCGCCTCGGCGGTGAGCCCCTGCTCCGTGGCGGTGCTGGCGGCGGGCGGATCCATCAGCACGTCGGCGTGGGCGACGCGCAGCAGGCCCTTGCCGCCCTTGACCCGGAAGCGCAGCGAGAAGGGACCGGCGGGTTCGTCGGTGCGTCGGATCCAGAAGTGGAAGCTGGCGGCGGTGAGCAAGGGGGCTCCTCGCCCGGATCCTAATGCCCCCGGGCGCCCCGGGTCCAGGCCAGACAGGAGCGGCGCGGATGGATCTCCTGTGTCGCCTGGACGCTCAGGTCGGCGGCGGGTGCCGCGCTGGTGGGATCCGGGTACGTTGGCGGGGCTCCAGCCGGAGATCTCGCATGCGCATCGCCATCCCCTCCAGGGGCCCCAGCCTGGCCGCCCGCCTGCTGCCCCTCTGCCTGCTGGCCTCCTGCGTCCTGGCCCCGACCAGGGTCCAGGAGGCCGACATCGACCAGGGGCTCGCGCTCGGTGCCTACAACGTGGTCTGCAAGGGCCTGGAGATGGAAGAGGATCACATCCGCAGCTACGCCACCACCAAGTTCCACGCGGTACAAGATCCCGAGGCCCTGGAGTGCGTCTGCGCGCATATCTATCGCGACGGCCAGTGGGACCTGGCGGTGGCGCAGGGGCTCAAGGCCAGCAAGCGCGACGACATGGTGACCTGCCTGGCGGACGTGCTGGATGATCCCGGCCTGGACCGCGAGGTTGAGCTGGTGGCGGCGCTGAAGAACACCGGCGCGCGCATCGTGCCCGATCGCCTGTACGCCTACGCCAGGCGCGCCAAGGACCCCAAGGCCCGCGCCCTGGCTGTCTCGGCGCTCATCGGGACCACCGAGCAGGAGCGCATCAGCTTCCTGCTCGACAGCCTGGCCAACGACGCCGCTCCCCAGGTGCGGTCCGCTGCCGCCCAGGCGCTGTCCGGCCAGGAAGGGGAGCAGATCCAGGCCGCCCTGCGCAGGGCGCTGGCCGAAGACAGCGACGGCGCCGTGCGCCTGCAGACCCTGCAGATGCTCAACCGGGCCAGGGTCGAGGACCGCGACGAGCTCATCTGCAGCGCCATCATGGACGACCCGGCACCAGAGGTGCGCATCACGGCGCTGGGCATGTACAAGGGCACCAAGCGCGAGCCCGCCCTGGCCTGCCTCAAGAAGCGCGCCTTCACCCCTGAAGAAGACGGCGAGGTGCGCGAGAAGCTGCTGGAGATCCTTCAGTCGAGCATGGCCGACGAGGCCGCCGGGATCCTCTGCGACCTGGTGCCCTACTTCCTGGAGCACTACGCGGCCGACGACATCATCTACAAGATCCCCGGCATGCTGGTCATGGAAGCCCAGAACGAGCGCGACTGGCGCAGCTCGTTGGCCTGCGCCCAGAAGGCCAACGCCCAGCGCGCCCGCTACGACTGCTACGGCAAGCAGTACATCGCCCACTGGGTCAACGAGCTGGGCGGCAAGGCCTGGCCCCCTCCCTGCCCCAAGACCGACGGCGACGCCGCTGTGTACAAGCAGGCCGCCGGCGGCTCGGGTGTGATCTCCTTCGAGTAGAGCTCAAGTACAACCACAGCACTGGAGGACGCATTGGGCGCCCTTAGCGACGCAATCAAGGACCCAGCCCGCCGGCGCGCCATCGTAGACGACGGCGTGCGCACCATCGACGCCGAGGTGGCCAGCAAGCGCGGCATAAGCGGCCTGGCGGTCAAGGCTGGCTTCAAGGTGGTCAAGAAGGTCAAGCCGGGCATCGTCGGCGAAGCCCTCAACAGCTTCCTCGATGACTTCGCCGCCGCGGTGGATCCCCACTACGACAGCTTCAAGAGCTCCGGTGAGAGCGACGTGCGCGCCTTCTTCACCCGCAACGCCTCGGAGATCTCCGACGCCCTGCTGGGTATCGTGGATCGGCGCGCCGAGCGCGCCAAGCACCGCACCCTCAAGAAGGCCTACTACAAGCTCCGGCCCCAGGGGAAGAAGCACACCATGGAGGCCATGCCGCGCGTGGCCAGCATGGTGGAGCGCAACGTCAGCTAGCCTGGGCCCACCAGCTCCGCCAGGCGGAGCTGCTCGTCGGGCCTGCCCAGCTGGAGCCAGGCGGCCCAGGCGGCCTGGGCCAGCCAGCGGGCCTGGTCCAGCTGGCCGCCGCGCCCCGCGGCCAGCGCGAGCTGGGTGAAGAGCCAGGCGGCGTCGTGCTCGCGCGGCGGCTCGCGCCGGTTCCGGAGGCGATCGATCCGGTCCAACGCGGGGCCCCAGAGACCCCGGCGCGCTGCGGCCAGGGCCTGGCCGGCGGTGATCAGCAGGTCGAGCCCCGGCACCGGGGTCTGCAGGCGCGACGCGGCGGCGGCGCGCTCCGCGGCCAGCTCGGCGGCCTGGTCGCGTCCGGACTGCAGCTCCACCACCATCAGGGTGGTCAGCGCGCGCACGGCCTCCATGGGGATGCGGCGGGTCTCGCCCCACTGGGCGACGGTGGAGGCCAGCTTGCGGGCGCCGTCGTGGTCGCCGAGGTGGCGCAGGATCTCGGCCTGGGCCTGCTGGACCGGCGGGGGGGGGCGGGCGGCCCGCGCCCGGGGGGGGGGGGGGGGGGCCTGCTCCAGCAGGACCGCCGCGCGCTGGCGCTGCCCGGCCTCGGCCAGGGCGAGCCCCAGCTCGGCGCGGCACAGGGCCAGCTCCAGGGGATCGTCGCAGCGCCGCGCCAGCTCCAGGGCGAGATCGGCCGACTGGCTGGCCTCGTCGAGCCGCCCCAACAGGCGCAGGCAGCGGGCGAGGCCGCGCTGGAGCCTGGCTCGGGGGGTGGGCTCGTTGGACTCGGCGGCCGCGATGGCCTGCTGGTAGGCGACGAGCGCCCGGTCCAGGTGGTAGAAGCGGCGGGCCGTGTCGGCGGTGGTCTCCAGCAGCAGCAGGCGCGCCGCGGCTGAGTCCCGCGTGGGCGGCTCATCGAGCAGCGCCTCCAGCAGCTGCCGCGCCCGCGTCCAGTCCCCGCGGGTGGCGATGGCGGCACCCAGGGTGGCGCCGGCCACCAGGCGTTCCGACCGCGCGCTCGCGGCCTCGAAGGATCGCTGCGCCAGGGTCTCGGCGCGGCGCAGGTCGGGCAGCTCGGCCAGCGCGCGGGCGGTGGCCGCCAGCATGGCCGGGGCTCCTGGATGATCGTCGGGCAGGCCGGCGCGCTCCAGCGCCAGCAGGCCGGCCTCGCCCAGCTGGATGGCCCGCGCCGGGCGCCCCTGCTGCAGAGCGCGCACCGCCGCCGCCGCCAGGATGGGGAACGCCTGCTGGGCCTCGCCTGCCGCCAGGAGCGCCTCGGCCCTGGGGACGGACACGTCGCGCGCCTGATCGGTGCCGTAGCGGCTCCAGGCCAGGGCCACCTGGCGATGCAGCGCGCGCAGATCGGCGCGCCGGGCAGCGGCCTCGCGCATGACCTCGTGCAGGAGTTGGTGATCGAGGCGGCAGCGCCCCTCTTCCAGGTGCACCAGGCCCGACGCCAGCAACGCGGCGCCGCTGGAGCCCGCCAGGATGTCCAGCAGCTCGGCGGGCAGGTCCCGGCCGGCCAGGGACAGCAGCGTGAGCGCCAGCATGAAGGACTCGGGGTCGCGCGAGGAGCGCGCGGCCTGGTGGGCGCGCTCCAGGAAGAGCTGGCGGGCGTGCTCGGGGATGGCCTGTTCGATGTCGGCCCCGGGCTGCAGCGCGTAGACCAGGTCGGCCACCTCCACCAGCTCGCCCCGCTCGGCCCAGCTGGTGATGAGCATGCGAGCCAGCAGCGGGTTGCCCTCGCAGCGAGCAACCACCACCTCGCGCAGCTCCGGAGCCAGGTCCAGGGAGCAGGCCAGCAGGGAGCGCAGCTGCTGCCGGTCCAGCCGGGCCAGGTCGATGCGCTGGGCGCCGCGGCTCAGGAGCATCTCCACCTTGCGGCGCAGCTCCAGGCTGCCGGCCAGCGCCTCGGAGCGCAGCGCGCAGAGCACCAGCAGGGGAGCGGGCTGGCCCAGGCTGGCGCGGTTGAGCAGGCCCAGGGCGTAGTCGAGCCCCGCCCCTGTCTCGCTGGCCAGGTGGGCGTCCTCTACCACCACGCAGGCCATGCCGCGGCGGCAGCGGGCGTGCAGCACCCACTGCACCAGCTGGCCGCTCCAGGAGCTGGTGGAGGCCGCGTCGGGGGACGAAGGCCCCAGGTGGCAGGACCGCGCTGTGAGCTGGGCCAGGCCGCGGGCGGGGACACCGGGGAGCACCTGCTGGAACCAGCGCTCCAGCCTGGCGCGGGTCTGCCGCTCGCTCTCCCCCCAGGGGCGCAGCAGGCGCCGGGCCGCGCCCTCCAGGCCGCCCGCCAGCTCGCCGTGCCCCTGTCGATGGTCCACCAACAGCGTCTCGGCCCAGCCGCCCTCTTCCAAGGCGCAGCTGATGGACTCCATCAGGCGGGTCTTGCCGGCCCCGGTCTCGCCGATGACCAGCGCCACCCCGGGCTGTCCGCTGAGCCTGACCTGGCGCGCGAGCTCCCAGATGCGCCCGCGCTCCGCG
This sequence comes from uncultured Enterobacterales bacterium, assembly GCA_964512185.1. Lineage (GTDB taxonomy): Bacteria > Myxococcota_A > UBA796 > UBA796 > JAFGLY01 > CAZEJJ01. The sequence continues at coordinate 7,379 of CAZEJJ010000175.1, read as the reverse complement.
CCGCGCCCCACGATGGGGGTCTCCCGCAGGGCGTAGAGCTCGAGGGAGGTGCGCGGGATGCCCTCACCGGTGCTCTCGCGCGGCGGCTCCGTGGGCGGCGGCGGCGGCAGGGTCTGGGGCCAGGAGCGGTAGGCGGGCGGGGGCGCACAGACGCCGAGCTCACCCAGCTCATCGGGGGCCTTGAGGTCGGTGATCCACGTGGTGGCGGCCGGGCTGGGGATGTCCAGGGGCAGCGCGGGGAGGGGCGCCAGGGGGGGGCCCAGGCGGTCCAGCGCCAGGCGCAGATCCGCGGCCAGGGCGGGGCGATGCAGCCGCTGGGGGTGGCAGGTGGACAGGAGCAGATCGGCCAGCCCCGCGGGGACGGGGTGGGCCGCCGCCAGCTGCGCCAGCAGCATGCCCACCGCGTAGAGATCGGTGCGCCGATCCAGCTCGGCCACCAGGCCCTGGCGCTGCTCGGGCGCCATGTAGGCCGGGGTGCCCGCCGCCGCGGGGCGGCTCTGCTCGGGATCCACCAGCAGGCGGGCGATGCCCAGGTCGGCTAGCCACACGTGGGCCTGCTGGTCGAGGCCCGTGTGCAGCAGCACGTTCTCGGGCTTGAGATCCAGGTGGATGACGCCCCGGGCGTGCAGCGCGGACAGCGCCGCCAGCAGCTCGTCGGCCAGGGGCAGCAGCCGGGGCCAGGGGAGGCCGTCGGGCAGGTGGCGGGCCAGGGAGCCCCCGTCGGCCAGGGCCATGGCCACGAAGGGGCTGCCGTCGGAGAGCCGGCCCGCGTCGTGCAAGGGCACCAGGTTGGGATGGCGCAGGCGGGCCTGCAGGGCCACCTCGCGCTGGAACCTGAGGGGGAAGCTGCTGCGGTCCGCCACCTGCGGCTTGAGCACCTTGACCGCCACGGGCAGGTCCAGCACCAGGTCGCGCGCGGCCCACACCTGGCCCATGCCCCCCTCGCCCAGCAGCTCGCCCGGCTCATAGCGGAGCGGCAGCCTGGGGCTCTGCCGGGCGGTGCGTGAGGAGCTGGCCATGGAGCCGGCTATCGCGATGGGGCCGCCAGGGCAGCCCGTGTCAGCGGCGACCCAGCAGGCGCCACACCTGGCGCTCCGGGCGCCCGGGATCTTCTGGCCAGCGGCGCATGCCCAGCGGCTGCAGCCGGTAGAGCCGGTGCATGCGCAGGCCCCGGTCGTGCACACCCCGGCTGGACCAGCGGCGGTGCTGGTACTCCTCTTCCCACAGCACGCAGCCGGTGAAGCCGGGCTCCAGCTCCAGCTGGGGAGGCTCCAGCTGCCCGGGGATGGGCGGCTCCTCGCTGACGTTTTGGCAGCCGTCGAGCAGGGGATCGGCGCCCTGGATGGGGCGCGGGTTGTGCGCGCGCAGGGCGGCGGTGAGGGGCGCAGCGGGCGCGTAGTAGCTGCTGGCGAGCTGGGCGGTGTCTGCAGCCAGCCCCAGCAGCAGGGCCAGCGCCGCCAGCCCGGCGGCCAGCCTCCAGGCCCGGCCCGGCCAGCCTGGTCGGGACCCGGCCAGCCGCCACGCCTCGGCGATGCCCACGGCGGCCAGGGCGCAGAGGCTGCTGCCGGCGGTGAGGGCGTGACGGAAGCCGAAGTCGGCCAAGGCCGCGGCGGGCAGCCAGGTGAGCAGGACCAGCCCCAGGAGCAGGGCGCTGAGCCGCGGCCGGCGGCGCGCCGCGAGGCCCACCAGCGCTGCGCAGAGCAGCAGCAGGGGCAGATCGTCGAAGGGGGCCAGGAAGTCGAGCAGCAGCAGGTTCTGGCGCAGCGCGGCGCCCGCGTGGCTGGCCAGGCCCTGGGGGTGGGAGCCGCTGCGCAGCAGCAGCAGCAGCGCCGGGGCGGCGCTGAGCACCGCTGCGCCGAGCCAGGCGAGCCTGTGCCGCCAGGGGCGCCCCCGGGCCAGCAGCAGGGCGGGCAGCAGGCAGGCCGCCAGCTCGGGGCGCATGCCCACTGCCAGCCCGAAGGCGAGCCCCGAGAGCAGCCAGGCGGGCAGGGAGCCGCGGGTGGCCAGGTACAGGGCCAGCCACAGCAGCGCCTGGGGATGGATCACGTGGTAGGCCGAGGTGGACCAGAAGGCCTGGTTGCCGTAGAGCACGAGGGCCAGGCCGCAGATCAGCGCGGCTGGGTCGCCCGCCAGCCGGCGCAGCAGGCCGCACAGGCACAGGATGCCCACCAGCGAGGCCAGCACGGCCAGCGCCACCAGCAGCCAGGGTGCCTGGCTGAGCTGCCCCAGGGCGCGGCTGAGCAGGCCCAGCAGGGGGACCACGCGCGTGCTCCACGCTCCGCTCCAGCTGCCCAGGAACACTCCCAGGTATTCGCCCTCGTGACCGTCGAACTCGTGGCGGGCCACCGGGATCCAGGCCAGGCGCACCAGCAGGGCCAGCGCTGCGATCAGCCCTGCGGCGGCGATCTCGCGGGCGCCCAGGGGGCGCCTGTGCTGGCCGCCGGCGCTCATGCAGGCGCCGGGGCGCTCACCCGCAGCGCCTGCAGCTCGGGCTCGCCGCCCTTGTGCCGCCAGCTGGCGTCGACCGGGTCCATCTCGTAGCGCTCGGCGTAGCGGCGCCAGTGGCACGCCACGTGGGGTACGGCATCGAGCAGCACCCGGAACTCGCCCTCGCTGGTGGCGGGGCTGAAGCTCACCCGCACCCAGCCGGGCTTGGCCGTGAGATCGCCGTCGTCCAGCTTGTGCCGGATCTCACGGCTGGTGCGCTGGTCGATGCCCAGCAGGTCGTGGCCGTAGGTGCCCGCGCACATGCACCCGCCCCGGGTCTGGATGCCGTACAGATCGTTCAGCAGGCGCACCGCCAGGTTGTGGTGCAGCTGGCCGTTGTCGAGGATCAGCGAGAGGATGCCGATGCGCGGAGCGGCCAGGTCGCCCAGGATGCGGATCTGTGGAGAGCGGCTCCAGGCGCGCATGGCGCGCTGCAGGAAGTGCTGCTCCACGGCGTGGATCCGCTCCACGCCCACGGCCTGCTTGAGGTCCAGCACCAGGCCGGCGCGGATCACCTGCACGATGGGCGGGGTGCCGCCCTCTTCGCGGTGCTGGAGATCCTCGAGGTAGCGATACTCCCAGGGCGAGGTGTACAGCACCGTGCCACCGCCGGGCTCCACGGGTGTGCTGCGCTGGAACAGGGCCCGGTTGGTGGCCAGCAGCCCCGGGGTCTGGGGCCCGCCGAGGAACTTGTGCATGGAGATGAACACCGCGTCGCGGCGCAGCGCGGGATCGTCGCCCGGGTGGAGGTCCACGTCTACGTAGGGGGCCGCCGCGGCGTAGTCGAAGACCGCGTAGCCGCCGTGGGCGTGCATGGCGCGGGCCAGCTCGTCCACCTCGGAGACGATGCCGGTGACGTTGCTGGCCGCGGAGAAGGTGCCGATCTTGAGCCGGCGGTCGCGGTAGCGGGGCGAGCTGAGGATGCGCTCGAGATCGCGCCAGTCGGGGCGCCCGAGGCGGTCGTAGCCCACGTACTCGGTGTCGGCGATGGTCTCGCGCCAGGGCAGGTCGTTGGAGTGGTGCTCCATGCGGCTGCGCACCACCAGGGGGCGCTCGGCGTTGTCCAGGTACTCGCGGCAGTCCTGCTGCCTGACGATGTTGTCCGGGATGCGGATGCCCAGCAGCCCGATGAGCTTGTTGATGGCGGCCGTGGCCCCGGAGCCGGTGAAGATGACCACGTCGTCGTCGTGGGTGTGCAGGGCGCGGCGCGCTTTGTCGTAGGCGGCTTCGTACTGGCTCGTGATGAAGCGCGCGCAGGTGTTGGCCTCGGTGTGGGTGTTGCTCATCATGGGCAGCACCCGGTCGCGCAGCAGCTCTTCGATGGGCGCGAAGGGCAGGCCGCTGGCGGTCTGGTCGAAGTAGCGCTTGCGGCGCGGCCCCTGGGCGGTGAGCAGCGTGGTCTGCCGGCCGATGATCCCGGCCCGCAGCCAGCGCAGCACCGGGTCGTTGCGGATGTCCACCTCGAGGCTCATGGGCGCTCCGTTGAGGGCCGGCGGTGGGGTGGGGCCGGCGGCTCGCGCGATCCTATCCCGTGGCGGCGACCGTGAGCAGCCGGGCTGCCTGCCGGGCCCGCGTCCGGAGTGAGGGGCCTGAGGAGCCGTGCTTGACAGCAATCGCGCCGCCAACCATGCTGTGGCCCGTCCGCCTCGCAGGGAGCATACATGCGCCTGGTCATCTTCATGGGTTCGCTGTGCACCAGCGGCTGTGTCCGCGACAGCGATCTGCTGGACACGGTGCTGCTCGAAGAGGCCTGCGGCACCGACGACTACGGCTACGACAGCCCCTCCAGAGACGCCATCGAGGCCCTGGAGCGCACCAACTGCTACCGCAACCTGATGGCCCTGGAGCCCGCCACCCTGGACGAGCGGCTGGACGAGGCCGCGCAGGCCCACGCCGAGTACATGGCGAGCTACGGCCTCACCCACCAGGAGGACGCCTCCAACGAGGGCTTCACCGGCGAGTGGGCCTGGGACCGGGCCGAGACCGCGGGCTACAGCTGCATGGGCTGCTCCATCGGAGAGGTGGCGGCCGAGGGGGCGGACCCCGCTGAGGCCGTGGACAGCTGGATCGACTCGGTCTACCACCGCGTGCCGTTCAGCCAGTACGGTTGGAACGACGCCGGCTTCGGGCGCAGCGGCCTGTTCACCTCCATGACCATCGTCTCCCCCTTCCCCGAGAGCGTGGACGCGGTCACGGCCTACCCGGTGCACGGTCAGCTCGAGGTGCCCGTCTCGTTCAACTCGGACTACGAGTGGCCCGACCCCGACCCCGACCGCGGCCTGGTGGGCTACCCCATCACCTTCACCGTGGCGTCCAGCAGCTACGACGCCACCAGCGCCACCAACCCCTTCGCCATCGAGCTGCTCTCCGCCAGCCTGACCGGCCCCGACGGCGAGGTGGAGCACCTGGTGCTGGAGCCGGCCGAGGACAGCAGCCTGCACTACGCCGTCTGCCTGCTGCCCACTGCGCCGCTGGACGAAGACGAGACCTACGAGGCCCAGGTGAGCCTCGCCTGGGCTGGTGACCAGCAGCGCGACGTGAGCGCGGTGTTCACCACCACCGCGGGCGAGTAGGGGCGCGGACTCAGGGGCTCAGGAACAGCCAGAGCATGCCCATGCTCGTGCCCGAGGCGGGGGCGGTGACCGCCAGGTCGTCGCGGCCGTCGCCGTCCAGATCGCCCACCGCCAGGCCCGCGCCGAAGCAGGTGCGGCTGGCCAGGGCCGTGAAGGTGGCGCTGGCGTCGGAGCCCAGCAGCGCGCCCGTGCCCAGCTCCGCACCTCCGAACAGGTAGACCTGGCCGGCTTCGTCGGCGTAGTAGCTGGCGTAGCTGGGGATGGGGTAGTCGGGAGCCCCCGCCACGAGATCGTCGCTGCCGTCTCCGTCCAGGTCGCCCACCGCCAGCTCGGCCCCGAAGTAGCCGGGGCCGTCGCCCGTGATGGTGAGATCCGCCGAGCTGACCCTGATGGTGCCCGCCAGGGAGCTGGCGCTGTAGAAGACGTAGATCTCGCTCACCTCGGCGGCGCCCAGGGCCAGATCCATGTGGCCGTCGCCGTCCAGATCGGCCACCTGCGCGGAGGCGTAGCGCCCCAGCTCGTCGTCGTCCGCCGAGCCGTAGAGGTTCAGATCCGCGGCGCTCTCCACGTCCGTGGCCGAGGCCAGGGTGCTGCCGTAGAGCAGGTAGACCGAGCCGGTCTGGGAGCCGCCCTGGTCGCCGCCGTAGGCGCCCATGAGCAGGTCGTCGTGGCCGTCCAGGTCCAGGTCGCCGCCGCCCAGGGTGCAGCCCAGGTGGTCGTTGTTGTCGGCGCCGGCCCACACCAGGTCCGCGTCGGGCAGCACCTGCAGGGAGGCGCCGGGCGCCAGGGAGGCCCCCAGGTAGGCGGCCACCAGCCCGCTGTAGCCCAGCGTGGCGCCGTTGTAGTCGCCGTAGACGATGTCATCGAGGCCGTCGCCGTCCAGGTCGAGGTGGCTGACGGCGGCCACGGTGCCGCTGCTGGAGTCGGCGTCGGACAGCAGCACGTCCGAGTCGGCGATGCCGTAGTCTCCTGCCAGGGAGCTGCCGCCGTAGAACAGGCCGCCCGCGTGGTTGCCCAGGCCGGAGTAGTAGGTGTCGGTGCCCGCGACGAACAGATCCGCGACGCCGTCGCCGTCCTGGTCGCCCTGCTCGGGGCCCATCACGCCCAGGTAGTTGTAGTAGTAGCCGCCCTCGACCCAGGCGAAGTCCTCGTCCTTGGCGTCGCCCGAGAAGCCGCTGTGGCCGCTGCCGTCCACCAGGTACACCCCCCCGGTGTAGGTGTAGGAGTAGCCGGGGGCGGTGCTGTAGCCGCCCACCGCCAGATCAAGCTGGCCGTCGCCGTTCAGATCCCCAAGGGAGAGGCCATCGCGGTAGCCGAGGTAGTCGTAGCTGTCGCCCGACAGGTTGCCGGCCGCGTCCTCGATGGTGACGTTGTCCACGGTGCCATCGCAGTCGTTGTCCAGCCCATCCCAGGACTCGCTGGCGTCGGGGGAGATGGTGTCGTCGTCGTCGTCGCAGTCGCCGTCGTCGACGCTGTAGCCGTCGCCGTCGTGGTCCAGCCCCGAGCAGGGGTCGTTGGCGCCGCCCGGGGTGCCCAGATCGCCGTCGCCGAAGCTGGTGGTGGAGGCGCACCAGTAGTCCACCAGGGAGGCGCTGGTGCTGTCGCTCCAGTCGGGGTCGAGGCTCATGGCGGCCCCCGCGTCGAAGGGCCAGGAGGAGCTGTAGTCCAGGTCGAAGATGGCGGCTGTGTCGAGGTAGAGGAAGATGCTGTCGCCGCTGTTGGAGAGGCTGAAGGCGCTGCGGGAGTAGGCGTACTGCACGCTGACCCCGCCGTTGGTGCTGGCGTCGCCGTCCACACCCAGCACCGCGTGGTCCCCGGCGGACACCACCAGGCTGCCGCTGACGGTGAAGCCGTCGCCGTCGTCGGATTCCACCGTCCAGCCCTGCAGATCGAGGTCGCTGCTGGAGCTGTTGTACAGCTCGAAGTACTCGCCGTAGGCATCGGAGACGGCCGAGGGATCCACCATGACCTCGGAGACGATCAGATCGCCGTAGCTGACGAAGTCTTCGTCCACGAACCCGTCGCAGTCGTCGTCCGACAGGTCCTGGGCCACCTCACCCGAGTCGTACCAGGTGGAGGCGTCGGTGTCGGCGCAGTCGCTGCCGCCGTGGCCCTCGGCGTCGTGTCCGTCGGCGTCTTGATCGTAGTCGGAGGCGCCGTCGCAGTCGGAGTCCAGGCCGTCGTACCAGGTCTCGCTGGCGCCCGGGTTGACCGCGGCGTCGGAGTCGTCGCAGTCATCGCCGCCGTGGCTGTCGGCGTCGTAGCCGTCGGCGTCTTGATCGTAGTCGGAGGCGCCGTCGCAGTCGGAGTCCAGGCCGT
>CAZEJJ010000174.1:4121-15533 GCA_964512185.1 uncultured Enterobacterales bacterium | reverse complement strand
GGGGGGGGGGGGGGGGGGCGGGGGGGTGGGGCGCGGGGGGGGGGGGGTTTTGGGGGGGGGCGCGCGGGCCCCCCCCCCCCCTCCCCCCCCCCACGGTGACCCGTCCTTCCCCCCTCAGCTCAGCGTGCCGATCAGCTGCTGAACGCCTGCACCACGTCGGCTACGCGCTGAGGGTCGATGGGGGCGTGCAGCTGCCCATCGCGATGCAGGAAGCTGCCCACGATAGCGGCGTCGCAGTGGAGGCGGTAGTGCTCGGCGTTGGCGGGTGTGAGCCCACTGCCGAGCCACAAGGGAGCCTGGGGTACAGCGGCCCTGACCGCTCGCAGCCGCGCTGGATCGGCGACGAGCCCGGTACCCGGACCGGTGACGATGAGCGCATCGGCGCCACCGCGCTGCCAGGTGTCGCGCGCCGCCTGTCGGGCGGTGATCGAGCCCAGCGGGCTGGCGTGCTTCACCAGGATATCGGCGGCGATGCTGGTGCCCAGCCCCAGACGCCGACGGTAGAGCAACAGCTCGCGGGCCGCGCCCTGCACCAGGCCCTGATCGGTGACCATGGCGCCGGTGAGCACATTGACCCTGATGAAGTCGGCGCCAGAGGCGGAGGCCACCGCCAGCGCGTCGAGCGCCGCATTGCGCAGCAGGTTGACCCCCACCCTCAGCTGTTGGCCGAAGCGCTGCTTGACCTGGGCCGCGATGACCGCCATGTGGGCCACCACGTGTGGCTCGGCGGCGCCGGGGGAGAAGGGCGCGTCGCCGAGGTTTTCGACGATGCAGCCCGAGGCGCCACCCTGAGCGAGCGCCCGGGCGTCGTGCAGGGCGCGCTCGATCAGCTCGGCGGCCGGAGGACCGACGCGGGGGCTGCCCGGCAGGGGGGGGAGGTGGATGGCACCGATGACAGCGCCGCTTGCAAGTTCCAGGGCAGGCATGACCCCAGCATAGCGCAGCGCCGCCGGCTGGGTTTCAGGCGGCTTCGCAGTCGTCGAAGAGGGAGAGCTGCGGGCTGTGGCGGCCAGAAGCCGCTGCGACGCGCGGGGCGCGACCGAGGGCGGCAGGCGCGACCGATGCCGGGCGCGGCGCCCGGCGCGGGAGATCGAAGCCGGGCAGGGTGCAGGGCGCCTCGGCTACCTGGAAGGGGCTGCCAGGGAGCTGGAAGAACAGCTGGTCGGGCTGCAGCATTGCGGCGAGGGCGCGCGCCTGGGCCGCCGTATCCGCGACAGCCAGGCACAGGGGCAGGCGCAGCTGACCGGCCAGCTGCCGGGCGAGGCGTTCGGCGTGCAACAGCGACAGCTGGCGCTGCACCGATACCCGCAGCTCGACCGCGCTCACCAGCTCTACCTGGGCCCCGGGGCCCAGCAGATGCGCCAGAGCGTCGGCTAGCCGGGGCAGCTGCTCGGGATCAGACCAGCCGTCGGGCTCGGAGGGCAGCGAGCCCTCGGTGACGGCCGCAGCCCGGCCTGACTGCCGACCTGCGGTGGCGCCGGGGAATACCAGCACGGAGCCACCGGGCTCCTGCCGGAGCTGAAGGGATCGGCCGAGCCACTCGGGACGGTCGCGCCGGGCGAGAGCCAGCGCGGCGCTCGGGATGCGCACACAGAGCGAACGCAGCGGAGCGTCGGCGCTGGAGCAAGCCGGAGCTTCGGGCAGGGGCCCGACGCCGGAGCGCAGGGAGGCAGGATCCCAAAGACCGCGCCGCAGCACGGCGCACACCGCACCCACCGAGGACCAGCGTGCCGCGCTGCAGGGCAGGTTGGCGGGGAGGGAGTGCAAGCGACCGTCGACTTCGCGGCCCAGCATGGGGTGACCGGGAGACAGCGGCTGGAACACCTCGAGGGCACCCTGACCGGGCTGGTCGGAGGCGCAGAGGACATCGCCAGATCGCAGGCGGAGCTCGGGAAGCTCGGCCTGGCCATGCACCACAAAGGCGCGCTGGCCCACAGGGGCTGGAGAGGCCAGTGGCCGGACGCGGAACATGGCTGAGCCTGGGGCTGCGCGGGTGCTTGCGTGGTGAGCCAGCATGCTGTCTCCCGGAGGGAACGCTGGGGGATACACGGACATATTATTCGCGAAAACGAGCGCTCGCGGTCAAAAACTGTCCGCTTTTGTGTTCAGATCCAAAAATCGTCCACCCATCAGGGCGAGTGAGGCGCACCGCAGGGGAGCGCGGCCTGCTATGGTCTCTGCGTCAGGTTCCCAGGGAGGGCCACATGAGCGCGCGCGACCACCACCTCGGGAGCCGAACGCTGCTGGCCATGGTCGTTGTGGTGGTGCTTCCCACGGTGCTCACCCTGGCCACCATCAACGAGCCACGCGCACTGGTTCCCGTGGCGGGCGACCCCACACCCTACGGCTACACCGTGTCGCTGGGCTTCTGGATCATCCCCGCCGTCGCCATGGCACTGTGGTTCTGGCTGCACCACAAGGTGGAGGTGCCCGACAAGAGGGCCTTCTACACGGTGCTGCTCATCCTGCCGGGGCTGGGTTGCGCGCTGGACTTCCTGTTCGCCGAGTACTTCTTCACCTTTGTGAACCTCGAGGCCACGCTGGGCTTGATGGTCCCGGTGGTGGGAGGTGCAGTGCCCATCGAAGAGTTCATCTTCTACATCATGGGCTTCGTGGTGATCCTGCTGGGCTACGTGTGGGTCAAGGCCGCCTGGCTCAAGGCCGACCACCGCATGCCCGCCCCCGAAAACGGCCTGCTGCGGCCCCACTGGCCTTCGCTGCTGCTCTGCGCCGCCCTCGTGGTGGCGGGCGTGATCTACAAGTACTACGGCCCCCACGACCACCACGAGGGCTTCCCCGGCTACTTCACCTTCCTGGTCATGGTGGCCTTCGGGCCGGTGGTGCTCATGTACCGCTCGGTGCGCGCGCTCATCTCCTGGCGCGCCTTCTCCCTGGTCATGTTCATCACCCTGGCCGTCTCCCAGCTCTGGGAAGCCAGCCTGGCCATCCCCTACCAGTGGTGGGGCTACGAGCCCGAGCAGATGCTGGGCTTCTTCATCCCCGGCTGGACCAACCTGCCCATCGAGGCCCCCCTGCTGTGGCTGGTGGTCACCTGGGCCACGGTCACCTGGTACGAGGCCTTCAGGGTGATCTACGCCCACCCCGGCGGCTGGCGCACCGCGCTCAGGGGCTAGCCCCCGACACGCCGTCCACCCATTCCTGCTCGGTCAGGCCGTTCATGCCGTGGCAGAGGGTGCAGCTGTAGGTGTCGGAGTGATCCACCATGCCTTCGATCACGCCCAGCCAGATCTCATCGACGCAGGCCTCGGGGTGCAGATCCCAGGCCTGGTGGCAGGAGAAACAGCTGGACTGCATCCAGCCCACGCCGTGCTCGTCCGCGGTTAGATCGAGCCCCTCTTCGCCGTCCAGGGCGAGCTGGCGGTAGTCGCAAGGCCCCGCCGGCGCGCAGCTCTGCGACGCCAGGGCCAGGGCCAGCAGCAGGGCGCGCTTCACGGCGCCCTCCCGTGGTCGTCGCGGTGGCACGAGATGCAGTCGGCCTGCAGGTGGCAGGTGCCGCAGGCGGTGGGGTCCACCCGGGCGTCGATGCCGTGCACGAGCTCCCAGCTGGGATCGTGCACGCGGTAGCGCGCGGTCTCCTTGCGCTGGTGGCAGTCCACGCACTCGCGGGACCTGTGGCAGCCGCGGCACTCACCGCGAGCGAGCCGGGCGTCGGCGCCGTGCATGACGTTCCACGCGACGGTGTGGGTGAGCGGCAGGGGCGTGCTGTCGTGGCAGATCTCGCACTCGCGAGGACCCTTCACCGGCTGGGCCTCGGCTACTGGCAACGCCGCGCCCGGCTCGTGGCAGCCGTGGCAGAGCTGCCCCAGGTCCACCGTAACCGTGGCCAGCATGCCCATGGGACCGCTGCCACCGGGAGCGAGCGTGTGACATGACGTGCAGCCCAGCCCGGCCTGCTCGCGGGCCTCGGCGTGCAGGTCGTGATCGAAGTGCCCGGCGGCCTGCGGGTCGCTGGCCTGCTCGCCGGCACCGACGAGCGCCAGCGCAACCAGGGCGAGGATGAGCACAGCGCGGGATCGCCGGTTCATCACAACCACCCCAGGCTGAGCACGGCGCCACCGCGCAGGTCCAGCGGCCGCTCGTCGTCGGTGGCGGCATCCACCATGGCGCCCAACCGCAGCCAGGCGGTGAATTCCTGCTGCAGCTCCAGGCCGCCGGTGAGCACGGTGTCCCAGGGCTGCTCACCCTTGAGGTAGGGCACCACCGCCGCCCGGGCGGACAGCTCGGTGGCGTCGGTGGCCTGCCAGGACGCCCGCGCGTAGAGCGCATGGTACTGGCCGCCGGGACCCGTGCGTGAAGCCAGGGCCGGCGACAGGCGCCAGGCAGAGGAGCTCAGGCCAGGCCGCCAGGCCAGGTCGAACCTGTACCCGAGCACGGAACATTCGTCCTCACCGTAGGAGACCACCGCGCCGCGGGCGGAGATGGCTGCCCAGCGGGCCCCGAGCCAGCGCAGGCCCAGCCCGGCTTCGCTCACGGCGCCGCCGGCCAGGGTGTCGAGGATGGCGTCGCCGAAGAGAGAGTCGGGATCGGCCGCTTCGCGGTGCCGCCCGTGCACGCTGGCCTCCAGGGAACTCACCGGCCGGAACGAGACCCCCACCCGCGCCCACTCCAGCAAGGCGGTCTCCTGCTCGGTGAGCTCGGCCAGCACCGCATGGCCGGTCAACCCCGCGGCTCGAGGACCGTCGCCCAGCCGCAGCCGGGCCTCCAGGTCCTGGCGCAGCACCGGCTGTGCCTGCGGGTCCACGTGGAGCTGCCCACCAGCGCGCGCCAGCAGGCGGCCGCCCTGCCAGCTCAGCTCAGCGCGGCTCACCACCACGCGGTCGAGCATGTCGTCGAGATCCTGGTGGCGGGCATAGCCACCCCAGGCCGCCACCGTGAGGCGGTCGCCCAGGGGGCAGCGCAGGCTGACGCCGTCGAAGGTCTGCCGCCGCAGCGCGCCCATGCCCTGCTGCCGCCCGAGCACCCACCGGCCCTGGGCCAGCGGGCCCGCCAGGTTGAGGTGGTAGAGGTCGGGATCCAGCGGCTGGGCCACACCCGCCAGCCACTCCAGCCCGCCGTAGCCCTCGACGGCCAGGGAACCCAGCTCCTGGTCGAAGCTCAGCAGCTGCCAGGCGGGCAGGTAGGCCTCGCCGAAGTGGTCATGGCGGAACAGGGCCACTGACTCGGCTTCGAGGCTGCCCGCCGCCGCGGCACCCGCCCAGCCCAGGCCCAGGAGGCAGGTCAGCACGGCTCCAGAGGGCCGCGGGGGGATGGGAGAAGGCTCGGAGATGGTCAGGGGGTGTACCACACTTGGCCTGCAGCATGCATCTCCCCTGCCTGCAAGCGTCGAGCCTGCTCCAGGTAGAGCTCCAGCTCGAGCGCCTCCAGGCGCTGCACGGCGTGGTCCAGCTGCTCCTGGCGCTCGGGTTCCTGCAGTCCTCCCAGCCGGACCAGCTCGATGCGGGCCAAGGCCTCGTCGAAGAGCAGGTCTCGCTCTACGGCGACGCGCACGGCGCGCCACCACCAGCGCCGAGCGCGCCTGGTCCGGCCCAGCAGCCAGCAGGCGGTGCCGCTGAAGCGGGCCGCGCGAGAGGCGCCCACCGGGAAGCGGCGAGCATAGCTGCGGAACAGCCTGCAGGCGTCTCGGGCGGCGGGTGCCAGGGACGCCCCCGGCCCCCGCACACCGCCACCCGATCGCTCCCACAGCTCCAGGTAGGCCTCGCACATGCCGGTGAGCCCCTTGACATGGGTCATCACAGCGGTGCCCGTCTCGTGCACCGCCTGCCGCGCCAGATCCGCCGACTCCCTGGCCAGATCGGGCTCCCCCGCCCGCAGGAACACCTGCGCGCGCTGCCCGTGGAAGCCCACCGCGGTCATGCGATCCTCCTCGGCCAGCAGATCTTCTCGCCGTCGGATCCAGTCCAGCGCCTCGGGGACGCGCCCCAGGTGGCAGAGGGTACCCCCGATGCCGATCATGCCCCAGAACTGGTGCCGGATGTCGGCCACCTCGTGGGAGAGATCCGCCAGCTCCCTCCACTGGTCGAGGGCCGCGGTGAAGTCCCCGGCCAGCTCGCAGCAGGTGCCCAGGCATGAGATGCCCGTGGTGACCGCCGCCGGTTGGCCTACACGGCGCGCATGCTCGAGACCGGAGCGGATGAACGCCTCGCCTTCGGTCAGCCTGGCGTCTCCCAGACACCACAGCCCCTGGGCGAAGGCGGCGTTGCTCACCGCCAGCGCATCGCCGGTGCGAGCACGGTCCAGGAAGCTCCGCCCGAGCCGACGCAGGCCAGCCACGCCCAGCACGTAGCCGATGGTGTTGTAGGCGTGGGCCGCCTGGCTGAAGGTGCCGAGGCGCTCAGCATGGTTGATGGCCGCCAGGCTGCCCACCAGCATGCCCTGGGTGTCGCTGATGGCGAAGCACTCATCGGCCACCCGCGCCTCGAGGCGGGCCGCCTCCTCGAGCCGCTGGCGGGCCCGCGCGCCGCGCCGCGGTCGCAGCCAGCGCGGCCAGCCCAGGCCGAGCACCAGGCGCCACAGCTCCCACGCCAGCCGCAACCCGGTCCCCAGACGACCACGCGGGAAGGGGTGCCCGAGCTCCGACAGCGCCGCCTTGAGCTGCACAAGCGCCAGCCGTGTCTCGCTCAGGTCGGCGTAGGCCTCGCCCAGCCGCCGGCGCAGCCGCACGCGCTGCATCAGCCGGGCGTCCGCCTCCTCTTCGAGGATCTCCACTGCGTAGCGCAGGAGCAGAATGCCCTGCTTGGTGGCGCCGCCCTCGATGGCCTGCTCCGCAGCCCGCTGGCAGTAGAAGACGGTCTTCTCGTCGTTCCCGGCCTGCCGCCAGTGCCAGGCCAGCCGGGGGTACTGGGCGGCCGGATCGGCGACGGGGGCCCGCTCGTACCAGCTGGCCACGGCGTCATGGATCTGTCGCCGCTGGGAGAAGGCCAGCAGATCGTAGGCCACCTGGTGGGTGATGCTGTGGGTGAAGCGGTAGACGCAGTCCGGAGCGGGCAGCTCCAGCTCTACCAGCCCCTGCTCCACGGCGGACTCCAGGTGCGCCACCAGCTGGCTCCGATCGGCCTGCACCGGGTGCACCGCGCGCGTGAGCTGCAGTGGGAAGCTGCGACCCACCACGGCCGCCACCTTGAGGGTCAGCTGCTGGCGTGGGTCGAGGCGGTCCAGCCGGCTGGTGACCGCCCCCTGCACGGTATCGGGGAGCTTGAGCGCTCCGAGATCGGCGGCCTGCCGGGAGAGCAGGCAGCGCCCGGCCTTGACGCGCAGCAGCCCCATGTCGCGCAGGGCGCAGGCCAGCTCCTCGGTGTGGAAGGGGTTGCCCTCGGCCTTGTCCACCAGCAGGCTCTCCAGGGAGCTCGGCAGCCGATCCACCCCCAGGCTCCGGGCCGCCAGCTCACAGGCGGCCTCGGGCGCCAGCCCCTGCAGGTCCAGCAGCGCCGCGCCGTCCGCAGAGAGGAGCTCCGCCAGCTCACCCGGAGGTTCCACCAGCATGGGCCGCAAGGCGAGCACCAGCAGCAACCCGGGCACCCGCCGATGGGCCGCCAGGGCGAGGGCCCAGGAGGCGGCATCCATCCACTGGGCGTCCTCGAGCACCACCAGCAAAGGCTCGGTGGAGGCGCGGCTGCGCAGCATGTGCACCAGCAGCTCGCGGGTGTTCTCGCCCCGCGTGTGGCCGGTCATGGCCTGGGTGGCTGGGGTCTCGGACAGGTACAGGGGCAGCATGCCGTTCAGCAGCGGTGCCCACTCCATGGCCTGGGGATGGCTGGCCACGGCCGCGGTGACCGAGGCGCGCAGCGAGGCCAGGTCCGAGCTGTCGGTGAAGTCCACCAGCTCCGCCAGCGTGGCGCGCCAGATGCCATGGGAGCCGCCACCGTCGATGGCGTCCCCTGCGCCGTAGCAGCATCGCACTCCCGCCTCCACCGCCCTCGCCACGAGCCAGTCCACCAGCGTGGACTTGCCGATGCCCGCCACGCCCCGCAGCAGCACCAGTCCACCGCTGCCGTGCTCTCCCAGGGCATCCAGGGCCGCCAGCAGGCGGGCCTGCTCGGGCTCGCGACCCAGCAGGTGGTGGCGCCCGGCGGCGAGCGCGCTGGCCGCCACCGGCCCCGTGACCACGGGGCGCTTGGCGGCCACCGAGCGCACGGGGCGAAAGATCGCCACGGGCTCGCGCTTGCCCTTGACCTTCACGGGGGGCAGGGGCTCGAACTCCATGCGGCCCCCCACCGCGCGTCGGGTGGCGTCGTCGCAGAGCACCTCGCCGCGGGCCTGTTGCATCAGGCGGGCCGCCAGGTTCACCACGTCTCCCAGGATGGAGTACTCGCGTCGCTCGGGGTGGCCGTAGATGCCCGCAAACACCCGCCCCGAGGCCACGCCGATGCGGTGGGGCACGTAGCGCGAGCCCAGGTGGGCGCTGATCTCCAGCGCCGCGCGCACCGCCCGCTCCGCGTCGTCCTCGTGGGAGACCGGCGGCAGCCCGTAAGCGGCCAGCAGCGTGCAGCCCTTGTCGTCCATGAGCAGCTTGTCCACACTGCCCTCGAGCCGGTACAGCTCGCGCTGGGCCAGGTGCACCACCTGCTGCAAGCGGGCGCGATCGGGCAGGGGCTGCTCGCTGCCCACAGGCAGGTTGATGAACAGCACCGACAGGGGCCGCAGCTCGGCCAGCCAGGCGTGCATGCCCGCGTCGATGCGGTGCCGCACCGCACCGGGCAGGAAGCGGCGCAGCTGGGCTTCGCCCACCACGGGCAGGGGGGGGCGCCCGACACCGACAACCGACGGCCCTGGCGTGGGCAGCTGGAATCCCGCCTGTGGCTCCACCAGGCGCACCGTGCCCCGATCACATGGCTCACCCCGCAGGGCGTGCTGTACCTGCTCCCAGGCGTCCGCAGAGGCCAGCACCTGGCCAGGACGGGCCAGATCGGCGGCCACGCCCAGCTGGCGCAGCGCCTGGCCGGCGAGGATGTGCTCCCAGCGGTCCAGCAGACCCCCTAGCCGGTACAGCTGCATGGGTCCCGACCCCAGCCCGATGCGCAGCTGCAGCGAGACCCCGGACAGGTGGGGCGGCTCCAGGGTGAGCTGCAGAGCCTGCAGGGCGCAGCTGGCGGCCTGGAGCACCGCCTGGGGCAGATCGTCTTCGCTGTCCACAGGCCAGGCCACCAGGATGGCGTCGCCGGCGAAGCGCACCACGTCCCCCCCGAAGGCGAGCACCAGGTCGATGAGCTCGCCGAAGACGTGGTCCAGCACCTCCGACAGCTGCTCAGGCCCCTGAGGCCCCCGCTCCGCCAGCCGATCGGCCAGCGCCGTGAAGCCAGCCAGGTCTGCGAAGATCATGGCTGCCAGGACCGGCTCTTCGCCGTCGCGCATGGGCGACAGCCCGGACGAGAGCCGCTGCAGCAGCAGATCAGGCAGGTAGATGTTGACGGGAGGCGCGTTCATGGCCTGAGGATCGGGGGAGCGGCCGCTGATCCTACACCTCTGGCTGCGAGATCTCCCGGCCGAACAGCACGTGGCGGATCGACTCCTCGGACCCCACGATGGCACGGATCGTCTCGAACAGGATCACCGCGTTGAAAGACACGAGCAACCACAAGAATGGTTCCTCGACGGGAAGACCCGACATGGCGCGCACGCGCACCCCCAGGATCATGGAGTCCTTGTAGGCCCACCAGCCGTAGGGGTAGGCGATGGTGCACTCGTAGAGCAGGCTGATGAAGAACATGGTGAGGGCGGTGGACACATAGGCCCGCCAGTTCACCCGCTCCCGCACCTTGGTGAAGAACAGCGCCGCCGGCACGAAGGCCACGAACACCAGGAAGGTGAAGTACCAGGGGAAGCCATCGGGGAAGGGGCTCAGGAACCTCTTGTACAGAGCGGCCGCGAGCACCATAGCGACACCCAGCACGATGGGCCACCAGGCGAATTGCAGCAGCCGCCCACGCTCGGCGATGGGGTATGGATTGCTGGCCTGGGAGTAGCGGTCGAGCCAGTAGATGTCGCAGAAGAGGTAGATGAGCAGCGCCGCCGAGTCGCCGAAGAAGTAGAAGAAGAACTCCTCGACGGGGATGTTCCGCGCCAATGACATGGTGGACCAGTCGATGCCCCACAGGTCGAAGCCCAGGGTGGCCCCTCTGCAGGGGAAGGCGAAGAACAGGTTGCCCAGGAAGAAGTCGAGGATCACCCCCAACACGAACAGGATGCCCACGGTCCACGCGAAGGACTGCAGCGGCAGCTTGCGCTGGGGATGGCGCGACAGCAGCGCCAGCACCGCCAGAGCGGGAAACAGCCACAGGCTGAGGGAGATGGTGTAGCCGAAGGGCGAGGGATCGGGATGCAGGCCCAGATCCACCATGGGCCGCGTGACCTTGACCGAGTCCAGCGTGAACCAAGCGGGGAGGAACAGGGTGACGTGCATGGCCAGCACCACGATCACCGGGTTCTTCACGGTCTCGGGGACTCTAAACGCCGGCCACTGCATGTCGCCTCCCTCCGCCGCCGCCGGGATTGTGGGCCGGGGACGGATCCGGTACGATTCAAAGTCCCATAACCGCGGATCGAGGGGAAACGCAGGAGCGTCCCGGATCCCACCCGTGGAGGGGCCATGAGCGATACCAAGCGGCGCATGATCCTGGTGCTGGGCAGCATGGGCCTCGCCGTGGTCTGGGACCTGGCAGCCGCACTGCTGCACTGGGGGCCCTGGGCCGCCTTCGTCATGACCGCGGTCCTGGTGCTGATCTTCTGCGCCTACGCGCTGCGCACCACCGACATGGTCATCGTGCGTCTGCTGTACTTCGGGCTGATGGTGGGCTTCGGCGAGCTGGTGGCCGACCACTGGGCGGTGGAGGTGAGCCAGACCCTGGTGTACTCGGACTGGGGCCCCCAGATCTGGGCCTCGCCGCTGTACATGCCCTTCAGCTGGATCATCGTGATCGCGCAGCTGGGCTACCTGGCCTACTGGATGAGCTGCAGGTGGGGGTTCTTGGTGGCCATCCTGGGGGCCACGCTCATGGGTGCCCTCAACATCCCGCTCTACGAATGGCTGGCCGCCCAGGCAGGCTTCTGGACCTACCAGAACTGCTGGATGATCCTCGGCCATACGCCGGTGTACGTGATCGCTGGCGAGGCCGCGCTCACCATGGTGCTGCCGCTCATCGTGTGGCGAGTCGAGCAGGTGCCCTGGAAGCGCATCGCCCTGCTGGGGGTCGTTCAGTCGCTGTGGGTCTATGCCATCTCGGCGCGGTTGTGCTACGCGCTGATCGGTTGATCCTCCCCTCCAACCTGCTGTCGTCGTGAGCGCCTACCCTCCCCTCTCCCAGCTGGGACCCATCCTGTCAGCCCGCCTGCTGAACGCAGGCGCCGGGGTGGGGGGGGGCCCCCGCGGGGGCGACGCCCAGCCCCCGCGGGGGGGCG
>CAZEJJ010000174.1:0-4111 GCA_964512185.1 uncultured Enterobacterales bacterium | reverse complement strand
CCCCCCCCCCCCCCCCGCGGGCCCCCAGCGGGCCCCCCCGCCGGCGCACCGCGGGCCCGGGGGGGGTCCCGCCCCGTGGCGTGACCATCGACTCGCGCAGGGTGAGGCCAGGCGAGCTCTTCTTCGCCCTGCTCGGCCCGCGCACCGACGGGCATCGCTTCGCGGCGGGGGCCCTCCAGGCGCGGGCAGCGGCGGCGGTGGTCTCCCGTGACTGGGCGGAACAGGCGCCGCAGCAGCTCGGGCCGCTGCTGGTGGTAGATGACCCCCTCGCCGCCCTGCAAGCCCTGGCGGCCTGGTACCGCCAGCGGCACGTGCGGCGTGTGCTGGCCATCACGGGCAGCAACGGCAAGACGGTGGTCAAGGACGCGCTCACCGCCCTGCTGGCGGGGCAGCTGCCCCTGGCCAGCTCGCCCGGCAGCCACAACAGTCAAGTCGGAGTGCCCCTGTCGGTGCTGGCCGCACCGCCGGGAACCCGGCTTGGCGTCTTCGAGGTGGGGGCCTCGGCCCCCGGCGAGATGCAGCGCCAGCGCGCCATCCTGCAGCCCGACTTCGGAGTGCTGACCAACGTGGGGCTGGCCCACCTGGCGGGCTTCGGCAGCCGCGCGGTCACCGCCCGCGAGAAGCTCTCGCTCTTCGCCCTGGTGCCCGAGCAGGGCTGGGTGCTGCTGCCGGAGGGCGATCCGCTGGTGGACGCGGCCTCCGCCTCGCTGGCCTGTCGGCTCCTGCACCACGGCTCCCAGCAGCCGGGCATGGCCAGCCTGGACGCCCTCCACAACCACCCCCAGGGCTGCACGATCACGGTCCGGCTGCCCTCAGGCGCCCGCTGCTCCCTCACCCTGGGTACCCGCTCCGATCACCTCATCCAGGACCTGCTCATCGCCATCACCGCCGCCGTGGAGCTGGGCCTGCCCGAAGCCGAGGTGGCGCCGCGCCTGGCGGACTTCACCTTCGGCGCCACGCGCATGGAGCTGTGGCGCACGCCCGAGGGTGTCACCATCATCAACGACGCCTGCTCCTCGGACCCACTCAGTGTGCAGGCGGCCCTGCGCAGCGTGAGCGCCCACCTGCCCCTGCGCGGTCGCAGGATCTTCGTCTTCGGCGGCATGCGCGAGCTGGGGGAGCGGGCAGCCGACGAGCACCGGCACATCGGGCGCATCGCCGCCGACGAGGGCTTCTCGCACTTGGTGCTGCTGGACCACCCGGCCCTGCAGCACACCGCCCAGGCCTTCCGCCAGGCCTACCCCGAGGGCGCGGTGGTGCGTGTGCCTGCGGTGGATCAGCTACAAGCCGCGGTGCGGCCCCTGGCACGCCCAGGCGACACTGTGCTGGTCAAGGGCCCTCGCCACGACGGCCTGGCCAGCGCAGCCCGCGCCATCTGGGAGTCCATGGCGGCCACGCGGCTCATCGTGGACCTGGGCGCCATCCGGGAGAACATCGCCCGCATCCGGGGCCTGGGCGGCCCGCAGCTCAAGGTGCTGGCCATGCTCAAGGCCTGGGCCTACGGCACAGAGTTCGCCCGCGTTGCCACCTGGCTGCAGCAGAGCGGGGCGGACTGGATCGGGGTCTCGGCGGCCGATGAAGGCGCTCTGGCCCGCAGGGCCGGTGTGCACCTGCCCATCCTGGTCACCCTGCTGTCGGTGGACGAGGTGGACAAGGCCCTGCGCTACCGGCTCACCCCGGTGGTGTACTCCCTCGATCTGGCCCAGGCGCTCATCGAGGGAGCGCGGCGGCTGGAAGGCAGCCTGGACGTGCACCTGGAGGTGGACACGGGCATGGGCCGCCTCGGTGTGCGCCCACAAGATCTCCTGGCTCTGGTGGAGCGGGTGCTCGACTCCGGCGTCCTCAAGCCCACCGGCCTGATGACCCACCTGTCCTGTGCCGACGATCCCCAGCAGGACGACTTCACCTCCGTGCAGCTGGCCCGCTTCGAGCGCTGCATCCAGCTGGCCCGCCAGGCGGGCATGCGCGACTTCATCACCCACGCCGCGGCCACCTCGGGCGCCATCCGCTTCCCCGAGGCGCGGCACCAGATGGTGCGCACAGGGCTGGGCCTGTATGGCATCCACGGCTCCCCTGCCCTGGCCGAGGGCCTGCAGCTGCAGCTGGCCCTGTCCCTGGTGAGCCGCCTCGTGAAGGTGGCCGTGCACCAGCAGGGTGACCGCATCGGCTACGCGGGCTCCTTCGTGGTACCCAGCGACGGCATGCGCGTGGGCATCGTGGGCATGGGCTACAACGATGGCGTGCCCTGGAGCCTCAGCAACAAGGGCACCGTGCTGGTGTCGGGCCGACCGGCTGCCATCCTGGGCCGCATCTCCATGGACTCCATGGCGGTGGACCTCTCACAGCATCCCCAGGCCGAGTCGGGCGATGAGGTGCTGGTGTTCGGCAGCCGCGACGGCCACACCCTGCGCCCCGAGCAGGTGGCGGAGCAGGCAGGCACGATCCCCTACGAGCTCCTCGTACGGGTGGACTCACGTAGGGTGCAGCGGCTGTTCGTGGGGGAGTAGGGTCAACCCCGCAGGGCCACCAGGTTGGCTTCGAGCTCCGGGGGGAGCGGAGCCTCCAGCTCGGTGCCGTCGGGCAGCACCAGCTTGTGGGCGTGCAGCCACAGGCGTCCGGGCCAGGCGGGCATGCGCCGCAGCTTCGCGGGCCTCCAGCGGGTGTCGCCCACCACGGGCAGGCCGATGCCGTGCAGGTGGCGGCGGACCTGGTGCTTGCGGCCAGTGGCGGGCACCACTCGCAGCAGGGAGAAGGCGCCCAGCGGCTCCACCAGGCGGTAGCGGGTGATGGACTCCAGCGGGCGGCGGCGGCGGGGATCAGCGAGCGGGCGACGGATGACCCCCTTGCGCCTGGCGTGTCCCTGCACCAACACCAGGTAGATCTTCCGCACCTCGCTGCGGGCGAACCAGCCGCTGATCTCAGCGCGGGTGGCCGACTCGGCGGCGCAGAGCACCACGCCCGAGGCCTCCTTGTCCAGACGGTGGGTGGGCAGCAGGCCGGGGGGGAGGTCAGGGGTGCTGGCCAGCCAGGTGCAGAGATCTGGCTCGTCGGGGCTGTTGGCCGGGTGGGCCTGCACGCCAGCAGGCTTGTACACTGCCACCAGCTCGCCATGGCTGGCCAGGACTCGAGGCTGCTGGCGGACGAGGCTCATGGCGGGGCTAGGAGCGCCTGATCTCCGCCAGGAAGCGGGCCCACATGCGGCGAGGGTCCAGCAGGCCGTCAGGGGCCTGGTGCTGGCGCTCGAAGAACAGCTCGATCTGCTCGATCTCGCCCTTGTCGAGCCACAGGCCGCAGCCATTGGGGCACTCGTCGATGACCACCTGGGAGGTCCAGGCATACTCGTGCCGCTGCAGCTCGGCGCTGCATCGCGGACAGTCCACCGCGGGCTCGAGCTCTTGACGCGCCATCTCGAAAGCCATCGCCGCCCCTGCCGGATCCACCAACAGCTCGCTGTCGTGGTCGTGCTCGTGGGCGCGCTGCAGGACCTCGAGCTCGCCCTTGTCGAGCCAGGTGCCGCCGCAGAGCGTGCAGTTGTCGATCTCGATGCCTTCCACCAGGAGCTGGCGCTCGAGGGTGGACTGATCGCGGGGGCACAGCATGGAGGATTCCTCGACGGGGCGGTCTTCCATAACCGGACGCTGCCACGTAGGATCCGCAGCGAGCCTCGGGAGAGCCACCATGGGTAGAACCTGCACGATCACCACCGCACTGCTGCTGACCGCCTGCAACCCCGCGCTGCGGGGCGGCACCTACACCATCGAGGTCACCGCGGTGGAGAACGACAGCTGCGACCTGTGGGGTGACGCCCTGGGCTACACCGACGACGGCTCCATCTGGTGGGAGAGCGGCGACACCATGGTGCTGGCCACCACCGCGGGCGAGTGGTGGTGGACCTGGGACGGCGAGGAGCTCACCTACCAGGCCGACACCACCGAGCCTCTGGACGACACCTGCGACATGTTGTTCTACGAGGACTTCGTGGGCCGGATCGTGGACTCCAACCACCTGACCTACAGCGAGCACATGGAGACCGAGCTGCAGGGCACCTGCGCTGACTGGAACGTGGACCTGTTCCCCTGCACGGTGGACATCGAGTACGCGGGGGAGCGCA
>CAZEJJ010000173.1:0-15691 GCA_964512185.1 uncultured Enterobacterales bacterium | reverse complement strand
GCGCCCGCGCCCTCGACCCCTTCTAGGACAGCCCCGCGGCCCCCAGCTGCTTCAATGGGGGTGAGCACGACGGCGACGACTGGATGGACGCCAACGACCCGGACTGCCTGCTGGGCCTCTCGGAGGACGGCAGCTACTCGACCGCCGAGTGCTCCAACACTCTGGACGACGACGGCGACACCCACACCGACGCCAACGATCCCCAGTGCGGCAGCGGCTTCGACAACAGCGAGCGGAGCGTCGCCAGCGGCTGCGACGACGGCATCGACAACGACGGTGACAGCTGGACCGACGCCGACGACCCGGACTGCCCCCTGTACGGCGACGAGCTCGGCTTCTCCATCACCGCCTGCTCCAACGGCCTGGACGACGACGGCGACGGCGACATCGACGGCGACGACCTGGGCTGTGTCGACGCGCTGGACGGCCTCGAGGATGACCCCGGCCCCAACTGCTGGGACAGCTACGACAACGACGGTGACGGCTGGGTGGACCTGTACGATCCGGACTGCGTGGCGGGCACCGCCGAGGACGGCTCTGTCACCTGGACCTGCTCCGACGCCACCGACAACGACGGTGACGGCGACAGGGACGGCGCGGACTCCGACTGCAGCACCGGCTGGGACGACGACGAGGCCGCCACCGACCGCTGCGCCGACGGCATCGACAACGATCTCGACGGCTGGAGCGACGGCGACGACCCCGACTGCGCCAGCGGCAGCGAGGAGATCGGCTTCGACACCTTCGCCTGCAACGACGGCCTGGACGACGACGGCGACGGCGACCTGGACAGCGACGACGCCGGCTGCGACGACGCCACAGACGACGACGAGGTGGAGCTGGCCGCGAGCTGCAGCGACAGCACCGACAACGACGGCGACGGCTGGATCGACCTCGAGGATCCCGACTGCTGGGACGCCACCGCAGAGGCCGGCGCCCTGGGCCTGGCCGAGTGCAACGACGGCGCCGACAACGACGCCGACGCCTTGGTCGATGCCGACGAGATCGACGACTGCATCGACGCCTGGGACAACTCCGAGGCCGAGTACGGCACCTGCGCCGACGGCGACGACAACGACAGCGACGGCTGGTACGACACCGACGATCCCGACTGCGACTGGGGCGTGGACGAGCTGGACCTCGACGCGCTCTTCGCCTGCAACGACGAGGGCGACAACGACGGCGACGGCCTCTACGACGCCGACGACCCGGGCTGCGCCACCGGCACCGACACCGACGAGGCCAACAGCACTCAGTGCTCCGACGAGGTGGACAACGACGGCGACGGCTGGATCGACACCGACGACGTGGACTGCTCCTCATCCACCGGCGACGCCGAGGACGGCTCAGCCGACGGCAGTACCCAGTGCAGCGACGGCCTCGACAACGACAGCGACTCCCTGGTCGACGTCGAAGATCCCGCCTGCGACGACGCCTGGGACGACGACGAGGCCGAGCCCGCCACCGAGTGCAACGACCTGGCCGACAACGACTCCGACGGCTGGTACGACACAGACGATCCCGACTGCAGCAGCGCCCTCGACGAAGAAGAGTACGGCGGCTACAGCTCCGGCTGGGAGTGCAACGACTCGGCCGACAATGACTCCGACGGCTTCGAAGACTACGAAGACCCCGACTGCCTCAGCGGCTGGGACAACAACGAGAGCTTCTAGCCCCGAAGACAGGATCCACGAAGACAGGATCCAGACAGGATCCAAAGGGGACAGGAGGACAGGATCCAGGTTGATATCATTACATTTTCTGAAAATGTAATGATATCAACCTGGATCCTTCTGCCCCTGCCTTGCCTTGCCTTGCCCGTACCCCGAGCCCCGCACCCGTCAGGAAGCCCTGGACTTCACCCCGTCCTTGGGCGACTTGCCGGTGGGCCCGTCGCGATCGCCGTAGTAGCCGTAATCATAGTAGTAGTAGCCGTAGCCGGCGCGGCGCACGTTCAGCTTGTTGACCACCGCGCCCAGCACGTTGGCGTTGACCTCCATGAGCAGATCGCGGGTGCGCGCCACCAGGCTGCGCGAGGTGGCGTTGGCTTCGATGACCACCAGCACGCCGTCCACCAGGGATGAGAGCATGAGGGGATCGGCCACCACGTTCACCGGCGGAGAGTCGATGAGGATCATGTCGTAGCCGGTGATGCTGTCCAGGAACTCAGTCATGCGCTCCGAGCCCAGCAGCTCCGCCGGGTTGGGCGGCGTGGGACCGGCCACCACGATGTCCAGGTTGGGCACGTGGGTATGGATCACGCACTCCTCCAGGGTGTTCATGCCCGCGAGGATGGTGGACAGGCCGCGGATGTTCTCCAGCTCGAAGAGCTTGTGCAGGTTTGGGCGGCGCAGGTCGGCGTCGATGACCAGCAGCCGGCTGCCCGTGGCGGCGATGAGCACGCTCAGGTTGGAGGTGAGGAAGCTCTTGCCTTCCTGGGGCAGCGCGCTGGTGATCAACAGGCGGTTCAGGGGCCCATGGCCCGAGAACAGCAGGTTGGTGCGCACGGATCGGATCGCCTCGGCCACGTTGGATCTCGGCACCGCGTGCACGAAGATGCTCTTGTCGCGCGTGGAGCTCAAGGGCTTGAGATCCACCTCCTCGATCAACGGCACGATGCCCATGAACGGCATGCCCACCGTGATCTCCACGTCTTCGCGGCTCTTCACCGTGCTGTCCAGGTACTCCATGAAGAAGGCCAGGGCGCAGCCGCCGAACAGGCCCATCAGCAGGCCCATGGCCACGTTCACCGGCAGCTTGGGGCGCACCGGGTCGGGGTTGGGGATGGCGGGGTCCACCACGCGCACGTTGTTGGCCTTGATCATCTTGGACAGGTCCACCTCGGACATGCGCTGATCGAGGCTCTCGTAGAAGGTCTGGTTGCGCAGGGCCTCGGACTCGAGGAACTCCAGCTCGATGAGCTTCTCCTCCATGCCCTGGAGCTCTTCCGTGACGGAGGCCATGTCTTCCTGCAGGGCGCCCTCGCGGCTCCTCACCACCTCCAGCTCAGCCCGCCGAGAGGTGATGATGGCGTCGACCTGCTCCCCGATGGCGGTCTGCACCCGCCCGATCTCGGTGTCGAGCTGGCGCATGTTGGGGTGGTCTTCCAGGTAGCGGCCTTCGAGGTTTGCGCGCTCCTCCTGCAGCTCGCGCAGGCGCGCGATGCGCTTGAGCAGGATGGAGTCCTCGCCGGAGAGGTAGCTGGCCAGCACCGCGGGGTTGTCTCCGCCCCGCAGCCGCCGCAGGTCGGCCAGGGTGGCCTCCACCTGCACCCGCTCCGCGCGCGCCTCGCTCCATGCGGCCTGCAGCTTCTTGAGGGCGTCCTGGGTGCGGCTGTGCCCCTGCTGCATGCCCAGCAGGTCCTCGTCCCACATGTACTCGTGCACCTTCTGGTCGGACTCGAACTTGCGCCGCCGATAGTCATCGTGCTGGGTCTCGAGCCACTCCAGGGCTTGCTTGGCGGCCACCAGGGAACGATCGAGGTTGATGCCGATGTAGGCCTCGGACAGGGCGTTGGCGAACAGCGCCGCCTTGTCGGCGTCGGTGTACTCCACCACCACTTCCACCAGGTGGGTCTCGGCGTCGGGCTCCACAGACAGGATGCTGCGGAACAGGCGGACCGGGTTCTCCACCGTGTCGAAGTCGGTGACGCCGTGCTCTTCCCGCAGCCGGGAGATGGCTTCCTTGATGACCGTGCGGCTCTGGATGATCCGGTACTGGGTGCCGTAGTAGGCGCGCATCTCCACCGCGGTGGAGGTGGTGACCATCTCGGTGACCTCGTCCACCTCGAACACCACGGGCGCCCGGGGAGAGATCTCGAGGATGGAGGTGGCCCGGAAGTACTTCTGGGACAGCAGCGTGCCGATGGTGACGGTGACGGCGAGCACCGCCATGAACACCAGCACCACGGTCTTCCTCTTCTGGAGGATGTACCAGTAGTGGATCAGGAGGGCGTCGCGAGGATTGACAGGGTCGGCCATGAACTTCGCTCGATGCCTTGGGGGCTGGCGCCAGGTCGATGGACAGTCGCCAGGTAGGGATCCACAGCCGGTGTGCCGGCCACTGAACGCGCAGTGGATGCTGCTGCCCGGCTGGATCCGCTGCCGAGAGTGCGCGAAGCTAATACGCCATGACCCCAACGTCAGCCAAGAAGCCCGCTTCCCAGGGGAGCCCACGCATGGAGCGCGTCGCTCTGCCCCTGGTGGCCCTGCTCTACGCCATCGCCCTGGCTCCCTTCGCCTCGGTCCACCCGGGCCCCAGACTGTTGGTGGCGGTCACCCTGGTGCTCCTGGGCGGCTGGGCAGCGTGGATCGGCCTGCGCAGGCCGTCGCTGCCCTGGACCACGCTGCTGGTCCTCGCGCTGCTGGCGGTGGCCCTGGGGCTGACAGCTGCCGCCTTCCTGCCCATCGATGCCCAGCAGCGGGCCTCGCTGCAGCCGGCGGTCAGCGAGCCTGTCGGCCTCGTGCTGGGCCTGGTGGGACAGCCCAGACACAGCCTGGCCCTGGAACCCCGCCGGGCCCTCGAAGGCATGGCCTTCGCACTGGGCGTGGGGCTGGCGGCCGCCGGGGCCGCGCTGCTGGCCCGCTCCCTGCGCCGAGCGCGCAGGGTGGCCTGGTGGCTGGTGGGCACGGGTGCCTTCACCGTCCTGCTGGCCGCCCTGCACTGGACCACCGACGCCGCCAGCATCTACTGGAGCAGCGCTGTGCCGAGCTACGCGCGGGATCCATTCTTCGCGCCCTACGTGAACCCCAACCAGGGCGGCGCCGCCTGCGCAGCGCTGCTGCCCCTGGCGCTGGCCCTCACCCTGCGCAAGGACCTGCCCCGCCGGCTGGTGGCGCTGGGCGCCTCCGGCGTGCTGGTCATGGGGATCACCGCCTCGGGCAGCCGCGGCGCCATCCTCGAGGCGGGCGTGGCCCTGGCCCTGTTCGGTGTGCTGTTGGGGTCGAGGACCGTGCAGATGTTCGTGGGCCTGGCCCTGCTGGCCGGCCTGGCGCTGCTGCTGTACGCAGGCCCGGTGGATGCCGCCCACCACTTCTCAACCTGGGTCTCCCCCGACTGGTCAGAGGCAGATCTCCTGCTGGGGCGCGGCGGCATCTGGCACGCCACCACGGTCCTGGTGGACGGCGCCCCCCTGCTGGGGGTCGGCGCCGGCAGCTACGGCGACGCCTACCAGGTGGTCAAGGCGATGCCGGAATTCACCACCACCGCTCACGCCCACCAGGACTACCTGCAGGCCCTGGCGGAGCATGGCCTGACGGGCGGCGTCGCATGGATCTCCCTCGCGCTGGCCCCCCTCCTGCTGGGGGCGGCCGCCTGCCTGCGGCTGCATCGGGGTCGTAGGCGATCCATGCTGGCGGGCTACGTGGCCTCGGTGGCGGCGCTGCTGGTGTCGTCCACCGTCACCTTCTCCGCCCACATCGGGGCGCTGGCGGTGCTCATGGCCGTGGTGGGCGGCGTGGCGGTGGCCCGCAGCGGTCGCGATCTGCGGGGACTGGCGGGTGCCTGGAGGCAGGCGGCCACCGCGCTCATCACGCTGCTGCTGCTGGCGGGGCTGTCCACCAGCGGGTTCGCCTGGGTGAGCGGACGCGACCCCGGCTCCGCCTGGGCCCCCGCCAGCACGGCCATCGCGCTGGGAGACGAGGCCTACGATCGCGCCCGAAGCCAGGGCGCAGGCGAGGCCGACCTGAGCCAGGCCATCGACTGGTACAGCCAGGCCCTCGCCCGCCGACCCCTGGACGCGGAGACGCTGTTCAAGCTCGCTCGCGCTCGCTGGCTGGGGGGCGAACGAGAGCAGGCCGTCCAGCTGCTGGAGCTGTCCACCGGGGTCTACCCCACCTTGATCTGGAGCTGGCTGCACCTGGCGCGCGCACACCGCGCGCTGCGTCAGCCCCAACAGGCTCGGCTGGCCTACGCCCGGCTGCTGGCGCTGGATCTGCCCAGCGGTCAGAGCGCCACCCCGTACATCCGGGAGGCGCTGCTCACCAGCGATGACATGGATCTCGTGCTGGCTGAGGTGCTGCCGGACCGCGCCGACCGCCTGCGGGACGCCGCGAACCTGGCCGACTCCACGGGTGAGGTGCAGCTGGCCGAGGATCTCTTCCAGCGAGCCCTCGAGCTGGACCCACAGGGAGGGGTCTCCTACGCCTCATTCCTGCTCAGGCGCTTTCGCTACGCCGAGGCCTATCAGCTCGTGGAGCACCACCGCGAGGGCTGCTTTCCGCTGCGGGTGGCCGGCGGCTGCCTGCTGGCCCTGCAGCGCTACCCCGAGGCCCTGGAGCGCCTGCAGGCAGCACAGTCGGCCTGTGGCTCGGACGACAAGCGGGTGCGGGCGAACATCGCCCTGGCCCGTGTCGGCATGGGCGACAGCGCAGGCATCCAGGTCATCGAGCTGCTGCTGGACGAATCGCCCGACGCCCACGGCCTGCGCCGCAACCTGATGGTGGCCCTGCGCGAGCGCGGGCAGGTGGATGAGCTGCTGGAACACCTGGAGGTGCTGGTGCTGGCTGGTGTGGCCACCGAGACCGAGAGCAGGCAGCTGCTGCGCCTGCGCAGGGGCCTACCACCGCGATGAACCACTCCCCGCCCATGATTGACACGCGGTGGAGGTCGAGGCTATCTTCGCCGACCCTGGACAATTGGGCAACGTCGGCCGCAACGGCCGAAGCAAGCGGGCGGCCCCCGCGGAAGGAGCCATCTTGGCGCTGACCGAAGAGGAACGCATCGACGCCCAGACCCGGTTCCTCCGGGAATTCGAAGAAGAGCACGAGCGCCGCTCCGAAGCCCTGGAGCACAAGCGCGACCGCATCCGCTCCAAGCGCGATCGCGAGATCCAGCGCGAGAAAGACATCGAGCTGGCCGAGATGCGCGAGGAGATGCGGGCTCGCTACCACATCGAGCGGGGCTACAAGCAGTACATCGACTCCCGCGGCCGCGAGCACTGGCTCACCCCCGAAGAGCACGAGTGGCGCAGCAAGTACCGGCGGCGCAGGCGCGGGCGGCGTCGCCTGGTGCCCAAGATGAAGGGCTACCGCATCCAGACCATCCTGCTCTACGCGGGCACGCTGGTGCTGGCGGTGATCCTGGGGATGCTCCTGAGCCGCTAGGTCTTTCCACAGGATCCCTGGCGCCGGTGGCACCCACAGGGAGGGAGAGCAGCCGAAGCACCAGCCATGTCCGCGAGCCACGGATCGATTATCAGGGCGAACGCCAGCACCGCCGGAGATCATGCGCAACGAACGAACGGCCATGTTCCACCTGTCGGCGTTGATCCTCGACGCCTTCGTGATCACGCTCGTCTTCCTGGGCGTGGTGTGGGCGCGCGCCAAGTTCCCCGATCTCTGGCCCTGGGACCTCATCCCCGGCGAGGAGTCCACTCTCAAGCCCTTCCCTCCCAGGGCCCACACCCACCTGCTCACCGCCATCCTGCCCCTGTGGCTGGGTGCCATGCAGCTCACCGGTGTGTACCGCGACCTGCGCACCACCAGCTTCCCCCAGCTCTTCGCGCGGGTCACCAGCGCTGTGGGGCTGGCCTTCCTGGCCCTGATCCTCCTGCTGTGGTCCTTCCAGCAGCACCACTTCAGCCGCACCCTGCTGGTGGCCTTCCTGCTGGCCTCCTGGCCCACCCTTGTGTTCTTCCACCGCTGGTTGTCCTGGCGCGTTCGCTCCATCCGCATCCCCGAGCGGGATCGCCAGCAGGTGGTGGTCATCGGCCGGCTCGAAGACGCCAGGCCCGTGGCAGAGCACCTCGCCCGTCACCCTGAGCTGCCCGTCCGCCTGATGGGCGTGGTGCTGGCCGAGGCCGACTTCGAGGCGCTCTCGTCGCCGCGCGGGGACCTGGAAGCCCCTCCCGAGCCCCCACGCGACGACGATCCCCCGGTGCTGGGTTCCCTGGACGATCTCTCCGACCTGCTCGCCGAGCGCGACGTACACCAGGTGTTCATGCTGGGCTGGCGCTGGGACACAGGCACCCTGCGCCGCGTGGCCGCCGTCTGCGGCGAGCTGGGGGTGCGCTTCAGCTTCAACGTCAGCTTCCTGGGGCTGCGCCTGGGTGCCGCCCACATCCAGGAGTTCGGCGACTGGACCACGCTCACCTTCAGCCAGACCCCCACCAACCCCAGCGCCCTGCTGCTCAAGCGCCTGTTCGACCTGCTGGCCTCAGGCCTGGGTATGCTGGCGCTGGCGCCCCTGCTGGGCACGGTGGCGCTGCTCATCAAGCTGCAGGACGGCGGCCCCATCCTGTTCGAGCAAGAGCGCTCGGGGCTCTACGGCCGGCCCTTCGGCATGCTCAAGTTCCGCAGCATGGTGGTCGACGCCGAGGCCCTGCGCGAAGAGCTCGAGAAGCGGAACGAGATGGACGGCCCGGTGTTCAAGATCAAGCGCGACCCGCGCATCACCCGCCTGGGCGCGTTCATCCGCAAGACCTCCATCGACGAGCTGCCCCAGCTGTGGAACGTCTTCCGCGGCGACATGTCCCTGGTGGGACCGCGCCCCCCCATCCCGGCCGAGGTGGCCCAGTACGAGCGCTGGCAGATGCGCCGCCTGTCCATGAAGCCTGGCATCACCTGCATCTGGCAGGTCTCGGGTCGCAACCAGATCGACTTCGACTCCTGGATGAAGCTCGACCTGCAGTACATCGACAGCTGGTCCTTCTGGCTGGACATCAAGCTGCTGCTGATGACCGTGCCCGTGGTCCTGCTGCAGAGGGGCGCGAGCTGACGCGCTACTCCTCCAGCACCTCGGGCACCGCCACCTGAGCTGTTCGCGGTCGCTACTGCCAGCCTGAGCTGACGCTGCCAGGCCCCGTCGGGCCTGCCTCCGAGCGCCAGAGCCGTCGCTGGTGCACCGTAGTCCCCTCGAACGCGACAGAGCTGCACCGAAGCAGGGCCGAACGCCACAAAATCCAGCTGCGACGGGCCCTGGTCCGTTCTGCACCACGAAGGGAAGCCGGTTTTCGGCGAGGGAGCGCCGCCGTCACCTGGCTCGGCAGGGTGATCTGCCGCGTTCGACCCGGGAAGCGTGCAGACCTGTCGCGTTCGACCCGGGAAGCGTGTAGACTTGTCGCGTTCGAACCCCACAAGGGTGCTGAGGGCCAGCCAGTGGGCCCGCCGCTAATCCCCACCGCCGTACAGAAGGTAGGCCGCACCGGCCCACTCGCCGTTGGTGTGGTCGCCGGTTGCACCGATGAGGATGTCGTCGAAGCCGTCGCCGTCCACGTCGCCGGAGGTGGAGACCGCGCGACCATAGTGGTCTTCATGATCACCGACGAACCTGGCGTCCGCGTCAGAGCTTGCCAGCGAGCCGCTGAGTGGACCGTAGAACAGGAAGTAGGCGCCGTTGTCTTCGACACCGTCGTCCGCCTCGTTACCGGTGATCAATAGGTCATCGACACCGTCGCCGTCGATATCACCGGCCGAGCTCGCCACGCTGCCCAAGGACTGGTCGGCAGCGCCGACGATGGTGACCTCGGACTCTGCCAACAGGTCGATGGTGCCTGTGACCGCCCCCAGGACTACGTAGACCGCTCCCTCGTAGGCATAGTCGCCCTCTGGATCGTAGCCGGCGGCCCCGAGTGCCAGGTCGGTGCGGCCATCGCCGTCCAGATCACCCTCGGCGGCGACACGCATGCCCGTGCTGTCCTGGCCGTCTCCCACCAGCCAGGCATCGGCTTCGACCAGCCCATCGGTATGCCGCAGCCGACGGTCGCCGCTGATGGGCCCGTAGAGCAGGAAGGCGCTGGAGGCCTGGTTGGAATCGTAGCGGTCGGTGGGAGCCCCGATGAGCAACTCCTCGAGTCCATCGCCGTCCATGTCCCCCGAGGAGAGGGAGTAGCCCGCATAGATATCGTTCCAGCCGCCGGTGATGACGGCGCTTGCATCCTCAGGGAGCAGGTCCCCCTCGATGGGGCCCGGGAAGAGGAGCACGCCGCCACCGCGCCCTGTATGGGGGCTACCGGTGTACTCGGGGCCGTAGAATCCGTAGTCGCCCACGGCGAGATCGTCGGCCCCATCCCCGTCGAAGTCTGCGCCCTGAGACGTCACCGGGTAGAAGTCTCCGCTCATGAGGGGACCGGTGAGAAAGGAGGCATCCGCGCTGTCCGGCGACAAGGTCCCAGACTGGGGGCCGTAGAATACGAGGTTCCGTCTCTCGTCGGGATCGTAGGTGAATGAAGACACCACCAGATCGATCGCTCCGTCACCGTTCAGGTCGGCGCTCTCCACCGCGTCGTTGTAGTCGTAGTAGAACCCGAGCTTTGAATCCGAAAGAAGTTGCAGAAAGGACCATCCACTGACGTTTCCTTCACCGGAAACCGGACCATCGACAAGGTGCCACCCATCCCGCGTGTACAGCGCGATATCCGACAGCCCATCGCCGCTGATATCGCCCAGAATCCTCACCTCCCAGCCGGCCAGGTCATCCTCATCCTCTCCAAACAGCTTGGCGTGGACCTGGTCCGCAGGCCAGCTCCCCTCCAGTCGGCAGCGGGGGTCGGGCTGCCCGTCGCAGTCGTTGTCCAGGCTGTCCTCGCAGATCTCTTCCTCTCCCGGGTTCACCGAGGCGTCGCTGTCGTCGCAGTCATCAGAGCTGGCAGAGCTACCGGCAGGCTGGACGCAGGCCACGGCAGCCTCGATCTCACAGCCATATCCATCGCCGTCACCGTCCTCGTACCAGGTGGTGGCGTCCAGAGCCTCGGCACCGTCTACCTCGCCGTCGCAGTCATTGTCCACACCGTCGCAGGCTTCGTCGGCGCCAGGGTGGACCTCGGCGTCGCCGTCGTCGCAGTCCTCGTCGTTGTCCACGTGACCCGTCGGAGCGTCCACGGCCTCTGTCGGTGCATCCGAATCGCCGTAGCCGTCCCCGTCGGCGTCGGCGTACCAGGTGCTCGGCTCAGCGCTGTCGCCCAGGGCCACGCCCGTGTCCTCGGGCTTGTCTCCGCAGGAGCTAGCGAACAGGCACACTAAGAGAGAGAGAGAGAGAGAGAGAGAAGCATCCTCGGCATCGTGCACCCCGCCAGGTTCTTGGTGGCATTTTGTGGGAAGTATACACCAGCCGTGACGGAATGGGGGCTATGATCGCGGGCTTCACCGCAGGGGGCGCGAGCTGACGCGCTACTCCTCCAGCACCTCGGGCACCGCCACCTCGATGGTGGCCAGGGCGTCTTCGAGGGCTTCGGTGAGCGCCTCCACGTGGTGCAGGGCCACGAACGCCGAGCTCGGGCCTTCGCCCACCCCGCGCGCCAGCCACTGCTCGTTGCCCTGGCCGTCCACCACTATGATGTCGAGCACCAGCAGCGAGTAGCCCACCACCAGGTACCTGTGGCGCCCGTAGACGGTGGCGTCGATGAACACCAGGTGCTCGTCGTCGCCCATGGGCGCGGCCAGCCCCAGGATGCGCTCGTACACCGGACCGCGGCCCCAGGTGTTGTGGTCGAGAACGTACATGGAGGCCTGGGGGGAGAACCAGGCGCCACCGGCCACCGAGGTGAAGTTGGCCAGGCCCTCCATCTTGGACTGGTCCGCGGTGGCCACGCGATCGTGATCGAAGCTCAGCTCGAAGCCGCGCTCGGCCAGGAAGGGCGTCACCCGCTCGATCATCTTCTCGCCGAACTCGGGCAGGCGGGCGTTCATCACGGTGTCCATGATGGCCACGCCTTCGCTGTCGTCATCGGAGTCGAAGCTGGCCGCGGCGGCGGCCAGCAGCGCCGGCTTGAGGGGCTCAGCGCTGTAGTCGGGGCTGACCTTTACGAAGGGCTTGGCGCAGGATGCCAGGAGCAGGATGGGGACCAGGGACAGGGCAGGGTTGCGCATGGGGCTATTCCTCTCCACCTTCGGTGGTCTCGATCTCGGGGGGTTGCAGGCTGGGGAGCAGGGCCTCCAGCTCGGTGACGGTCTCGTCGAACAGCTTCAAGGCGGCCTCGATGGGCGCCGGCGTGGTGAGGTCCACCCCTGCACCCGCCAGGATCTCCAGCGGCGGAGCGGAGCAGCCCGCCTGCAGCATGCCCAGGTAGGCGTCGCGGCCCTCTTCGCCCTCCAGCACCTGCTGGGCGATGGCGATGCCGCTGGACAGGCCGGTGGCGTAGGTGAACACGTAGTACTTCCAGTAGAAGTGGGGGATGTAGGCCCACTCCATGCCGTCGTTCTCCGCCAGGGCGTAGTCGGGGCCGTAGTACTTCTGCACCATGCCGGCGTAGGTCTCCTCCAGCAGGGAGGCGGTGACCGGCGTGCCCTCTTCGACCCACTCGTGCAGCTGCCACTCGAACTCGGCGAACAGCGCCTGGCGGTAGATGGTGCCGCGCATGGTGGCGAGACGATCGGCCAGGATGGACGCCTTGACCCGATCGTCGCTGGCGTTGGCCAACAGGTGGCGCTCCACCAGGGCCTCGTTGGCGGTGCTGGCGATCTCGGCCAGGAAGGGCACGTAGCGGTAGTCGGCGTAGCCCTGGTGCTCCATGGACAGGTGGGAGTGCAGGGCGTGGCCGTACTCGTGGGCCAGCGTGCTCAGGTCGTTCATGCTGTCCTGGTAGTTCATCATCACGTAGGGCTCGAGGCCGTGGGTGGAGGCCGAAAAAGCCCCGCTCTGCTTGTCAGAGCTGGGGTACAGGTCGAGCCAGCCGTTGGCGGGATCCAGCCCGTGCTCCAGCACGCGCAGGTACTCTTCGCCGAGGGGGGCGAGCGCCTCCAGCAGGATGGGGCGGGCCTCTTCGAAGGTGACCTCCTGGTCCACGCCTTCGATCATGGGGATGTACATGTCGTGCAGGTGCACCTTGTCCACCCCCATCAGGTCCTTGCGCAGGCTCACGTAGCGATGCAGCGGCTGCAGGTTGTCGTTCACCGTCGCCACCAGGTTCTCATAGACGGCGGGCTCGAGGTTGTCCTTGTCCAGGTAGGCCTGCTGGGCGGTGTCGTAGCCCCGCGCCCGCGCCAGGAAGACCGAGAACTCCGCCTGACCCGACAGGGTGGCGGCCAGCACGTGCTGGTACTGGCGCAGCGTGCCCATGAAGGCCGCCACGGCCTCTTCGCGCACCGCGCGATCGGGGCTGCGGCGCAGCTTGCCGTAGTTGCTGAAGTTGAGCTGCACCTCGCCGCCCTCTTCGTCGTGCACCATGGGGAAGGGCAGGTCGTCGAGCATGGCGTGGAAGGCGGCCTCGATGGGCGCGGGGATCTCGTTGAGATCGATCTCGGCGAAGAGGTTGTCGCCCGCCAGGGACAGCACCCGCTCCCCGTCGGCGTCGAGCATGGTGTGCTTGCGCCGGCGCAGGCCGTTGATGTAGTTGGCGTGCCGCTCCAGCAGGGCCGGGGCCTTCTTGTAGGCCTTGGCCAGCTGCTTGTCGTCCAGGGCCAGCAGCTCGTTGCGCAGGAAGCTGGCCGCGGTCATGAACTGATCGAGCACCGCCAGAGCCTGCTGGTTGCGCGCCTGGGTGGCCTCGTCGGTGCGCGCCACCGTGAGCTGCAGGTTGCTGTACAGGGTGACCTTGTTGACCTTCGAGTGCAGCTGCTGGTAGCGGTCCAGGCACTCCAGCAGGTTGGGGCCGCTGGCCAGCGTCCCCTCGAACTCGTGCAGGGTCTCGATCTCGTCCACCAGCTCCGTGGCGGCCTGCTCCCAGGCTTCGTCAGAGGCAAAGAGCCTGTCGAGGCTCCACTTGTAGGCTTCGGGGATGTCGGCCCTGTCGGCGTTGGCGTCGGGGGAATAGGCCGGCAGCTCGTCGGCGCGGGCGGGGCTCATGGTGGCCTCCAGGGCGACACAGAAGGCCGGCACGGCGAGGGCGAGCAGCAGCGGCGAGCGATGGGACATGGTGGGTCCTCAGGTACGGGTTTGGGATTCCGGGGGGCTTGGCCTATAACCGAGGCCATGTTCGTCGGACGGTCGGAACACGGTGCAGGCCTCGTCGCGCTGCTGGCCTTGCTGCTGGCGGCCTGCGCTCACCGCCACACCCAGGCAGGCCTGGCCTCCTGGTATGGTCCGGGCTTCCGGGGCAAACCCACGGCCTCCGGGCGGATCTTCCGACCCTGGAAGCGCACCGCGGCCCACCGCAGCCTGCCCTTCGGCACGGTGCTGCGCGTCACCCGCGTGGACACCGGTGAGCGAGTGCGCGTGGTGGTCAACGATCGAGGCCCCTTCGTGGACGGGAGGATCATCGATCTCTCAAAAAAAGCCGCTCGCCGAATCCACATGATCGACGATGGCACCGCCCCGGTCGAGCTGATCGTAGTGGGCTGCCGGCAGCGCTATGGCGGCTGCGATTGATCCCACAACCTGATAGGGTCTCGGCCTGTTTTTCCTGCTGGAGGTACCACCATGAACCGCTTCCTTCTCCTGTTCGCCCTGCCCTGCCTGCTCCTGGGCTGCCCCGCCGACGAACCCGCGCCCCCACCGGCGGAGCCCGCCCCAGAACCAGAACCAGAACCCGAGCCAGAGCCAGAGCCAGAACCGGCAGCCGCCCACGACTGCGTCGATCTGACCTTCGAGCAGGGCGCCACGGGCACCTACACCCGCGCGTCAGAGAGCGACGACCACGTGAAGCACCACTTCAGCATGCCCGCCGACAAGGACATCCTGCTGGTGGAGGCCAGCTGGGCCGACCAGGCCTGGGCCTTCGAGGTGGCCCTGGGCACCGGCCACTGCCCCCACTCGGGCCACTCCCTGCTCACCCAGGAAGGTACGGGCGAGGTCGAGCTGCGCCTCGAAGCCGCCCAGGCCGGCGAGGGCCTCGCCGCCTTCACCGCCGACGAGCAGTGGTTCGTACACCTGGGTGTGAGCAACGAGCAGGCTGATGGAGCCACCGCCGAGTACACCCTCGCCGCCCAGGCCTGCTCCAGCACGGCCCCGCAGCCGGAGCCGCAGACCAAGGGCGCCACCCAGGTCCCGCCCACCGAGAAGACTACGGACCGCAAGGCGCCCGCCCCCAAGCTCGCTCCCGCCAAGGGCAAGGCGTCCAAAGCCCGTCACTAGGCCCTCGATGTTACGTCCATCTCCCCGTCTCCTGGAGGCCACCATGACCCTCTCTCTCTACCTCTCCGCGGGCGCGCTGATGCTGGGATGCGTACCGGACGAGCCCGCCCCGGGCCTCGGTGGCGGCCACGACGCTGTCCTCTCGGGCCAGCAGGCCCCAGCAGGAGTCGCCCCTGCCGACGGGAGCGCAGCGGCAGCGGGAGGCGCGCCCAACCCCGAGGCCGGCGCCCCCGCCGACGTGGAGCCGCTGGACGAGACCGTGGTCTGCACGGAGCTCACCATCGAAGGGAACGGCACCGCAGCCCAGGACGACGCCCTGGAGCGGAGCTTCGCCATGCCCGCCGACACCATCGTGCTGGTGGTGACCGCCGGCTGGGACAACGACAAGCTCAGCCTGCAGATGGACATGGGCGCGGGCGAGGCAGCCGTCGAGGGCAGCGCGGTCATGTCCCAGGTGGGCGCAGGCGAATTGGAGATCCGCCTGGACATCGCCCAGGTGGATCCAGGGGCCGCCTCCTTCGTCACCGGCGAGCGCTGGTACATCAAGCTGGCCAACACCGACGATGGTGGGCTGCCCGCCGTCTCGCTGTCCGGCCAGGCGTGCAAGCCGGCGGAGGGTGCGCCCGCCGCCGGAGAGGCAGACCTCGACGTCCACGTCGAGCCGGAGGCCACGCCCGGCGATCTCGGCGAACCGGCCCCCCCCCCCCCCCCCCCCCCCCCCCCCCCCCCCCCCCCCCCCCCCCCC
>CAZEJJ010000172.1:0-15698 GCA_964512185.1 uncultured Enterobacterales bacterium | reverse complement strand
GGAGAGCTGAACTTTTACGGAATCGAGAAGCGGGTGACCGACATAGTCAACATCAAGGCCATGTTTTTGAAAAAAATCTTTTTCAAAGGGAAGAATGACACCGAGTCTGTCAACCAGCTTCTTCATGGTCTTCACCCTGCCCTTCCTCCAGGCCCACACCTGTGGAGTGATATAATAAAAGACAGGTATACCCAGTTTTTTTGCTTTTCTTGCAAGCAGCAGATTAAAATCCGGGAAATCTATGATAATGAGAAGATCCGGTCTCTCAGCCTTCATCTGTTGTCTAAGTACCCTCTGGGCTGAAATAATATCTTTTAGGTGAGCAAGGATTTCGACAATACCGACCACGGCGATGCCGGAAGAATCAAACAGGATGTCCACACCCTGTTTGTTCATCTCTGGTCCACCCATGCCGAAGAAATGACAACCGGGAGATTGTGATCTGATAGAATTAACAAGCCGTGAACCATGCAGATCACCTGAGGCTTCACCGGCTATGATCATTATCTTGTCGTTCATCGGTCCAATCTGCAAATCATCTCCTTTGTGATCGAGGCGAACTACTTTCTTTTCAGGCTGACGCGGTATGATTCATAAGCGATGATCTTCTGATATTCCTGTATCTGAGCGATTACCTGTAGGGCAACATCAAGCGCCCTTCTTCCCTCTATACCAGATACCGACGGTTGAGTTCTATTTCTGACGTTTTCGATAAAATGGACTATTTCACTTCTTAAGGCATCTCCCTCACTAAATTCCTTAATCTCAATATCCTGCTTTGGCATACCGGAATCTTCAAGCTCTTCTTTGAGATGAATGGTCATAATTTTCCGATTGGCAAAATCGACAGTGATGTAAGAACCAGGCTGAAAAACCCTCATTTTCCTGACATTGGTTTTCGCAATTCGAGAGACGGTAACGTTGGCCGTTGCGCCGTTCTCAAAAATAATTCTGGCATTGGCAAGATCGGTTGTATCGGTGACAACAGGGGCTCCGACAGTATGTATGGTTTGTATGGGTGAGTCGATAATGGAAAGGATGATATCAATATCGTGAATCATCAGATCAAGAACAACATCGACATCAACCCCCCTGCTCTTAAAAATATGGATTCGATCAGACTCAATAAACATCGGCATATGGAGAAACGGTTGCATAGCCTCGACTGCCGGATTAAACCGCTCGAGGTGACCAACCTGGAGTATCGCGTTTTTTCTCGAAGCCTTGATAATTAGATCGTCGGCCTCGTCCAGGGTGACGGTCATTGGTTTTTCCAGTAGAATATCGATCCCGGCTTCAATGCAGTCGGAGGCAACCTTATGATGGGAACTGGTCGGAACCGCTATTGAAACAGCATCCACCAGTGGAAGCAGTTCACGATAGTCGAGAAACGACCGGCAGCCATGTTCTTCGCTGATGGTCCTGGCTGTTTGCTCATTGTTATCGGCAACTCCGATCAACTCCACACCGTCCATTTCCGAATACTTCCTGGCGTGGAACTTACCTAGATAACCAACGCCGATTACACCTGCCTTAATAGTTTTCATATGTTTTCAGTTTGTTTCTTTACTCAAAAAGTAGTTGCGGGGATCTCAATCAGTACCGAATCAAATACCAAGATAGGCCCGTCGTACTTCCTTATTATTCATTAATTTACTACCACTGTCGCTTAAGGTGATACGACCGTTTTCCAGGACATAACCTCGATCGGCAATCTGGAGAGCCTGGTGGGCATTCTGTTCGACAACAAAAACGGTTGTATTCTGTTCTTTGTTGATTGTCTTTATAATTTTAAAAATTGTTTGAATGATAATCGGTGCCAGCCCCATGGATGGCTCGTCCAATAGCAGGAGTTTGGGCCTTGCAAGCAATGCCCTTGACATGGCCAGCATCTGCTGTTCACCCCCGCTCAACGTGCCGCCGAGCTGGCTACGTCGTTCTGCGAGAATGGGAAAAAGAGAATAAACATAGTCGAGGTCACGGGCAGTCTCTTTTCTATTTTTCCGCAGAAAAGCACCCATATCAAGGTTTTCCTGAACAGTCAACCGGGAAAATATATGTCTGCCCTCCGGCACCTGACTGATACCGAGTTGAACGATCTTGTCCGGCTTGTATCCGTTTATTCGTTCACCCCGATACACTATTTCACCTGAACGGCAGGCCAGAATACCGCTGATGGTCATGAGAATAGTTGTCTTTCCAGCTCCATTGGCACCGATCAGAGTAATGATCTCCCCCTTTTTGACAGATATGGAAATATTTTTCAATACCGATATATTTCCATATCCAGCTTCGATGTTTGTGATCTCAAGCATCTTACTCCACACCAAGATACGCTTTGATCACCGCAGGATCGACACTCACCTCATCCGGTGTTCCCTGTGAAATTTTCTTCCCATAATCCATGACATAGATTCGATCCGAGATGGACATAACCAGCTTCATATCGTGCTCGATGAGCACAACACCAGGCCCATCTTCTTTAATGGAGACAATCAGATTATCAAGTTCCCTGGTTTCCTGTGGATTCAATCCGGCAGCAGGCTCATCGAGCAGCAATAAAAAAGGTTCGGTGGCCAGAGCCCGGGCGATTTCAAGACGTCGCTGGATACCGTAAGGAAGGTTTTCGGCCAACTCATCGACATATTGTTCGATACCAACTTTCTTGATAATCCGGTAGCTGAAATCGATACTTTCCTGTTCTTCCTCTCTGGTTGAACGGTTACGAAAGATTGCTCCAAGAATAAAGGAATGGGTGCGGCAATGACGTCCAATCATCACATTTTCCAGGCAACTCATCTTGGGAAAAAGCCGAATGGATTGAAAGGTTCTTGCCATGCCCAGTTCTGTAATTTTATTGATCTTCAGACCATTGAGACGAATTGGATCGTTTTTGGATTGTGGAGTTGCAAGAAAGACATCTCCCTCAGTCGGTTGATAGATTCCGGTCAAACAATTAAACAAAGTCGTTTTACCGGCACCGTTGGGGCCGATAATGGCGACGATTTCACCTGTCGACGCTTGGATATCAAAATGGTTGACAGCCCTGACACCACCAAAATCCATGGACAATTGATTAACTGTCAGTATCGGTGTGGTCATATTTCTTTGATCCGTTACCAGATGTTTTTAGTGAAATCCTGTATTTCCTCCGGACGTTCGATATCAATCCCTGTGGTCTGAACACCATCATGACGACCATAATTCCGCCAAAGGCGAGCATACGGAATTCGGATAACGGACGTAAGTACTCCGGTAAAAGAATAAGGATCAGCGCCCCGATAATCACCCCGACAATTGAACCCATACCACCAAGGACAACAATGGATAAAATGATTGCCGATTCGAGAAATGTAAAGCTTGCTGGATTGACAAAAGTGGTTTTGGCCGCAAAAAACACACCGATTATACCAGCCCAAAAAGCGCCAAGTGCGAATGCCACCAGTTTTGTTTTGGTTTTATCGATTCCCATGGCCTGGCAGGCAATTTCATCTTCTCTTAACGCCAACCATGCCCTTCCAAGGCGGGAGTTCTGCAGACGGTTGACAACAAAAATGGTAAACAGAACAAAAATCACCATCAGGTAGAATAGATAAATAATTGATTGTTCCAGAGTGAGCTGATAGCCGAATAAGGATGGCCTCTCTATGTTTGAGATACCGGCTGGCCCATTGGAAAACTCATTCCAGTTTTCCAGCACAAGACGAATCATTTCTCCAAAGGCAAGGGTAACAATGGCAAGGTAGTCACCGCGCAAACGCAAGACCGGAAATCCGAGCAAAATACCGAAAAGTAAAGCCATCAAACCACCAAATGGCAGAGCAAGCCAAAAATCCAGATGATAATGATGATTTAAAAGAGAATAGCTGTAGGCACCCACCGCATAGAAGGCTACATAGCCGAGATCCAGCAACCCGGCCAAACCTACAACGATATTAAGACCAAGACCGAGCACCACATACATGAGTGCGGTTGTCATGATATTGGTTTGATAACTGGAAAAAAGCAGTGGAAACAGCAGGGTGAAAACCAGCACTGCTCCCCCTAATGGATACAGATATTTGGGCTCGTTGATGATTTTCTGGATAGAGGTGACACTCAATTGGATTGGAAACAGTTTCTTTCGATTTCTCTGCGTTTTTTGATAGGAAAAATACGCTGAAGAGAGAATGGAAAGGATAAAGATGCCAATCACCACATAAAAGAGGTTTTCCCAGCGGTAATGAACCGTTTTTTCAATACCATCGGCTTTGATAACCATTAACGGAAAGGTGAGAAAACCAAACCACAGTGCAATAAGAACCGACTTCTTGATCTGCTTGTTATTCACCATAGTCTGCTACACTTTTTCCATTTCAGACCGGCCAAGAAGGCCTGATGGTTTGAAAATCAGAATTAACACCAACAGTGAAAAAGCAAAAACATCTTCATAGTCGGAGGACACATACCCGGTTGCAAAGCTTTCTGTCAATCCTAGAACCAGACTGCCCAGCACAGCTCCGGGAATTGAGCCGATACCTCCAAGGACTGCTGCAGTGAATG
This sequence comes from uncultured Enterobacterales bacterium, assembly GCA_964512185.1. GTDB lineage: Bacteria > Myxococcota_A > UBA796 > UBA796 > JAFGLY01 > CAZEJJ01. The sequence continues at coordinate 11,156 of CAZEJJ010000172.1, read as the reverse complement.
CTTTGATACCTGCGAGAAAGCCGATGGAAAAGTTGATCTGACCGATATGAGAGGCAATCAACATACCCCCGATTGCCGCAAGAGATGAGCCAATAATGAAGGTTGCCGAGATGACTCTATCAACATTAACCCCCACGAGCATTGCCATCGTCCGGTCCTGTGAAGTAGCACGCATTGCCTTGCCTATTCTGGTAAACTTAATCAGCACAGTAAGGCAAACCATAAAAAACGCTGAAGTGAGAATGATGACAATATCAGATGATCCGACAATATGGGCATATGGCTCCATAAAGGCAAAATCCGGGATAAGTGCGGGAAACGGGAGAAAATCCGAGGTTTGGGCTAAAAGGACATAGTTCTGTAAAAATATGGACATGCCGATAGCGCTGATCAGCGGTGACAACCGCGGGGCATGACGAAGCGGTTTATAAGCGATTTTTTCAATGGTATAGCCGTAGGCCGATGACCAGAGAGCCGCGCCAAGACCAGCCAGAACGATAATTGCCAGAAGCGGGAAACCGTATATTGACAATACTGTGGCAATAATAAAGGCTGTAAAAGCTCCGATCATATAAATTTCACCATGGGCAAAATTAATCAAACCGATGATGCCGTACACCATGGTGTAGCCAAGGGCAATGAGCGCGTAAATTGACCCCTTTGTCAGTCCACTGAATAACAGTTCTATAAAATATTCCATATCCAAATGAATCTGGTGCTACCTTGTAGTGCAACAGAGGCTCGCACCTGATATCAGACCGTTTCAATCATGGATAAACGAATACTATTTGGCAACCACATATTTCCCATCGGCAACAACATACATGGAAAAGCCGACTCCTATGGCATCACCTTTATTATCAAAATTGATATTGCCAACAGGCGTATTTACTTTTTCATTCTGCAAAACCGTTTTCAAGGCGGCCAGATCAGTTGTTCCGGCTTTATCGATAGCATTCAGAATGGCAAGAGCAGCGGCATAGGCGCCCTCGAAAAAAGCGCCTGGATCGCTTTTATACGTTTTTTTATGTTCGGCCTTCGCCGTATTTGCCAAGGGGTTGGCTGAATTATCCTGGGGACCGGCTGCATAAACACCTTCGGCCGCTTTACCTGCGATTTTAATAAAGGTGTCGTCTTTCACTCCATCATCTGAGATGAATTGGGTTTTCAACCGTTTTTTCTTCATGATGGTTACAATCTTAGAGGCTTCCGGATGATAGCCGCCAAAGATAACAGCTTGAGCGCCGGACCGTTTTATCTTCTGTACAATCGCTGAATAATCCATGGAACCTGGTGTGATGCCTTCAAACAGCACCACTTTTGCATCTCCGTCTTTCTCAATTCTCTTTTTTGCTCCTTCAGCCAACGGCTTACCATAATCTCCCTTGTCGTGGATAACGGCTATTTTGGAGACACCAAGATTATTGACGGCAAAATCAACCATCGCCGGAGACTGGGCGGCATTGGGAGCGATTGTTCGGAAAAAATTGGGATAGTTGCCTGAAAATGTCAGATCATCGGCTGTGGCCGAGGGTGACATGACCAGTACCCCTGCATCAGCATAAATCGGCAGAGCTGCTTTTGTGGCCCCGGAACAGATTGGACCAAGAATGACTTGGACTCCACTGGTAACCAGCTTTGTGGCTGCATTAGAAGCAAGCTCCGGTTTGCAGACATCATCTTCGATGAGCAGCTCTATCTTTTTACCGTTTATACCGCCGGCAGCGTTCACCTTTTCGACAACCAGTTTGGCCGCATTCACAGACGGCAGGCCATATGATGCCAGGTCACCACTGTGTGGTCCGACAACACCAAATTTTATGGTTTCTCCTGCCAGACAGACAAAAGGCATTACAAATCCCGCAAATAAAAAAATACTTCCAAGAACAATCAATTTGTTTTTGATTGATGTCATGTTCCTCTCCTTTAATAATGTGTAACAGGTGCTGCCTGTATTCTTCGTACTTATTTCATGAAAAAGAAGACTTTAAAACAGCAGAAATGGTGTACAGTGAGCTTGTCGAAATAATATAAATCCATGAAGTATACCTGAATCTATGACGCAATTGCCATTTTAAATTATTATTGTTTTAATATAGTCTTCTGATTACCAATGATTCCGAGCATAGACCGAAAAAGAGGTGCTGTCGGTTTGACAGACGTGTTTCAAAAATCATGTATTTCAACCAAACCTTTCCAAAAACCTGGACATGCCAATATAATACTGAGCTGTATTACCCGATAAAGAAGAATCCTTGACCGGAGGTTGGATTGGTAAATCGTCAACACCTCGTGTTCAGTTGAGCGTTATGGGTAATCGAGTACAGTTTTGAATTTTTAGAAATTAGTAAATCAACCTGAACCCGGAAATCACTCATAGTTACATTCGATAGCACTATGCGAACCTATATATCGATAGTTGCTCAAGGATTCAGGTAACTTTACAGTCATTTCAACCAGAACCTTCATTAAACAGATTATGTCTGAATTCCTTTTCTCTTTAGGACGTCCTTTCAGTCCTCTTTATAGCCTTCTTATGAAAGCCAGGGAAACTGCCTATCGGAATGGACTGTTTAAAACATATCAGCCATCTGTTCCTGTCATATCGGTGGGCAATCTGACCATGGGTGGAACAGGTAAAACACCTGTTGTTCAGACAATTTGTCAATACCTTCAGGAAAAAAAGATCAAAACCGCCATTATCAGCCGTGGGTATGGTGGACAGGCAAAAAAACCGATCAATCTTGTGTCCGATGGCAGTCAGGTACTGCTCAGTGCCGAAGAGAGTGGAGATGAACCCCGGCTGCATAGTCACCGGCTGCCGGGTGTTGTCGTAGCGACCGGTAAGGACCGCAAACCGGTCTGCATGTATGTTGAGAAGAAGTTCGGTTGCCAAACGATTGTGCTCGATGATGGTTTCCAGCATCTTGGTGTAAAACGTGATCTCGATCTTGTTCTATTCAGCAGTTCAACACTCGCCGGAAACAGCCGGGTATTTCCAGGTGGTGATCTGCGCGAGCCTGTTTCCGCCCTCAACCGGGCGGACGCCTTCATTCTGACAGGCACAAATGAGAACAATAAAGAACGGGCCGGTCGTTTTGGCGAACTGTTACAAAAGCGATTTGGCAACAAACCCGTTTTCTTCAGCTCAACTGAGATCTATGGAGCAAGAAAAGCCGGCCGCCATGATATCATCAGCTTGAATGAGATGCCCTCACCTCTATTTGGCTTCTGCGGCATTGCCGGCCCTGACCGGTTTCGCGAAAGTTTGGATGAATTGGGCATTAAAACATGCGGATTATCTTTTTTTAAAGATCATAAAAAATATACAGATGCAGATATAACACAGCTGTTCAACCAAGCAAACAAGTCAGGTGCCGCCGCACTGCTTACAACTGAAAAAGATATGATTAAACTTGATCATGTCGGTTTTAAACTTCCATTGTACGCTATAGTCATCCAAACAACCATCGAGGACAGTTTTTGGGATTTCCTGGAAACCAAGCTTTACCACCAATAAATACTACCGATTACAATATCCAATCCCCTACAATGTGTGTCATATACGACCACTATTCTAAGAAAAATTGGTGTTTTTCACCACACTGAAACCTTCCGGTGACATGGTAACTGTTCGTTTCAGAAATTGTCTTGTCTTTCTTACTGGAAAAACGTGTTTTTATTGCCTCGAATCCTACCAAAATCCAGCTACGAAACTGGTCTGGATATTGCAAAGATTTGGTAAGGATGTTTAAAGAAACACCAACCAGTTATCTTTCAGGGGAAATATGTCCACTTCAACCGAGCCGAATCAGTATACGCTCAAAAAAAATATCAGCTGTTGCGGTGTCGGTCTCCATTCCGGCCGCACAGTTAATCTGACACTCAAACCTGCCGGCATTGACAACGGTATTCGATTTATCCGTACGGATATTGGTGGGGATTCGCCCATTCAGGCACATATGGATAAGGTCATCGATACCAGGTTGGCAACCACTATCGGCAATGGCTCGTTTCGAGTATCCACCACGGAACATTTATTAGCCGCACTTCGCGGCTTTGGTATTGACAATGTCGATATCGAATTGGATTCACCAGAAGTACCGATTATGGACGGCAGTGCCGGACCTTTTATTCACCTGTTAAAAAAATCGGGACGAAAAAAACAGAAAGGGTTGAGAAAAGTTTTACGAATCACAAAAGAAATCGTATACGAGACCGGAGATAAACGAATCTCCATATCCCCGAATGATGGTTTCAAAGTATCGGGAAATATAGATTTTGATGATGCTTTAATTCAAAAGCAGAGCTTTGAAGTTGACCTGACACCTGATAAATTCATTAAGGAAATAGCCAATGCCAGAACATTCGGCTATGTCGAACAGGTTGAAGAGTTATGGGCCAACGGACTGGCTCTTGGCGGCACCCTGGAGAGTGTTATTGCTATTCATTGGAACAGGAAATCAGTTCTAAATGAAGACGGACTTCGTTTTGATGATGAATTTATCCGCCACAAGGTGCTCGATATCATCGGTGACTTGACGCTGCTTGGTTGTCCCATTCAGGGCCATGTAACTGCTCACAAAACCGGACATGCGGAACACCTGGCTTTTATGAAGACCATTTGTCAGGCGCGCAGTTGCTGGGAATTCGTCGAGCTTAAAGAAAACGGTGCACCTGCTGTCTTAAAAGATATCGTTTCATCGACCAAATCCGCTGGCCAGGTCATCATGCCGTTCTTCAACACCAGCAAAGAATCCGTCGCATTGGCCTGATCACATACAATCACTCCATCAAAAGAGCTGCTATCGGGATGCCGACAGCAGCTCTTTTTTTTATTCTCCACATACGAGCAAGTTGGGTCGTTACTCGTTTTCCAGTTATTATTGCGCGGCGGTTTCACCACAAACAGTAAAAACCGCCGGCTATGCCGGCGGATAGCGCTGCTCATTAAAACTTAAGTGCTTCGCACATTTGCTCCCCGGCTAATCCGGGAATCAAAACCACGCGATTTACGCGTGGTTGTTTACTCTCCTATTATTTTCACCAGTACTCGTTTTTTTCTTCTTCCGTCAAATTCACCATAGAATATACGTTCCCATGTCCCGAAATGGAGCTTGCCGTCAGTCACAGCTACAACGACTTCTCTTCCCATGACCTGTCTTTTCATGTGGGCGTCGGCATTATCCTCATAGCCGTTGTGACGATATTGATCAACAGGTGCGTGAGGAGCAAGCCTTTCCAGCCATTGCTCATAATCGTAGTGCAAACCGGACTCGTCATCATTAATGAATACCGATGCTGTAATATGCATGGCATTGCACAGCAACAATCCGTTTTGAATTCCAGACTCAGCCAAACACTGTTCAACTTCCCCAGTGATATTAATAAAAGCTCGCCTGGTCACCACTTCAAACCAGAGTTCTTTATGATAATGATTCATGTTCTTCTCCATAAATAAGTATTTTGTAACACCGATTGATTGCCCTTAATGCTCAATCTAACACAAGGTGTTGTCGATTTTCCAGTCCAGCCTCGGTTAAGAATCCTTCTTTATCAGGTAATACAGCTCAGTATTATATTGACATGGTCAGGTTTTTTAGAAAGGTTTGGTAAAAATACATGATCTTTGAAATACGTCTGTCAAACCGAAAAGCAGGCGTCAGGAAAACGGAGACAGCATATAGAATCCTTTCACCAGCCTGAGCAATTTATTAACAATTGAATAGTCTGATTTGTAATCAGACAACAATTTGCCTAAATCTCTACAAATTGAATATGACTCCGGATGCGGAAGTATTGATTGATGTAGTCCGGATAACATATCAGAAAATAGTACAAAACAGATAGACGCAATCAAGGGATGACAAGACAATCGATACAACGTATAATTATAGATTTTTCACGTTTGTTTTAAAATAGTCAATATTCGCAGGGTGAATGAATTAAAAGCTCATATTTCATTTTTCGCTCCGACCGACGTAAAAAAATGAAGCCATTCTACTCTTGTCAGTATCATGTCCTTTTCAAGTCGAAATTGTAATTATAACAACGGTCAATGTGAAAAGCTGAATACCGGCTGTGTTCCCGGAAGACGCGGATGTGTTCTCGGATAACGGCCTTTTAAGTCCTATGCCACCAGGTTTATTATTGTATTGAATTGACATTTATCTTTTCAGGAATTGCTCATGCAGGAGTCAAACCCCACTCAAGACACTACGGTCAACATCCCGGACATTCATGTTCCCGACAACCCGGCCTGGCCTGAATTGACCGAAGAGGAAACCCGTGATCTGAAAAATCATATCAAAGCCATGCTGAAAGCCCAGGATGGCGTGCTGCTTGCCCACTACTATACCGATGGTGAGCTACAAAACCTGGCAGAAGAAACCGGTGGTTGTGTTGCCGATTCGCTGGAAATGGCAAGATTCGGAACGGAGCATCCAGCCAAGACCTTGGTGGTTGCCGGAGTTCGTTTCATGGGTGAGACCTCCAAAATACTCAACAATGAAAAACGGGTACTCATGCCTGACCTGGCGGCAACCTGCTCTCTTGACGAAGGATGTCCTGCCGATCTGTTTTCAGCCTATTGCGATCGTTTTCCAGATCATACCGTCGTTGTGTATGCCAACACATCCGCTGAGGTCAAAGCCAGGTCGGATTGGGTGGTCACATCTGGTATTGCTCTTGATATCGTCAGATATCTGGCTGATAAGGGGAAAAAAATACTCTGGGGACCCGATAAACATCTTGGCAACTACGTTCAGAGGTTGACCGGAATCGAGATGATCTTCTGGCCAGGCTCTTGTATTGTGCATGAAGAATTCAAATCAGTTGCGCTTCAGCGTGTAAGAAAACTGCACCCGGATGCAGCCGTTCTTGTTCATCCCGAATCTCCTGCTCCGGTGATCGATCAGGCCGATGTGGTCGGCTCAACCACTGCACTGATCAATGCGGTGGCTTCAATGAAAAACAATGAGTTTATCGTGGCCACCGATGCCGGTATTTTCAGTAAGATGAAGAAAGTGGCTCCAGGAAAAACACTTATTGAAGCGCCGACAGCTGGTGAAGGAGCCACCTGTCAAAGCTGTGCCCACTGCCCGTGGATGGGAATGAATTCGCTCATAAATTTAGCGGAAACCCTCGAAAAAGGGAGTAATGAGGTTTTTGTCGATAAAGAGCTGGCCCGCAGAGCAAAAATTCCGATCCAGAGGATGCTTGATTTTGCCAAGACCTTAAAAAAGTAAGAACTATCTTTTCCTATTCAATCCTGTCACCTGACAGGGAGAACCATTTGTCATACGAATTCTTCAACTCCGACCACTTGAAACGATCCGTCAGACGATTGGAGGTTATATAATCCATTTTCTGAGGATATCTGAGCAACTGGCTAAGATGACGACTAAATTGCTGATCCTTGTATCGATAGCTGGAGTCAAACAACTCTGTGTACGATAGCCTGTCCGGCAATACAGGATAACATCCTGCCCGAACTGCCTCGATAATCGATATTCCAAAAAACTCGTGTTGCGCAGTAGAAACGACGATATCTCCCTGGCAGAGAAGACGTACATATTCCCGCCTCGATTTAACATAGCCAAAGTGGAGGATATTATCTTTTAGCCGTTCTTTCGCCCGCTCAAAGCATTCAGGCCGCTTATCAAACGATTGCCCTAGAACAATCAGCTTAAAAGGTATTTTTTCTTTCCGAATCTGATCTAAAGCTGCAAAAAAAATCTCCGGCCCTTTGTCATGTTCCCACCTGTGATTCCAAACAATGACCGGGGGACCGTTCGATGCCGGTCTGTTTTTTCTTGTTTTATCGATGAGGGAATAATCAAACCCTGGAAAAAGAATACATGATTTTTTTCTCACCTCTTCTACAGTTCCCGACAGCTTCATATCTGAAGCCTTTTTCAGATAGACACTGATCCCACCAAGGAAACCCTGCAGATTGTAGTTTGAATTAAAGCCCAATGAATTAGCTGCCATGGCGCTGTTGTAATTGATAGCAGTAAATTGATAAATTTGCGGATCGGCAATCTGATTGGGGTACCCGAACTGATTTTCATGGAAATAGATATGGATAGGTGTCGTCGGATTCCACCATGGCTTTGATGTCAAAAGAGAACGGAGAACGGCTGTATCAACAAAGGTTGAACACAGAACGACATCGAATTGTTCTCTTTTTGTGGTGCAGAGCTTCTGTATCTGGTCGGCAAACCAGTAAGCAGAGAGCTGCATTCGCATTTTCCACTTCCTGGCCGGAAGGGTTAAAAAGGTCCATTCAGCCGATAGTGTGGACGCTAACCCTTGCAAAAAAGCTTTATGGGAACCACCGAAATAGGGTTCAAGGATAAGAATCTTTTTCAGGGTAGATGTCACTGGAATAACTCCTGAACATCGAACGATTGTGGCCGCTTATTTGGTACGGGACATCATCCAATGGATTTAAGGATCGACAGCATTTAAGAAAATGCTTATATTGGTTCCAGGTAACAGAAAAGCCTTGCTATATCTGCGGCTCTCTTATTGGAAAGACATATCCCGCAATAACCAAGACAAATATACCTGTTTGAAAAGGACATATCCTATGCATTTGATTGACGAAATACCCTGGGTAATTGTTATCCTCTTCTGCTGCACATTAGGATTCATGCCGTTTTATCCAATGCCTCACCTCTATGAAAAACTGTTAATGCTGATTTCAGGAAATCTAAAACGGCCTATGGATATTTTTGACCTGTTCTTTCACGGGTCACCCTTTATTGTGCTACTTATAAAAACCGTACGATATTTCGCCTATGGGAAATAGGAAGTGGTGAAATAACCTGGGCTCAGCCAAGGAGCTCGACAACGCGATCAAGAATAAGATCAGCGGTCTCTTCTTTTGAAACCATTGGCAATTGAATGTGTTTATCGTGATCAACAAGGGTCACCCTGTTGGTATCCACCCCGAAACCGGTATTGTCGCCACTGATATCGTTGGCACAAATCAGATCAACTTTTTTTTCTTTGAGTTTTCTTCTGCCTTCTTCCAGCATATTATCTGTTTCAGCACAGAAACCGACGAGAAATGGAGTAGAAGATGTCCGTTTTCTGCCAATTTCGGCGAGGATATCCGGGTTGGCCTCAAGTTCCAACATCAATTCGGCCTGGTTTTTCTTAATTTTACGATCAATTTGATGTTTTGGCCGAAAGTCTGATACTGCAGCTGCTTTTATAACAATGGTAGCCTGTTGCAGCGAATCAAAAAGTTGATCATACATTTCCCGTGCAGTCTGAACTTGCAAGGTATTAATCCCATGGGGTGGGCTTAGAGCGGTTGGTCCACTGATCAGCGTGACTTCAGCCCCCCGACGATAAGCGGCTACCGCAAGGGCATATCCCATCTTGCCTGAAGAGCGGTTGGAAAGGAAACGGGCGGCATCTATGGTTTCCCTGGTTGGCCCGGCGGTGACCAGAATGTGGTGGTTTTGAAGATCCTGCTCAGACAGAGCTCGCAATATAGCTTCCCTGGCAGTCTCCCAGGAAACAAGACGTCCCTGCCCTTCGGTTTTACAGGCCATGGAGCCATATTCGGGATCAACAATCTGATATCCGAATGATCTGAGTTTATCGATATTATTCTGGGTAGCCGGGTGGGCGAACATGTTGCTGTTCATGGCAGGGCAGATAATTACCGGAACCCTGGTTGCCAGGACGATGGCAGAAAGCAGATCATCGGCAAAGCCATGAGCCAGCCGACTGATCGTCTGCGCCGTAGCCGGTGCAATGACAATACAATCCGCCGTGGTGGCCAGATCGATATGGGATATTGAAGACGACTTTTCGTCTTCAAACATATCCGAACATGCTTTTTTCCCGGATAATGCAGAAAACGTCAAAGGAGAAACAAACTGGGTCGCTGACCGGGTCATCACAACAGAGACCTCGGCCCCTGCTTGAGCAAGCGTCGAGACCCAGCCGGCACCTTTGAATGCAGCGATGGAACCGGTAATTCCAAAAACTATTTGTTTGCCAGCAAAAGATCTGCTCATTTTTTACTCCTACCTGAGTCGAACAGCTTCAAACTCAAGAAATATCGACGCTAATGAAAACTAATCCTAATACGAAAAAAAAGAGTCATCAACGTATGTGGTATAAACAAAAAAAGCATGCTCCGAATGTTCGGAACATGCTTTTTTTATTACAAACAAGGATCAATCAGTCTCTGCCTCCCCCGAAAAATCGAAGAAGCATCAGGAAAAGATTGATAAAATCAAGATACAGGGCCAGAGCTCCCATAATGGAGCCTTTAGTGATAGCCGCTTCACCCTGCTCCATTATACCGTCTTCACCCATTTTTTTAATTTTCTGAACATCATAGGCGGTAAGGCCGGTAAACACCAGAACACCGATCATTGAAATAACCCAGTAAAGACTGGAACTCTTCAAAAATATGTTTACAATGGAAGCAATGATAATACCGATCAGTCCCATAAAAAGAAAAGAGCCGAAACCGGACAAGTCCCTTTTAGTCACCAGACCATAAACGGCCATGGCTCCAAACATACCGGCTGTTATAAAAAAGGTTGCGGCTATGGATGTGCCTGTGTAAGCAAGGAAAATTACGGATAAGGTCAGCCCGTTCAGAACAGAATAGAGAAGAAACATGGATGAGGCGGTACCCGCCTGCATTTTATTGATTCTCGCTGAAAGGTAGACGACCAAGCCCAGCTCACCGATAATCAGGATTATAAAAAGACCGCTTGATGCAATGGTCTGCGCGAAGCCCAGCATGGCAGTGAAATAGGCGACCACACCGGTAACTCCAAGACCAACGGCCATCCAGTTAAACACCTTGGCAAGAAAAATGGATGAGGCATCAACTCTGGCTTTACTCAAAGTGATCTGTTGAGCGTGCTGAGACATAACAAACTCCTTTTCTATCTCCTGTTGAGGATTTTATACAAATCCGACAATAGGGAGCTACTTACAATTTATGATCCTGATATGGACCGAAACCCTCTTTTCAATATTTACGTAATCGGTTAAATAGACTACATTTGATCAACATTTTAATCATTTAAACTGAGCTTGCAACCAGAATCCGTGATGTAGATTATTTTAAGATTTATAATATTTTGATATAGTACTGAATCGTTGGCTTTTCC
>CAZEJJ010000171.1:13571-15712 GCA_964512185.1 uncultured Enterobacterales bacterium | reverse complement strand
CAGAGCCCTCAGTAGATTTCGAGTCTACCGCCTTCGTCCACTCGGCCACCTCTCCAGAAACTGGTCTCACGAGCGCAGGCTCTTGAAGAACGACTTCAACAGCGCTGCCGAGGCCTGGGCCTCGACCCCGCCGACCACCTGGAAGCGGTGGTTGAGCGCGGGGTGAGCGCTCAGGTCGCCGACGGTGCCCAGGAAGCCTCCCTTGGGGTCGGAGGCTCCGAACACGCAGCGTTCGATGCGCGCCAACACGATGGCACCCGCGCACATGGCGCAAGGTTCCAGCGTGACGAACAGCTCGCAGCCGTCGAGGCGCCAGCTGCCCAGGGCGGCTGCCGCTCGTCTCAACGCCAGCAGCTCGGCGTGCGCCGTCGGATCCTGGTCCACCTCGCGACGGTTGTGAGCACCGGCCACGATGCAGCCCTGCTCGACCACCACCGCGCCCACCGGCACCTCGCCGATGGCCGCCGCGGATCGCGCCAGGGCCAGCGCCTCCAGCATGAAGCTGCGGTCGTTCCCGTCCTGCATCCACTCGCCCGATCAAAGAGCAACACCGGGTCGAACCCGGCGGCCGCACTCTATGCACCTGCCCCCTTCGTGTCAACGGCTCCGAGACCTCCATCGAACCCCACGACAGGCCCGCTGGCGACCCCAGGGTGGGCCCTCCCGAGGCTTGAAGGGCGCCCTCCCGGCCGCGGTACTTGACCTCGGGCCCGCCAAGGTCTATGAGGAGTTCTGCGACCCGGTCCAGCACCGGGTGTCCGTCGTGCAGCCGCGCGCTGCCTCCATGTCCTGGTCCGGAGAGGCATCCCCATGCGTCATCCCACCCGCCTTCTTCCCCTGGCCCTGCTCATCGGCTGTGCCCCCCACCAAGCCGACATCGCTGGCAGCTACACCACCTGGCTGGCGGCGGGCTCCTCCGCCACGGTGGACGAGAACGACCTCTCCCTGGCCGAAGCGGGCAGGTTCAACTGCTCGGGCGTCGACGTCGTGGGCTTCGACACCGAGTGCGGCGCCGACCTGGATCCAGAGTGGTCCACCTGGCTCGATGACGACGCCTACTATGTGCTCAAGGGCGATCTCGAGGCCTGGCGCTCCGAGGCCATCATCACCTCCGAGCAGGATCTGCAGGTCACCTTCCACGTACACCTCACCGATCGTGAGGACTTCCGCGTGGCATGGGTCATCGATCCCGACTTCCAGCCCACACGCTGCGAGCAGGACGAATCGGGCAACGCCACGCTGGAGCTGTGGGACGACGACAGCTGGATCGAGCGCTGGTCCGACGACGAGCAGGGCTTCATCTACTACCTCAACACCGGCTCCTACCAGCTCAACCCCTACGACAGCGAAGACTACTGGGAGCTGCACGACGACTGGCTGTCCGGCTTCGGCAAGGCCAAGTTCGCCGCCGAAGAATTCAACTCCCGCCCCTCGGACTTCGGTATGTACGAGGCTGGCACCACCGAGTCCTTCTTTGTCTCCCTCGACCCGGACGAACCCGACTGGGACAGCTACGACGCCATGGTGGCCTCGGTGCAGGAATCGGCGCTGGCCTGGCAGGCAGAGCTGGCCGGAGACGCCGGCGGCGAGACGGCAGCGGACGTGCTGGGCTTCGCCCATCCCGACTTCCAGATCAAGGTCGAGGACAACAGCTGGCGCCCGGTAGACATCTCCAGCGCTGGTCTCGACGGCTGGGTGCAGGTGGACAGCTCCTGGGTGATCTTCGACGACGATCCGAAGGACATCGCCGTGGGCGACTCGGCCTCGGGCAGCTTCCAGATCGAATTCAAGGGCTTCGAGTCTGGCTCACGCACCGTGGTCACCGGCACCTTCGACATCCCCCAGGTCTTCGAGGACCGCTGGGGCTACGAAGACCTGTACACCGAGAAGCAGGCCGAGAACGAGACCCCCACCTGCGAGTGAGCGGTTGGCCAATCGAAAGCCGTCTTGTGCGCGGCTCGATATGTAAGGAATCCACTCCCGCGCCACATCGAGCTTGACACGAATCTCAAAGAGCATAAAATCAATGTCAGGAAGCCGGTCGGCTCCAAGATCTTGGCCGGGACCTCCTATTCAAATTGCCGAGTGCGTCCCCCCCCCCCACATTCGGCATTTTAGGAGGCCCGGCCATCCCTTTATCT
>CAZEJJ010000171.1:0-13561 GCA_964512185.1 uncultured Enterobacterales bacterium | reverse complement strand
TCATCTTTAAAAGAATCTCAAACACCATAAAAACAATTTCACGCAGCCGGTCGGCTCCAAGTTTTTTGGCGGGAACCCCTATTTAAAATTCCGATTGCGGCCCCCCCCCCCCACATTCGGCATTTTAGGAGGCCCGGCCATCCCTTTATCTGGGATCTGCCGCTTTGGATCTGCGCGCGCAGCGGCCCGCTCCGGTGAGGGCTCAGTCCCCACTATTCGTCAGATCGCGTAGCGAGACCGACGAGGTGCGAGTGATCGGGGCTCGCGCGCAGCGCCGACTGACCGAAGGCGTGTCGCAACACGCCGAGGAAGGAGGCCAAGCGCGCGCCGCGAACGCCGTACCTCGACGGTCGCAGTAGCGAGATGGTGAGTAATGGGGGCTCAGTCCTGGTCGATGGCGTAGATGTTGTCGAAGGACACGTCGGGAGCGCCCAGGTAGGCGGTGTCGTTGACGTAAAGCACCACGGCGCCCTCGTCGTAGCTGGTGTACCAGCTGCCCACATAGGCGCTGTTCAGGTACAGGCTCGTGCTGACGCCATCGTGCACCAGCCGCACGCGGTTGGGGCTGCCCTCGCCACTGGTCAGCCCGGGCCAGGCGGTGTGACCGGTGAGGCTGTGTGAGCTGCCTCCGGAGCGGTAGCCCAGGTTGTAGGTGACCAGCCCGCCATCGGACTTGAGGTGCACGAACAGGCCGCTGTCGGTGCCGTAGGTCTCGCCCAGGAGGATCCCGGCGGCGTCCTCCGCGTCGCCGCCGTCGCGGGTGATGTCCAGGGAGATGTCGTAGGGCGCGGTGAAGTAGTACCCGGTGTAGGTGGCGTGGTGGTAGTCGTTGTCGCCGCTGCCTGTGAAGCTCAGCTGGCCATCGCTGAAGCTCCAGCCGGTCTCCGTGTAGAAGTCGGCCGAGAGGTCTTCGGCGAAGTCCATGCCACCGGGGAGGGCCTGGTCGCAGCTGTCGCCTGCTCCGTCGCAGTCGTTGTCCAGCCCGTCGCAGCTCTCCTCGAAGCCGCTCCTGACGTTGGGGAGCCCGTCGTTGCAGTCACCGCCCCCGCAATCCTCCGGGCTGGCACCGTCCCGATCCCGGTCCACGTCTTCGAGGTCGCCGTCGCAGTCGGCGTCCAGCTCGTCGCAGTGCTCCACCATCTCGGGGTGGATGTCCGGGTCGCCGTCGTCGCAGTCGGCCCCACCGCAGCTCTCGTCCAGGTGGCCGTCCAGGTCCAGATCGGCGTTGTCCACCTCGCCGTCGCAGTCGTTGTCCACCTCGTCGCCGCAGATCTCGTCCTCCAGGCCGGAGACAGCTGGATCGCTGTCGTCGCAGTCGTCGCCGCCGCAGGCGGGAGGTGAGTCGCCGTCGCCGTCGCCGTCCTCGAAGTCGGTCACACCGTCGCAGTCGTTGTCCAGCCCGTCGCTGCAGTCATCGAGCTCACCGGGGTTGATGCCAGGATCCTCGTCGTCGCAGTCGTCACCGCCGCAGTCGGGATCGTAGTAGCCGTCCGCGTCGGCGTCCACGTCGGCGGTCTCGTCGTCGCAGTCGTGGTCGATCTCATCGCAGAGCTCGGGGGCCTCTGGGTTCACATCGCTGCGCGTGTCGTCACAGTCGGAGCCGCCGCAGGCGTCGCTGGTGAAGCCATCGCCGTCGTAGTCATCCCGGTCCACGGAGCCATCGCAGTCGTTGTCCACCCCGTCGTCGCAGTCCTCGATGGCGTCGGGGTTGATGAGCTCGTCGTCGTCATCGCAGTCGTCGCCGTCGGTGCAGGCCAGGTCGGTGAAACCGTCGCCGTCGAGATCGCGGTCGTCCACCTCGCCGTTGCAGTCGTCGTCCACCTGGTTGCATTCTTCGACTGCCCCGGGGAAGACCGCGAGGTTCTGGTCGTCGCAGTCGGTGCCCTGCAGACAGGCCACGTCGTGGTAGCCGTCTCCGTCGATGTCCAGCAGCACGTCGTCGATGAAGCCATCGCAGTTGTTGTCGACGCCGTCGCAGACCTCGCGCTCGCCGGGGTGCACCGACGCGTCCATGTCGTCGCAGTCGTCTCCCAGCGAGCAGGAGGCCGCGGAGGTGTAGCCGTCGCCATCCACATCCACCGTGCAGTTGGCCTGCTGGCAGCCGCCGCAGAGGCAGCAGAGCGCCAGGGCGACGGGGAGGAGCGCTGTGTAGATTCCCATGGCTCACCGTGGTTCGAGGCTAAGGATATAGGGGAAAGGCCCTACGCGCCGCTGCTTCCGCGGCTGCGACGCGCCCTCGGCTCCAGGGCGCCCCGACCCTCGGTACGGCAGGAACCCTCCATGCGCCCTCCGGTCCTGATCATCGCGGCCCTGCTGGCCACGACGGGATGCCGCTGCGAAGGCGACGATGGCTGGCCGCACCTGGAAGACCAGCTGTGGCGCGTCGCGCTGGATCCGGATGGCGCCCACCCCTTCCGGAAGATCCCGGGCCACAAGGGGCCCCTGGTGCTGCTGGAGCGGGGCGATCTCGACGGCGCGGACGCCCTGTTGCTCGGCAACCGGGGCGCCGAGCGTTCCCCGCTGCGGGCCGTGGAGGAGAGCTGGAATCCCTGTCCGTCAGGGCCCCGGCGGCTGCGCGCCGTGGCGGCCCAGGCCCTGCAGCCCCCCCAGCACGCGGGGCTGGCCTGGCTGGGCCCCTCCACCAGGGTGGAGATCCCCACCCCCCCGGCCAACCGCTCCGGCACGGTGGCGATCGCCCAGGAGAGCCTGCGGGCCCTGGCCAGCAGCCTGGACACCCAGGAGGGGGCGCCCGCGGCGTCTCTGCGAAGCCTGCTGAAGCAGCGCCGGCCACAAGCCACCCCGGTGCTGCTGGCCTCGGGCGAAGCCGGCTGCCTGGGCCTGGTGGCCGTGCTCGATGCCACCGGCGAGCAGCTGCTCACCTACGACACGCTGCAGCTGCCGGGCCCCAGCTGTGCACCCCTGGCGGCCATCCCCCCCGCCGATCTCGATGGCGATGGCCGCCGCGAGCTCGCGCTCCGGGCGGGCAACGGGGAGCCCGGTCACGGTGTGCTCCGGGCCGTCTACCGGCTGGATCTCAGCCCCACCTCGGCCTCTCTGGAGCGGGTGTGGCGCGAAGCGCTGGAGCTTGACTGCGGAGAATAGCGGCGCTCAGGGGCCACCGGGGGCCGCGCACGCCTGCCAGGCCTCCTTGACGCGGGGGTCGCGGTCGGCGCCCCGCTTTCGCAGGTTGCCCAGGTAGGGCGCCGCCCGCACGCAGTCATCGGCCTTGTAGAGCATCCACGCAGCCGCTGCCTGCCCGCGCAGATCGTCAGGGTTGCGCTCCGCGTACTCTCGATAGGCCGCCAGCGCGGGATCCACCCGCCCGGCGCGATCGTGGGCCATGCCCAGGTACAGGGAGATGTCGCCCGCACGAGAGCCCTGCTCGCGCGCCGCCTCCAGAGCCTGCACCGCCTCGTCATAGCGGTCGGTGAAGACCAGCGCCAGGCCGAGCAGGTAGAGCAGCTGGGGATCCTGGGGGGCCACGGCCAGCCCCGCCCGGCTGGCGCGGATCACCTCCTGGGGTTCTTCCGAGTCCACCCAGAAGACCACCTCGAGCCGATGTCCACGAGGATCCTGCGGGTTCAGGGCCTGGAGGCGGCGCGCGAGCTCCAGCCCCTGCTCGTGCTCGCCCAGCTCCCTGCAGAGGCCCGCGGCGTTGGACAGGGCCATGCTGTGCCGCGGCTGCAGGTCCAGCACGGACAGCGCCGCGCTCAGGGCTTCTCTTCGCTGGCCGCCGCGGCGCAGGGCCTGCGCCAGCGCCAGCCGGGCCTCCACCAGGCCGGGTTCGCTGTCCACGAGCGCGCGCAGACCCGCCACGGCCACCGCGGGATCGGCCTCCCCTTCCAGCGCGTGCAGCCGCGCCAGGATCTGCATGCGCTCGCGGGGATCCGCCAGCTCGGAGCGGGGCGACAGCGGTGCCTGCACGGCCTCCACGTAGCCCAGAGCCGCCAGCTTCTGGATAGCATCTGCGGGCACCGGGCCCGGCTCGGGCCTGCTGGAGCCCGCCCAGCCCAGGGCGAGCTGTTCCAGGGCGTGGCCGCTCACCGGATCAAACCGCAGCTCGGCGGGGTCGGCCTGCAGGTCCAACAGGTGGCTGGAGGGTCCCAGGCGCAGCCGCTCGTCGCCCCGCTGCACCAGCAACAGCTCGGACCAGCCATAGTGGAACCGGGGGAAGAAGGTCTCGCTGTAGACGGGCCCGCGGCGCAGCTGGCCACCCTCCAGGGCGGGGCGCAGGCTGACGCCATCACCCCAGGCCTCCAGCCCCGCATAGTCGGCGATGGTGGGGGCGATGTCGACGCCACTCACAGGCTGCTCCACCACCCGCGCTGCCCGGGGCTCGTCGGGCACGGGCTGCAGGTCCAGCTCGAGGTCCACACCCCCTGGCCGCCGGCTGGCGGCTCCGCTCACCGGGCGCGGGCGCGGCTCGAGGCCATCGGAGGCCAGCCCACCGGGTGGGCGCACCACGAGGGGCACGCGTGTGGTGGAGCGCGCCAGCAGCAGGCCGTGCTCGCGCTCCCCGTGGTCCCAGAGCCCCTCGCCGTGGTCCGAGGTGACGATCACCAGGTCGTCGCGATCCACAGCCCGCAGCAGGCGTCCGAGCAGCTGGTCGGCGAAGGCCACCTCGCCCCGGTAGGGATCGCCCTCCCAGCCGGGGTGCTCCGCCCAGGGGGTGTGGGGATCGTAGAGGTGCACCCAGCAGAAGCGAGGACCGTCACCCTGCTCGCGCAGGAAGGCCACCGCCGCGTTGACCGTGTCGGCCCCCGGCACCTCGAGGGCGCCAAAGGCCGGCGCCTCGGCCACGTCCCGGGGGTGGAAGGGCGCTCGGTACTGGTCGAAGCCGCGATCGAGGCCCCAGGCGGCGTCCAGCACGTAGGCAGACACGAACGCGGCCGTGCGATAGCCGGCGTCCGAGAGGCGCTCCGCCAGCAGGGGCACCGAGGGCTCCAGGCGGAAGCCCCCGTTGTCGCGCAGCCCATGGCCCGCGGGGTACAGCCCGCTGAGCATGGAGGCGTGGGACGGCAGGGTGAGCGGCGCGACGGCGATGGCCTCGCGGAAGAGCGCGCCCTCTGCGGCCAGGGCGTCGAGCTGCGGGGTGGCCGCCAGCGGGTCGCCGTAGGCACCCACCCGATCCGCCCGCAGCGTGTCGATGGTCACCAGCAGGATGTCGGGCCCCGCCGGTGTGGCCGGTGGATCAGCCGGGGGCGGGGCCTGCGCGCAGGACAGCGCCACCAGGGAGAGCAAGGCCGGGATCTCGAGGGGGGCCATGGTCAGGGAGTAACTGGCCGCGGCGTCGCTGGTGGATAGGGTGCAACACTCCCGGGAGCTACGGGCTCCTGCGAGCAGGAGGTCCGGCATGCCCATCTACGAGTACCGCTGTGAGCACTGCGACGATGAATTCGAGGAGCTGGTCTCCAGCGGCACTCCCGACAGCCAGGTGGAGTGCCCGGCCTGCGGCCGCCAGGGCAGCGCGCGGCGCAAGCTGTCCGCCTTCGCGGTGAGCGGCAGCCACACCCTGGGTTCCGTGGGAGCCTCCGCGCTCAGCGGCTGTGGCCCGGGCGCGTCGAGCGGCTTCTCCTGAGCCTGAGCTGCCCGGCGGTGGTCACCGTCGCAGCTCCCACCTGCCAGGATTCTCCGCCCGCCACGTGGTTACAATCACCGGTCCGAGAGAACACAGCCCCGCGGCCGGTGCCGCGGGAATGGTCACAAGGTGTCTTTGTTTCTGGATCGCAGGATCCCGGCGCCGTCCGAGCCCCACGCCAGGAGCGACGGCGAAGGAGCACCCATGACCCATTCCACCCCTCTCCAGGTGTGCCTGGCGCTGGTCCTGGCCACCGGCTGCCCGCAGCCGGCGGACACGGGCCTGCCAGATCTCGACGGCGACGGCTACTCCATCGATCTGGACTGCGACGACAGCGAGCCGAGCGTCAACCCCAACGCGAGCGAGGTCTGCGACGGCGTCGACAACGACTGCGACGCGGAGGTGGACGAGTTCGTCCTGGGCCGCTGGTACAGCGACGCCGACGGTGACGGCTACGGCGACCCCGGCTCAGAGATCGGCGCCTGCACCCAACCCGCCGGCACGGTGGCCGACGCCACCGACTGCGATGACGGCGACGCCTCCATCCACCCGGATGCCGTGGAGCTCTGCAACGGCATCGACGATGACTGCGACGATGCCGTAGATGACGACCCCGCGGGGGGTTCCGACTGGTACGCCGACGCCGACCAGGACGGCTTCGGCGATCCCGGCGCGTGGCAGATGGCCTGCGAGCAGCCCGCCGGCCATGTGGGCCTCGAGCTGGCCAGCGACTGCGACGACTCCGACGCGGCGATCAACGTCGACGCCGACGAGATCTGTGACGGCGCCGACAACGACTGCGACGGCGTCGCGGACGAAGACGAGGCCCTCGACGCGGCCACCTGGTTCCTGGATGGCGACGGGGATGGCTACGGCCTGGAGCACGCCACCACCGGCGCCTGCGCGCAGCCCGCGGGCTACGCACCGGCGGCGGGCGACTGTGACGACGCCGACGGAGAGGTCCATCCCGGCGCCCAGGAGTACTGCGACGAGAGGGACCAGGACTGCGACGGACAGGCCGATGACAGCGACGCGCTGGATGCCACCAGCTGGTACAGCGACGCGGACGGAGATGGCTTCGGCGATGCCGACACGGAGCTCGTGCAGTGCTGGGAGTCGGGAGACCTGGTGGCCGACAGCAGCGACTGCGACGACACGGACGCGCAGGTCAGCCCCGCCGCCGACGAGATCTGCGACACCATCGACAACGACTGCGACGGGACCGCCGACGAGGACGACGCCATCGACGCCGCCAGCTGGTACCTCGACGCCGACGGCGACGAGTATGGAGACGAGACGGTCAGCTCCACCAGCTGCGAGCAGCCCGCGGGCTACACAGGCGAGCCGGGCGACTGCGACGACGCGGACGGGTTGGCCTACCCCGAGGCGGTGGAGTTCTGTGGCGACGCGGTGGACAACGACTGCGACGGCGCCGACAGCAGCTGCCCCGCCCCGGGAGACCTGATCATCACCGAGATCATGGTGGATCCGGCGGCCCTGGGCGACAGCGACGGCGAGTACTTCGAGCTCTACAACACCAGCGGCGACAGCATCGATCTGCAGGGCCTGGTGGTCTACGACTACGACGTGCAGTCCTTCCTGATCGACGAACCCCTGGAGGTCGAGCCCGGCGCCTTCCTGCTGCTGGCGCGGGCCTCCACCGCCACCGAGGCCTACGACTGGGTGTGGCCCGGCTTTGTCCTGGCCAACGGCATGGACGAGGTGGGCATCGCCACCTGGGGCAGCGACGGCACCGACGGGGAAGTGATCCACGAGGTCTTCTACGACGAGGTGGACTGGCCCGTCACCGCAGGCGCCTCCCTGTCGCTGAGCCCCGACGCCTTCAACGCCACCGACGCCATGGACGCCGCCCACTGGTGCCCGGCCCAGTCAGCCTTCGAGACCGGCGACCTGGGTACCCCGGGTGAGCCCAACGACGACTGTCTCTAGGCGCTGGACCCCAGCCCGGTGCGGGCGTTGAAGGCATCGATGAGCTCGTCCCACTCGTGCACCTGCTGCCAGGTGGCCTCCCAGAAATCGGGATCCCAGAGCTGCCGCAGTTCTTCCGCGTCCCGCCGCTGCTGCTCCACCCAGGTGAAGTACTTGAAGTTGTGCAGCGCCTTGCGATCGCGGTAGCCGAGCTCGCGCATGTGATCGGTGCCCACCGCGCGCAGGTAGCGGGCCCGGTGGCTGATGGCGTCGCGCTCAGTGTAGGGCCCGTGCAGCTGGAGCGCTTCGGCCAGGCGCGATCCGTACATCTCCATGGAGTCGGTCAGGGGCATGAGGATGACATCGCGCGGGCCGAATTCGTAGTACTTCGCCAGCTTGACGGCGGTGACCAGGTTGCAGATGCTCGAGATCCCGAGCAGGTCCAGCCGCTCCACCAGCTCCTCAGAGACCCCGGCGCGCTGCAGCAGCATGTGGCCCTCGGGCTCGTTGAACAGCCGCATCAGCGACACACACTGCTCGTCGTCGATGGCCACCACCATGTCAGTGTTGCGCACATTGTGGACCCAGGGGATGTGCTTGTCGCCGATGCCCTCGATGCGATGCCCACCGAAGCCACACTCCAGCAGAGTGGGGCACTGCAGCGCCTCGCAGGCCGCCACCCGCAGCATGGGGTGGCGCGTGCGCAGGAAGTCGCCTGCCGCGATGGTGCCCGCCGAGCCAGTGGCGGACACGTAGCCGGAGAGCCTGAGGCCCGGGCCCTGGAGCTGCTGGAAGACCTCGTCGACGATGCCGCCGGTGGTCCAGTAGTGCCAGATGGCGTTGCCGAATTCCTCGAACTGGTTGAAGATCACCACGTCGTCCTGGGTGCGCCGCAGCTCCCAGCACTTGTCGTAGATCTCCTTGACGTTGGACTCGCAGCCAGGCGTGGCGATGACCTCCGCGCCCAGCGACCGCAGCCACTGGAAGCGCTCCTGGCTCATGCCCTCGGGCAGGATGGCCACCGGTGTGCTGCCCAGCAGCACCGAGTCGAAGGCCCCCCCGCGGCAGAAATTCCCGGTGCTGGGCCACACGGCCCGCTGTGAGCCGGGATCGAAGTTCCCCGACACCAGCCGCGGCACGAGGCAGCCGAAGCCCGCGCCCACCTTGTGGGCACCCGTGGGGAAGTACTTGCCCACCAGGCCGATGATGCGGGCGGATACGCCCGTGAGCTCCGCTGGGAATTCCACCCAGTTGCCTCGGTTGTACAGCCCGGTGGCCGGATCGTTCTTCCAGGTGATCCTGAACAGGTTCAGCGGATCGATGTCCCACAGGCCCACCTGGGGCAGGCGCTCCTGGATGGCCTCGGGGACCAGGCTGGGATCCCGCTGCTGCGCGAAGGTGGGGATGACGATGCCCCGCTCACGGCAGCGCTGCACCGTGCGCAGCAGGACCTTTTCGTCGATCTGGTCGATGATGCGCATGACGGCCCTTCACTCTGGCTTCGGGAGGCTGTGCCTCCTAGCCGGGACCCAGGCCACCGTCAATCGGCGCACGCTGCCGTCGGGTTCACCGTCAGGCGCGCGGTGGGAAGCGGAAAGCGAGCCCCAGACGCTGCCGCTCCTGGCCCCAGAGGCGCAGCCTCCAGCTGAGCACGATGCAGGCACCCTGGTAGTGGGCCACCGGACCCTCGAGGCCCTCGCAGAGCGAGGTGATGGGGTAGTGCCAGAGGGTGGCGGGCTGGTCCACCTCCAGGGCCAGGTGGAAGCCGCGGCGGCGATCCCCCCAGCCCAGCTTCCGCACCTCGACCGCCTCGAGCTCCTGGTCCAGCCGGGCGGGATGTCCCTGCACCGCCAGGTAGGCCCCGGCGCCCCGCCCGGAGTCGAGGTTCAGGTTCAGCTCCACACCGAAGCGCGCGGTGAAGGGCTCGCGGCTGCGGTTGGAGATCTCGTAGAGCAGGTCGAATCCCGCCTTGTCACGGTGGAACTCGAAGCGCTTGACCAGCCGCACCAGGCGGGTCTGTCCGGCGTCCACCACCGAGCCATCGCGAGCCAGGTGGACCTGCACCAGCCCCTTCTCGGGCCTGGGGGCCGCCCGCAGCACCTGGTACTCGGAGACCCCGAAGTCGCTGGCCTCCGGGTACTGCACGCGCTGGACGTTGTGCAGGCTGGCCTGGGGCCCGAAGAAGTGATCCTGCAGGCAGCAGCGCAGCCTGGCGTCCACGGCCAGGGCGGCGTCGTCGAGCCCCGCCTGCTCGGGATCGTCCGTCTGCGGGGTCTCTTCGGTGATGTCGTCTTGCAGGTCGGGGGGGATCACGAAGCTGGGCACGACGGACACCACAGCCGCGGCGACGCTGGCGCTGGCCGACACCAGCGAGGGCAGCTGTTGATCGCGCGTGGACGCCACGTGGCAGCGTTCCTTGCGCCGCGTGAGCGTGTTGCAGATGTTCATGGCCGCGGGGAGGATGTCCAGCTCCGTGATCACGCCACCTCGGGCCGGGTCCACCACGGCCCGCAGCGTGGGCGTGGTGACCACCAGCTCATCGCGGCCATCGCAGTCGGCATCGAGCCGATCGATGCGGAAGCGGGGAGGCTCGTCCAGGGCGTGCTGCACCTCGCCCTCAGCACGCAACAGGGCCGAGTAGGCCCGCTGCCGCAGGCGGCCATCGTAGAACCCGCCCCAGGGATCCGGAGTGCAGGGCGCCGCGGCCTGGGCCTGGTACAGCCAGAGCAGAGCGCGCTCCAGGCCCTGGCCCATGAGGCGGGCGCGCCGGGTCTTGCCCTGCTTGCGCACCTTGCTGGCGAGCCGAGCCACCTCGCGCGAGCTGACCAGCATGCGCTTGTGCAGGCGATTGGCCTCGGCGAAACGCGCGAGGAAGGTCTCCCAGGGGAGGGCCGCGGGGGGTCGCCCACGGGCGATGCCCGACAGGGTGGCGGTGACGGCCGGGCGGCCCTTGGGCACCGCAGGCTCGGGGGGGACGGCCAGGGCCTGCATGGCGGGCTCCATGCACGCGGGCAGGTAGACACGGGCGGTGGGGCGAAGACGGGCCAGCAGCTGGCTGAAGGTGGTGAACTTGAGCCAGTGGTCCTGGGTGGCCACCTGCCCGAGCAGGCGAGGAATCCAGCCACCGGAGCGACCCCAGCTGAGCTCGTCGCTGCCTGGACGCAGCCCGAACTCGCGGGCATCGAGCATCCACACCACCAGGCGCCGGCGACGGGAGGCGTAGCGCCGCAGCAGGCCCAGCACCCGGGTGGGCTCCATGCCCGGATGCACCGGGTCTTCGCCAGCGAGATCCGGGAAGACCGCCACGGTCTTTCCCTGGCGCTCCACCGCGAAGTGGCCATCCACCTGCTCGGGCTCGAGGCCCGCATGCCGGAAGGCGCAGGATTCCATGACCGCGTAGCGCAGGTCGGCCCGCTGCAGGAGGCGGGGCAGGCAGGGATCCCAGGCGCCGTAGGCCAGCATCGCCCCCTGCGGCGTCTCGCCCACCAGGTGCTTGTGGCGGCGCGCGCAGAGCCTGAGCTGACCCACCGCATCCCGCTCGGGGATCGCGGACAGGACCGGCTCGTAGTAGCCCCCGCCGATGAGCTCCAGCTGCCCGCGCTGCACCATGAGCTGCATGCGCTCGATGCCCTCGGGATGCTCGGCTTCGAGGAAGTCCAGCACGGTGCCACCCACGTGCAGCACGACGGGCAGCTCCGGGTGCTTGCCCAGCTCGCGCAGCAGGGGCGAGTAGGCGCGCTGCCAGCCTCGCTCCAACAGATCGCGAGCCACCCCGGGGGGGTGGCTGATGCGAAAGCCGAACACGACGTCGATGGCGTTCATGGAGCCCGGGACGGGGGAAACAAGCTGGACGCGGGATTGGGGAGTATAGCGCAGCGCTCGCCCGCTGAGCCCCCACGCTCTCGTCCCCTGGGCGGCGGATGACGGGCCATCGCCGGGGATGGAGCACCGCCGCTCGGACACAGCCTGGACTGGCGGGTGGCGCGAGGCGCGGACAGGCTGCGAAGCAGCTCAGATCCGGCTATGTCCTGCGCATGCCATCACTAGCCGATCAGTTCTGTTCTAACGTGCACGATGCGGCCGTCACGGCTGCCGCGTACGACCCCCACTCCGGCACCATCGCCACCGCCGACGCCACGGGGCTCGTGGCGGTCCAGCGGCGCGGCGAGAACAGCCCCGGTCTCATCTTCCGACCCGGTGGCGCCGTGGACGGCGCGCTGGCCCTGATCCAGGGGGGCAGCTACGTGGCGACAGGCGACACCGAGGGCACCATCGGCGTCTACCGCACCGACGACGGCTCCCCGATCTTCCAGGAGATCCGCGAAGGTGACCGAGGCCGCGTGCGCGCCATGCGCGGCGTGGCGCTCAGCCCCGAGGGCACGCGCTGTGCCACCATCGCCGCCGACGGCCTCGTGCGCATGTGGGACCTGGTGCGTGGCGAGCGCGAGGTGGCCTGGTCGGGCTTCGGTGGGCGCACAGTGGAATTCGACGCCAGGGGCGAGCGCCTGCTCTGCCTCGACGACAGCGGTCAGCTTCGCCTGGTGGACCTCATGACCCGCTCGGGCCTGCACGTGGACCGCATGCAGACACCCGCGGACCGCGCCTGCTTCACCCGCGACGGCACGCACGTGTTGGCGGTGGGCAGGGCGGGCGTCAGCCTGCTGCGCGTGGTGGACGGCCGCATCGTGGCGTCCTTCGCCACCCGGGGCGGCAGCGGCCTGCTCAACCTGATGGTGGCGCCCGAGGGCGACCGCGCTGCGGTGGTCACCCAGCGCTCGGTGCATGTCTTCTCCCTCCCCGACCTGCAGCCGGCCGACAGCTTCCACCATGGCGCCCCCGACACCTCCGGCGCCGCGCTGTGGACCCCGGCTGGGATCCGCGTAGGCGGCTTCGACGGCCTGTTCCACCACGGCGGCAAGGGCAGCCCGGGGGCGGTCACCGCCCTGGCCGGCTTCGGAGATTTTCGCGCCCTGGCCCATGGCAGCCTGGTGGCTTTCTGGGCCCACAACCGGCGCATGTGGGAGCTGGACCTCGGCTCCGCGATCCGGGAGCTGGCGGTGGATCGCGACGGCCGCCTGGTGGCCAGCATTCCCTACGAGGGCCCGGTGCGCATCATCGACACCGCCAAGGCCCAGGTGGTCTTCGACGGCGGCCCCAGCACCTACGGCGCGCAGCAGGTCGACGTGGGCGGCCCCGTGGTGGCCGTGCGGCTGGCCAGCGGCGGGGTGCGCTGGTGGCACCTGGGCAAGAACCAGGCCTACGACCTGGCCTGGCCCCAGGCCATGACCCTGAGCGGCAGCGGCGTGTGGATGGGGGTGGTCACCCCCCGCGGCGCCGTGCGGGTGCTCGATCCCGGCACGGGCAAAGACGCCGTGCTCCCTCCCAGGCCCCTGGCCGAGCCCGCGGTCAAGCTGGTGGCCTTCATCAACCGTCGCGCCGACATGCTCGTGCTGGACGAAGACGGCGTGCTGGGTCACTACGACCTGGCCTCCAGCATCCGCGACAACGAGCCCGCCGAGGGCCGCGACATCATCGACTTCGACGTCGAGGTGGACGCCATCTGGGGCATCACCGGGGCTCGCAGCTGCGCCGTGCGCATGCCCGAGGGCGACAAGTGCTCCATCGTGATGGTGGATCTGCAGACCAGCGAGGTCACCACCCACCTGCCCGGCCTGCACCCGCGCACCGTGGTCTGCGAAGAGACAGGCGCCATCCTGGAACCGAGCCGCGCCTCCGCCGTGCTGATCCATAGCGCCAAGGGCCGCGAGCACAGCGTGCTGCGCGCCCTCACCGACGATCAATGGATCGCCTTCAACCAGAACGGGATCATCGAGGCCAGCGAGCGGGCCTACGAGACGCTGGGGGGCTGACTCCTAGTGCACGCGCTCGGAAGTTCCTGGTGCACGCGCACAAGCCACCCTCGCGTGCACTATGCGACCGTGCAGCGGTCGCCTGGGGGGCGCGCCGAAGGCGCGTTGGGGGGCGCGGCCCCCCCAAAAGCCAGGTGCCCGGGTGCCCCGGCGCGGCCTGTAACGTCGCAGGCGCCCCTACCGC
>CAZEJJ010000170.1:0-15846 GCA_964512185.1 uncultured Enterobacterales bacterium | reverse complement strand
CGACCCCGAGCCCCCCGCCCCGGAACCCGCCCGCACCCTTCCCCCGCCCGCGCTCGAGCGCGGCAGCGCCCCGCGCCTGGACTGGGAGCCGGGACGCGAGGCCCAGCCGGGGCCCCCCAGCGCGGAACCCGTCTCCACTCCCGGCCGCGGCCTGTTGGAGTTCCGCCCGCAGCAGGCGGTGCTGCGCCACGCCCATCGTCCCGACTCGCTGCGCCTGCGCATCGACGGCCAGCCCGCCGCGGATGCCGCCTTCGTGTCCGTCGACCAGGGCGCTGACGGCCGCACGCTCTACCTCGTCGAGGGGGTGACGATGCGCTACGGAGCCCTGGTGCGGGTGGACTTCGAGCCCGAGTGGGGTGACAAGTGAGCGCGGCCGCCTGCCGCGAGTGCCGGGCCCCCTGCGGCCCCCACGACCGCTACTGCGCGGCCTGCGGCGTGCCGCTGGTGCAGCTACGATGGAAGGGCGAAGAGGGCGACTGGCACGAGCAGAGCGACCGCCTGGCGGTGCGGCGGGGGGTGCGCGGCGCGCGCATCTACGTGCAGAACCAGGGGCCGGTGCCCGCGGGCCTGGTGCTGCTGCGCGACGGGCTGGTCGATCTGCCCCCCTGGGTGCTGCGTGAGCAGCTACAGGAGCGCGCCATCACCATCCCGCCCGGCGGCCAGGAGGAGATCGAGGTCCCCTTCGTGGCCCGTGCCCTGGAGCGGCTGTTCCGCGCCACCAGCCACCGCGCCGAACCCCAGGGCCTGCAGGCCGAAGCCGTGCTGCGCTTCCACACCACCTTGTGCCGCCGCTCCGACGCGGGCTGGACCCCCAAGGGCCTGGCCATCACGCTGCAGGTGGCGCGGGAGCCCTGGTTCAGCCCGGCGGGCTCCAGCTACCGCTTCCTGCCGCTGGAAGCCCTGACCAGCGGCGAGTTCGTGCACGAGCTGGAGCTGTACAACGAGCACGCCGAGCCCATCGAGATCCTGGGCATCGAGGTGCTGGAGGGCGCCGAGCTGGCCCTGCCCCCCGCCAGCTTCGCCACCGAGCCCGTACGCCTGCGGGCCGAGCAGCTGGCCCGGCTGCGCAGCGACGGGGTGCCACGGGTGCTCAAGCCCGGCACCCACAGCCCGCTGCGGCTGCAGCTCCAGCTCAAGCCAGACGCGCTGCCCGAGGGCCGGGCGGGCTGGTTCTCGCTGCTGTTGGAGTGCCGCTACCGCCACCATCGTCAGGCGCGCATGCACGCCCTGATCGAAGGCGTGGTGGGTCGCGCCCCCACGCTCGAGCTGCTGGACGAGCCCTCGGTGGAGCACCCCTCGCTGGATCAGCCCGAGAGCTTCCCGCTGCGGCTGCGCAACCCCGGCGACATCCCGGTGCGGGTCACGGGTATCCACGTGCTGCGGCCCGATGGCCAGGCCCCGCCCGCGGACCAGCCCGACTGGTTCCGGCTGCACGGGCTGCGCGAGGGCGAGGTGCTGGACCCCGGCGAGCGGCGCGTGCTGCACTACGAGCTGCGCCCCGACGAGCGCCCCTTCGACGAGCTGGACGCCGAGTGGTGCAGCCGCCGCGTGCGCCTGGAGCACGACGGCTGGGGCAGCGCCAGCGAGCGGGTGCTCGAGGTGGAGATCGGCGCCCAGCTGGGCAAGGTGCGCGTAGCCACCGGGGTCTACCTGGGCATCGACTTCGGCACCTCCAACTCCATGGTCTGCCTGGTGCGCTCCGACGGCCAGGTGCAGGTGGCCCTGCAGCTGGACGCCGACGCCCAGTCCCGGGAGCAGCTGCCCTCGCTGATGTACTACCGGGGCGAGCCCGAGCACGACCCGGAAGGCGATCCCTTCCTCTACGGCAGCGAGGCCGACGCCTACGCGGGCGTCAACCCCTCCAACCTGGTGCGCAGCATCAAGTCGGTCATCGCCCAGCACCCCGACACCCGCTACCACTTCCTCGACGAGGACTCCCAGGGCCGCGTGCGGCGCCGCACCTTCCAGCCCCAGGAGCTGCTCGACCTGTTCATCACCGAGCTGCGCCGCCGCGCCGAGCGCGCGGTGTCCAACCTGAGCGTGCGCCAGCTGCGCTCCCTGCAGCTGGACTCGGGCAAGGTGCGCTTCGTGCAGGCCATCTTCAGCCACCCGGTCGAGGTGAGCGCGGAGATGAAGCAGGCGCTGATGCAGGCGGCCCACGCCGCGGGGCTGTACGCCGAGCTGCGCAGCCCCCAGGCCTTCGTCACCGAGTCCTGCGTGGACGAGGCCACCGCCGCGGTGCTGGCCTATGTCTACGGGCGCATCTCGGGCGACGTGGCCCGCGACGCCCTGCACCGCGACCTGGAGCGCGTGCTCTGCTTCGACGTGGGCGGCGGCACCACCGACGTGGCCGCGGTGGAGATCAAGGACCTGGCGCGCTTCCTGGCTGGAGAGGTGGACTGCATCGAGGTCACCCTGGAGGTCACCGCCGGCGACGCCCTGTTCGGCGGCGACGATCTCGACGAGCTGGTGGCGGGCTGGGTGCTCACCTCCATCCAGGAGCAGAGCCTGCTGCAGGGCGCCCCCATCGACAAGCGCGAGATCGAGCGGGCGGTGGGCTTCCGCTCCTTCGCCGAGTACTACAACGGCTTCAAGGCCCGCCGCCGCCAGCGCCGCTCCCGCCCCAGCGCCGACGAGGAGCGCAGCCTGGAGCAGGCCCGCGCCATCTACAACCGCGCCATGGAGGTGCTGCGCAAGGCCGAAGAGGCCAAGTGCGCCCTGTCCTCCACCAGCTCCTACGAGCTCAACTTCTCGGGCGAGGGTTGGCCCCGGCGCGGCCGGGTCAAGGATCTCGACAACTTCAAGGTGGACCTGCAGCGGCAGCGCCTGGAGACGGCGGTCAGGGAGCAGGCCCGCAAGCAGACCGCGCTGCTGGAGCGGGTGCGCAGCAACGCCGGCTGGGACTGGCCCTCGGTCACCACCATGCTGTTCACCGGCCAGGGCACCCGGGTTCCAGCCATCCGCGAGGAGCTGCTCTCCTACGTCGACACCCAGCGCGGGGCGGGCGCGCAGCCGCTCATCGTCGTACAACCCGACGACGGCTCCGGCTTCGATCCCAAGCGCTGCGTGGCCCAGGGCGCCGCCATCTGGGGCACCCGCCAGGACGCCCGATGGATCGTCGTGCACAACCGCATGGCTGAGCTGCTCACCTTCAACCTGCAGCGCCCCCACGGCCCCTTCCGCTTCAAGACCGTGCCCGGCCTCGAGCGCGGCACCCCCCTGCCCACCGAGGCCACCCTGAGCTTCCCGGGTCCGCGCAGCTCCCTGGAGCTGTTCAAGGATCGCAAGCTGCACGTGGTCTTCAGCTTCCCCGCCGCCACCGAGGTGGTGGTGCGGGTCGAAGGCCCAGGCCAGTTCACCCTGCGGGTCGGCGACGCCGTAATGCGCGGAGAGCTGGTGCAGTGACAGGAGAGATCCCATGTCCGCAGCCGCCCTGGCGCTCGCCGCCATCGCCCTCGCCGTCAGCCTGGGGGCCCTGCAGATGATCATCAAGCAGAAGAAGCGGTTCACCTCGCTGCTGGACACCGTCCGCGAGCTGGAAGATAAGCAGCCGCCCGCTCGGATCGTCGAAGAGCCCCAATCCCCAAGACCCGAGCCTCCGAGCGCAGAACCTCCGCGTCCCGAGCCCCCCGGCCCGGAGCCACCCAGCGCCGAGCGACCCAGCCCCGAGCCTCCGAGAACCGAGCATCCGAGAGCCGAGGTTCCGGGACCCGAGCGACCGAGCCCTGAGAGCCCGGATCCGCGAGCCGAGCCCGCAGCACCAGCCCCCAGGCCCCAGGCCCAGCTGCCCCCCCCCGATCCCGCCTGGCAGCGCTGGCTCGACCAGCTGCGCACCCTGCCCCACGGCGCCGTGGCGGCCCTGCTGGGCGAGGTGCTGCAGCACTCGGCCCACCTGGCCCGCGGCCTGGCCGATGCGGCCCAGTCCCGCGCCTTCCGCCACGAGGTGGGCGAGGGCTTCAAGCAGCGCCTGGTGCGCTTCCAGCAGTGCGCCCCCGACGAGTCCACCTTCGAGAAGCGCTGGGTGGAGCCCGATCTCATCACGGCGCTTGACCTGCTGGCCCGCTTCCAGTCCCAGGCCGCCGAGGACGCCCGCGACGGCCACGATCCAGCCTCCCAGCTGGCCGCCTGGCTGCACTCGGCGCTGTACGACAAGCTGGGCCCCGCCTGCCAGGCCGAGGGCTGGTTCGCCCTCGAACGGGTGGAGCCCTTCCGCACCGCCTTCGATCCCCTGGTGCACAAGGGCGTGGACGGCCGCCAGCTCCCAGGCGCGCGGGGCATGGTGGTGGAGGTGCAAAAGGTGGGCCGCCTGCACCCCACCGAGGGCTACGCGCTGCAGAAGGCCGCCGTCGTGGTGGGGCGCTGACATGTTCGAGTGGGATGCCAGCAACCGGCGCTTCGTCACGCGGCCCCGCTGTCCCTACCCGGACTGCGGCGAGCCGGTGGAGCCCAGCCACGACGAGCGGGTCTTCTGTTGGTGCAGGCACTGCGAGCGTCCCTACGAATCGGCCCTGCTGCGGCCCGCCGACGACGGCCCCCCGGTGGAGTGGACCCGGCGCCCGCGCTCCATCTACTGCACCTTCACCGGAGCCTCCCTGCGGGACTACTCGCCCCTGGACTGGTGCGAGGCGGGCGGCGGCCCCTCGCGCAGCTCCTGCCTGCACGACGCCCACGGCAACGCCTTCGGCGCTCCCCGCACTGACCGGGCCTTCTCCCTGCACGACGTGGAGCGCACCGGCTGGACCGCCCCCACCATCTGCCCCGAAGAGGGCCAGGACGACAGCGACGCCGTGGCCTCCATCCTGGTGCTGCGCGGCCACGTGCTGGCCATCAGCCGCCGCGGCCGCGTCGGCATCCTGGATCCCATCAGCGGTGAGCTGCTGGAGAAGCGCCCCCTCGTGTGGCCCAGCTTCCCACCGCCCGACCTGAGCTGGCCGGTGGAAGCCGCGCCCGCGGCCCGCGGCACCCAGCTGGTCATGGTCTCTCCTCGCGAAGCCCTGTTCCGCGACCTGGAGTCCCAGCTCTTCCCCGGCCCGCGCGAGCCGCGCCAGGCCCATCGTCTGGTGGCCCCCCACCAGCGAGGCACCCGCTTCATCGGCCCTCCCCTGGGCATCGACATGGACCCGCCGCTGTTCTGCCTGCTCGAAGGCGCGGCGGGCCTGCGGGGGCTCGACCAGCCCCTGCTGCGCTTCTTCAGCCTGGACGGCGAGGAGCTGGGCCGCTGTCCCGCTCCGGGCATCGCGCGCCCTCCGGTGTACGACCGCCGCACCGACCAGCTGCTGTGGGTGGACAACCAGGGCTTCGTGCACCGGCTGCCGGGCGCCGACTGCCTCAAGGGCGACGCCGCCGAGCCCATGCCATTGCTCACCGAGGACATCCTGGATCTCGATGTCTCCGCCCGGCCCACCTTCGTGGTGGTCCCTGACCTGGCGGGCGAGAGCGAGCTGTGGGTGGCCGATGTGCGCCCCGACACGGGCGAACTGGAGGTCTACAGGGCGGCCCTGGAGCCGGCGCTGCACTCCGGCGAGCTGCGCTGGGCCCGGCACCGCCTGGGCAGCCGCGGCGACCTGGTGGCCCTGAGCGTGGGTCGCGGCCCGGGCCATCGCGCCAACGCCAGCGCCCAGATGCTGAGTGTGGCCACGGATCAGGGCGTGTTCAGCTACCCCAAGGCCCTCTCCGATGCCCTGGAATACGACGCGGCTCGTGGCCACGAGGGCGCCGATCGACGCGGCACCTGGGACCAGCCCATCCTGTGCGGAGCGGGGGTCATCGCCCGGGTGCCGGGCGCCCTGCACCTGATGGCCCGCGGCCTGGGCTGGGGCAGCCAGCGGCGCTCCAGGCTCTCGCTGCCCGTGCGCTACGCCGCCAAGCAGGGCCTGGCCATCTTCGGACGCCGGGTCTTCATCGGGGTCGGGCTCGGGGTACGTTGCCTGGTGATGGAACCCGAGGAGGTCTCGTGAAAATGCGACTCCATCCCTGGTCCTGGCTGGTCGCGCTGCTGGCCTGCCTGTGCCTGACCGCCTGCGGCCAGCTGGAGCTGGTGGGGGCCGGCGATCCCTTCCCCGACGACCCGGGCCTGAGCAGGGACCAGCTCAGCCAGTGCTCCAACGACGGCGCCGCCGTGCTCGAGGGCAACCGTCCCGTCACCGATCGCACCGCCCAGGGCCGCCTGAGCGGCGCGCCCCTGCCCTTCGCCGACCGCAGCCTGCACCACGCCGTGGCCGTGGACTACTCCGGCTCAATGTTCGGCGGCTATGAGCGCACCGAGCCCAGCCCCGGTGGAGGAACCTGCGGCTGGAAGCGCAGCTCGCGGGGCACCCGCTCCCCCAACGGCGCCTACTACTGGGAGCTGCAGGCCTTCCGTGACCTGGTGGGCAAGGGCCTGATGGCCGGCGTGCAGACCGGCGATCCCGTGCACGCCCTGGTGTTCAACAAGGACGTCTTCGTGCTGGGCGACGAGGGCGCGGCCCGCTTCGACGGCCGCGGCGGCTTCGACGGCGCGCTGCCGCCCGCCGATGCCAGCCGCGAGGCGGCCCTGCGGCGCCTGGTAGCCCCCGACGCCGGCGGCACCCTGCCCGCCCACTGGAAGGCCCCCTGGGCCACCCCGCGCATGTGGGACGAGAGCCGCATGGCCGACGTGCTGGACGCCGCCTCTGCGGTCTTCGAGGCCGACGATTCCCGCGACGGCATCCTGTGGATCGTCACCGACAACATCATCGAGACCAGCACCAGCGGCGACATGAGCAAGGAGGCCGAGCTCAACCGCCGGTTCTATCTGCGCCTCAAGGAAGACCCGCGCTGGCAGGTGGTCTACGCCTACCCCGTGCACCGGCCCGAGTGGCTCTGCGGCAGCACCCTGCTGGTGTACGGCATGTACTACTCCAGCCGTGAGCGCCTCTCCGAGCCCGCCTACTTCCAGCTCACCGACGGCGACGACTCGCGGCTGTCGGGCCCAGGCCACCTGGCCACCTTCTCGGCCCTGGCCAACCCCGACTCCCCCGCTCCGGGCCACCCCTTCAAGCTCAAGCCCGACGACATGGACCTGCTGCGGGTCTCCTTCGACCGCCGCATCGAGTGTCCGCCCGCCAAGGCAGGCCAGAAGCGCAAGTGCCGCGCCACCCTGGGCATCGAGAACCTGCTCGAGCACCGCCGCATCGAGGGCGCCCAGCTGCAGCTCAGCAGCGGCCGGCTCGACGCCTGGGACCGGGTGCGCAACCGGGTGGAGCGGGTGCCCACCGCGGTGCCTCTGCCTTCGGGCGCGGTGGTGGCCCAGGCCCGCATCCCCGAGCCCATCCCGCCGGGGGGTGCGGCCACGGTGCAGGTGGACCTGCTGGTGCCGGCCATCGAGACCGAAGAGCACACCCTGCGCGACCACTGGGAGAACGCCAACCACGAGCGCTTCCGCATGCTGGGCTCCATGTCGGTGGCCATCAGCGAGCTGCGCACCAGCATGGCCGTGGACGAGGCCCAGCTGGGCGACATCTACGGTGTCTCCAGCCTGCCCGAGATCTTCCGCAACCCCAACACCAGCAACCTCAACGCCACCATCTGCCTGTACATGGGGGTCGAAAACCCCGCCTGGCTCATCTCCCTGCTCATCCTGGGCGGCCTGCTGCTAATCGTGCTGGCGGTGGCGCTGGGCGCCTGGCTGCTCAAGCCCGTGTTCCGGGTCGTGGTCATCGACGACGTGGAGCGCGACCGCATCCGGGTGAGCCGCATCATGGGCGCCACCGTCGAGCACCAGGCCCGCAAGGTGGCCAGGGTGGGCCTGCGCATGGGCGGCAGCCTCAGGGTGCGCGGCGTCAAGCCCTACCGCATCAAGCGCATCGGCGGTCACTGGGAGTTCCGCGACCACGACCAGGAGATGGGCGAGCGCCACCGGCTGGAGCTGCGCAGCCGCTCCCGTCCCAGCGCCCGGGCGCGCGGGGGAGATGACTTCTAGCCCGGGTCGATCTCCCGCCTCCAGGTGCTGCAGACGCGCGGCAGTGCTGCAGAGACGCAGCACGATTTCGGGCACGAGAACGCCAAGAACGCGCCTTCGCTCGCAAGAGGACAGCCGCAGGGGCGCGGCACGCGAATTGCTCTGTCAAGGCATCGACAGTCCTCGGAGACGTCGATGTCCGACCCGCGAAAGACCCTGGTGCTGTTCGTGCTCTGCGCACTGACGGCGCTATTCGGTCTACCCGGACTCTACGACCGCGTGTACTTCGGCCACCAGCATCTCGCGACGACACAGAACGTCACCTGGGGACTGTGGGCCGCAGTCTACGCCTTCCTCAGCGGCGCGAGCGGGGGCCTGTACGTCGTGGCGGCCATGGGCTTCGTGCTGGGACGGCACCGCTTCAGGCCGCTGCTTCCGCTCTGCCTGTTCTCGGCACTCGTCGCGCTCGGGTTTGCTTTCGTCTTCATCGCCGCAGACCTCGGGCACCCGCTGCGCCTGGTCAGCGCGGTGTTCCACGGCAATGCAAGCTCGGTGATGGCCTGGATGACCTACCTCTACGCCACCTTCATCGCCATCGTACTCGTACAGCTCGGGGCGCTGCTGCGGGCGGAGTGGGGCAGGCGCGCCGCCAGGGGGGCTGGACGGCTGCACCGCATGCTCAGCCTCGGCTACCGATGGTCACCCGAGCAGGAGCGCCGTGATCGGCGCTTCCACCAGGTCGTCGGGGCCATCGGGCTCCTGTCAGCCATCAGCCTCCCCGCTGGAGTGGCTTCCTTGTTCGCTGTGGTCCGCGCCGTGCCCCACTGGAACAGTGGCGGGCTCCCGGTCACGTGCACGCTCTCCTCCATCGCCTCCGGCAGCGCGATCGTAATCGGGTTGGCGATCTTCCTGGTGAGGGGTGGTGAGGCCTTCCGCCAGACCATCCTCTCCCTGGCCCGCTTCATGGCCTGCATCGTCGCCGCCGAAGCGCTGGTGGCGGGATTCGAGCTGTTCATCACCCTGAAGAGCGGCGCCCCACACGAGATCGTGGTTCTGAAGCAGATCGTCTTCGGGAACTACGCCTGGATGTTCTGGGGCCTGCAGATCATCGCCGGCACCGCGTTGCCGCTGGTCATCGTCTTCGGCACGGACTTGAACCTCAAGAAGGTCGCCGCCGCCAGCGGCCTCGTCCTGGTCGGTGTGTTCGCTTTCCGCATGCTCCTGGTGATCCCTCCGCAGACGGTGCCGGCCTTTCCCCAGCTCGCGGAGGTCCCCGGTGCACGGTTCTCCACCAACTACCTGCCCTCTGTCTCGGAGTGGAGCTTCACGGCACTGGCTTTCGGGCTGATGGGCTGCCTCTTCATCCTCGGCTACTGGCTGCTCCCTCTGGTTCGACGAAGGGACGCCCTGCAGTTCGAGGTCGCGCGCAGGAGCGAAAGCCACCGCCAAGCAGCCTGACGGCGCCGATGCACGGCAGGGCAGGCCGCAAAGAACAGGAGAAGACAACATGGAACGCCTCGAACCTCTCGAATTCATCATCTACACGATGGTGTCCAGCGCCTGCTTCGGTACGGCGCTCTTCTGGGTGATCGTCTATTGGCTGCGGGCTGACGAGCGCATCCTGGAGGCGGAACAGGCTGTGGAGCAGGCCCGTCGG
Source organism: uncultured Enterobacterales bacterium (assembly GCA_964512185.1). Taxonomy (GTDB): domain Bacteria; phylum Myxococcota_A; class UBA796; order UBA796; family JAFGLY01; genus CAZEJJ01. The sequence goes on along the minus strand of CAZEJJ010000170.1, from coordinate 6,271 downwards.
CAGCTGGCCGAATCGAAGGCAACGGACCCGTCTTCGGTGGGAACCCCCATTCGCGACGACAACGTAGCTGCGTAGCGGGGTTCAAGGATCCCGTCGACACCCACTCGGTGCCAGCGCCCTCGATTCCCCACCCGCAGCACCCTGGCCGTGGCAGACCCGGGCGCCCGCACCGGGATCCCGCTGGCCTCACGCCGCCGGTCGTGGCGAGTTACTGATTCGAATCCGCGCATGGCCGCGATCAAGGGAGCAACCCTGTCTCGCTTGCACCCCCACGGCACCAGCTCTCTCCGCCGCCTCACGCAGAGACCATGAGACGCTCCTTTCCATGGCGCGCCCTGGTCCCCGCGGCGGTCTTCGCGGCCCTCCCGGTCTCATGGTTGCTGCTCTCGGGTGATCCTCCGCTCGAGATCGACCCCGATACCTCCGAGCTGGTCCAGGTCGCCGACAACAGTGGAGACCTGCGCTTCGCAGTGGCACCGGTCATGTCGCCGGAGCGAACAACGAACGAGTACCGGGTGCTCGCCGGGCACCTCGCGACGGAGCTGGAGACTCCCGTCAAGGTCGTCCAGCGCAAGACCTACGCCCAGGTCAACGAGCTGCTACGGGTGGGGTCCGTACAGGTGGCGCTGATCTGCACGGGCGCCTACCTCGACAGTCGCGCCGAGGCGCTGCCGCTCGAGGTCCTCGTGGTGCCATACTACCAAAGCGGCCCGGTCTACCGCTCGCTGATCCTCGCGCGCGAGGACGGCCCCTACACCTCGTTCGAGCAGCTCGTGGGGCTCCCCTTCGCCCTGAGCGATCCTCTCTCCCTCAGCGGGCACTACTACCCGCTCTCAGCCGTCATGGAGATGGGGCGGAGCCCCGCCGACCTGCTGTCACGAGCCATCTACACCTACAGCCACGACGCCAGCATCACGGCCCTCCTCGATGGCATCGTGGAGGGGGCGGCCGTGGACAGCCTGGTCTACGAGTACGAGGTCAGGAGGGATCCCACCATCAGCCAGCGCCTGGAGATCCTGCACCGGTCCCCTCCCCTGGGGATCAGCCCCATCGTGGTCCCGTCCTCCGTCGACCACGAACTCCGCGAGCGCCTGCGCAGCGCCTTCCTTCACATGGGAGACTCCCCCACCGGGCGGGAGGTGCTCGACAGCTTGGGCGTCAGCCGCTTCGATCTACCTCCGGAGGGCCTGTACGACGATGTCTACGAGCGCTACATGAGGGTCCGGAAAGAGGTCGAGAGGTCGCCGTGAGCACGCAACCCCGGCGGCTGCGGACCCAGATCGCCGGCACGTTCATCCTCGTCCTGACCATCTGGTGCGTCGTGATGATCGGCTCGCTGGAGTACATCATCTCCCGAACGGCATCCACCGCCGTCCTGGAGCAGGGGCTCTACGTGACCCGCTCGCTCGCCGCTGAGTGCGCCCCGCACGTGCACTACGACGACATCGGTGGTCTGTCCAGAACCGTGCGTGAGCGCATCGAATCCATCGCGCCACTGCGCTATGCGTTCGTGCAGGACGCGAGCGGCACGCTGATCTGGAGCTCCTTCTCGGATGGGACGCCACTGGACCTGCTCGACGTCGAGCACGACCGGGTTCTAGGCTCGCAGACCACCGCTCGCCTGCTAAGACTCGCTGGAGAGGAGGTCTTCGACTACGAGCACCGGCGGGCGGGCCTTCGGGTTCGCACAGGATTCAGCCTCGAGCCGGTGAGCCGAATGGTCTATGACACCGTTCCATCTGTCTTGTGGATCGGCCTGGCCGGGTTGCTCGCGGTCTTCGCGCTCGCACTCCACGTGAGCCGACCGGTGGAGGCACTCGCCTCGGCTCTCGCCAGCGCTCTCTCCCTCGACGAGAGCACCGGCGGTGGCACTCCCTTCGACTCCGTGCTCGAGACCTCGACCATTGCGACCGAATTCCACTCGCTCATGGACCGCCTCGAGCAGCGCACCAGGCAGCTCGACTCCGCCCGCAAGCTGGCGTATCTGGGCGAGATCTCCACCTCGATCGCACACGAGGTGAACAACCCGCTGGGGGTCGTGGTCCTCGACAGCAGCTACCTCATGAAGCGCATGACCGACGGAGACTTCGATGCCGCCGCCTCGCGCCGCGTGAAGCGACTGTGGACCGCGGCTCGGCGCGCGACCCTGGTTGCCCAGAAGTTCCTGCAATTCTCCCGCTACTCGCGCACTGCCAGACCGGTGACCAGGCCGGTCGACCTGGCTGGACTCATCGAAGAGACCCTGGAGCTCTTCGAAGATCGCATCCGACTGTCCGGCTGCACGGTGCGGGCAGAGCTGCCCCCGGACCTCGGCCGCTTCGCGAGCGACGAGCAGGGGATCCAGCAGGTGTTCCTCAACCTGCTCACCAACGCCCTCGACGCCAGCCCCAAGGGCTCCGAGATCGTCGTCGAGGTGACGTTGGGCGAGGGGCAGCTCTCGCTGTCGGTGGTGGACCGGGGAGAGGGCGTCCCCGAGGAGGTGCTCAGCCGGATCACGGAACCCTTCTACTCGACCAAGCGAGACGGGAGTGGCCTCGGCCTGGCCATCTCGAAGTCCATCGCCGAGACGCTGTCGGGCAAGCTACGCTTCGAGACCACGCCCGGGCGTGGGACGACCGCGACGCTGGAGATTCCCATCGAGGAGGAGTCGTGAGCAGCAGGGAGACCGTGCTGGTAGTGGATGACGACGAGGCGCTGCGGGAGGCGTGCTGTGATGCGTTGAGCGAGGCGGGCTACCGCGCGCTGGCCGCCGCCTCTCCCCTGGGTGCGGAGCCCCTGCTGCTCCGAGAGATGATCGACCTGGTCATCAGCGACCTGCGCATGCCGGATGGGGGCGGCACCAGGGTCATCCAGCTGGCCCACCGACTCTGTCCGGGTCTTCCGATCATCCTGATCACGGCTTTTCCGTCGGTCTCATCCGCTGTCGACGCCCTGCGGAGCGGCGTCGTGGACTACCTGATCAAGCCCTTCGACGCAGCGCAGCTGTTGCAGTCGGTCCAGGCGGTGCTCGAGGTGGGCCGAGCCAGAGATCACAGCGAGCTGTTGCGTCGGATCCAGCCGGCGGCAACCGAGGCTCCGGAGATCGTTGGGAGCTCGCTGGCGCTCCGCTCCATGCTGGAGGATGCCCGGCACTGCGCCATCCTCGACGCCCACGTGCTGGTGACCGGTGAGACCGGCACCGGCAAGGAGCTGGTGGCGAAGGCGATCCATCGGCTCTCGCAGCGTGCAGGTGGCCCCTTCGTGCCCGTCAACTGCGCGGCCATTCCAGAAGCGCTCTTCGAGTCCGAGATCTTCGGGCACGAGAAGGGCGCCTTCACCGGCGCGCTCCACGCGAAGCGCGGCCTGATCGAGGAAGCGGATGGAGGCACCTTGTTCCTGGACGAGGTGGGAGACATGCCGGCCCCGCTGCAGGCCAAGCTGCTGCGGGCCATCGAGGAGGGCGCCTGTCGCCGGATCGGGGCGCTGAAGGCGCGCAGCTCCAACGTGCGCGTGGTCAGTGCCACCAACAAGGATCTGCGCCAGGAGATCGCTGCGGGACGCTTCCGCGAGGACATGTACTACCGGCTCGCAGCGCTCGAGGTCCATGTACCGCCTCTCCGCGACCGCGGCGAGGACCTGGTCCAGCTCGCTGTGCACTTCCTGGGAACCGCCCAGGCAGCAGATCCTCCCCGCGTCGTTGGCTTCTCGGACGACGCCCTGGAGCTCCTGCAGGGCCATGCCTGGCCGGGCAACATCAGGGAGCTGCAGAACGTAGTGCAGCGGCTCCTGGCGCGCGCAAGGGGTGTGGTCGTGACCGCCGACCTGGTCAGGGCCTGCGGGGCCCTTCCCACACAGGATCGCAGCGTCACACACTCGAAGCGGCGAGCCGCCATGGGCGACTTCGAGAAGGACTACCTCGAGGCCACCCTCGCGGAGAACGAGGGCAACGTCACGCACACCGCCAAGGCGCTCGGCATCCACCGCACCACCCTGCAGAGGCTGATGTCCAAGTACGGGCTGCGCACGAAGTAGCCGGGCAGACCTACGAGAACCGGCGGGTTCACCCCGGGGGCAGCATGGCTCCGCGCACCAGCCGGCTGCGGCTCGCGCAGGCCCTGCGCAGGCGCTGACGGCGCGGACGCCCCGGACGGCCTGGCAGGCTAGGCTGTAGTGGCCTGCCACCGCGACCTGCCCGTGATCCTGCTCCTGCTCCTGCTCGCCTGCCATCCCCCCACCGAGAGCGGGCTGCGCGACACCGCCATCGATCCGGCCCTGGACAGCGACGGCGACGGCATCCCCGACCTGCAGGAGCGCAGCGAGGGCACCGATCCCGGGGACCCCGCCTCGGCCTCCGCCTGGCACCCGGAGTGGACCGATCACCCTCGGCTGCTCACGGACGCCGGGGGGACCGCCGCCGTGCTGGCAGCGCTGGAGCAGGAAGGCGATCCCTGGCAGACCCTGGCCGCGCGCATCGAGAGCCGCTGCGCCGCCGAGCCCGTGGCCGCGGACCTGACGCTGTCGTCGGCCACCGTCAACGGCAACATCGCCCTGGCCTGCGCGCTGCTCCACCTGGCGGGCGACAGCGAGGCGGGCGCCAAGGCCGCCGGCATCCTCGAGGTCTTCCCAACCGAGGCCGATATCGGCCTGAGCGAGGTCTACTACACCGATCTGCACGCCGGGCAGGGCCTGCTGCAAGCCGTACGCGCCTGGGACCTGCTGCAGGGCGCGGGCTACCCCCAGGGCTTCGACGCCACCCTGGCGCAGGAGCGCCTGCACGGGCTGGGAGCGTTCCTGTGGGACTTCTACGTGGTGGACTACCCCATCTGGATGTTCTACTCGCAGAACAACCACGCCACCAAGCTGGCAGCTCACCTGGGGGCGCTGGGCATGGGGGCTTGGGACGACCCGCGCTCGGCTCGCTACGTCAACTTCGCCATGAGCGAGCTGCACCGCCTACGCGGCGTGCTCTACGCCAGCGACGGCAGCTACGCCGAGGGCCCCAGCTACCTGGTCTACGCCGCCGAGTCCGAGCTGCCCTTCATGACCGCCATGGACCGCTGGCTGGGCGACGGCGAGCTGAACCTGCGCCGGGTCTGCGTGCACGATCCCGACGAGGGCTGCGTCGAGGAGGCGCAGCTTGTGGGCTCACCCCTGCGCGACAGCCGCGTCTGCGACAGCTTCGAGCGCTTCGTGGAGCTGTTGATGCCCGCCGGCTACGGCCCCAATATCGACGACTCCAACCTGGCCAGCGCCCACCTGGGCCTGGTGGCGGGGCTGTGCGACTCCACAGCCGCCGCCTGGGGCTGGGAGTTCCAGGCCGCCGCCTACCAGAGCGCCGGGTCGGTGGATCTGTCGGCCGATACGCTGCTGGCCTGGGCAGAGGCCCCGGTGGGCGCGGCTCCCGACCTGCAGCCGCTGCTGAGCGAGGAGGGGGGCTGGGCGCTGCTGCGCACCGGCTGGGAGCGCGACGACGCCTACCTGCTGCTGCTGGGCGAGAACGGGCTGGCGCGCGAGGCCGGCAAGGGCCACGAGCACCCCGACAATCTCAGCTTTTTGTGGGCCACAGGCGGCCACTACCTGCTGCTGGACTCGGGCTACGGCAACTGGGCGGAGCACACTGAGGTGAACGACGCCGAGGCCCACTCTTTGTTCCTGGTGGACGGCCAGGGCCCCGGCGACGCCGACGCCTGGGTGCAGAGCGCCCGCGCAGAGGGCAGCTTCCAGCTCGCCAGCGGCCACACCGGCTACCAGGGGCTCGACTGGACTCGCAGCGTGGTGCTGGTGGGCGAGGACGTGCTGGTGATCCTCGACGAGACCGCCCCGGCCGATGGTGGGTCGCTGGCCCTTTCCCTGCAGCTGCAGGGCCCGAACACCGACTTCGCGCTCGAGCAGCAGGGAGGCAGCTGGAACATCGGCGACCTGCAGCTGCAGGTGGCGGTGACAGCCGAGGTCGATCCGAGCCTGGAGCAGCGCACCGAGCAGCACGCCTTCAGCTACAGCGCCTACCAGGACCACGCGGTGCTGCAGGCCAGCGCCACCATCCAGGGGCCCACCCGCTGGCTCAGCGTGGCACGGCTGGCCGAGCCCGGCGCCGACGAGGGGCTCACCGTGGGCGACGAGGGCATCAGCTGGCCCGACGGCTCCGCCACCCTGGACGGGCAGGTGGTGCTGGGGGTCGAGGTGCTGGAGCTCTAGTGCACGCGCTCGGAAGTTCCCAGCCACCCCCACAAGTCGCCTTCGCGTGCACTATGCGACCGCGCAGCGGTCGCCTGGGGGGCGCGCCGCAGGCGCG
>CAZEJJ010000169.1:0-15962 GCA_964512185.1 uncultured Enterobacterales bacterium | reverse complement strand
TGGTCACCTTCGCACGCCGAGCGGAACCTGCACCACAATCGTGAGCGATACTCGAACAGGGAGGTCCAGGGGCGCTTCGACAGCCAGCTCATGCCCGACGGCCGATCCGCAGGCTATGAGCTGTTCTTCGATGACCTCCGCCAAGGCCACGAACCGAACTGGTCGCGAGAGCAGGCCCTCGCGAACCTCAGGAGCAACCAGGAGCGCTATCCAGGCAAGCCAATCGTGGCCTGCTTCGATGGCCAACCCCTGCCCTGAGGGCCTGGCTGCGGCGACGGGCTCGGAGGGGCCGGGCACCGGGCGTGTCTCGGCGGTGACGAACAGCAGCAGGAACAGGGCAGCCTGGGGGGGATCTCCACGCGACGCCGATCATACCATTTGTTGCAAATCTTGCGTCAACACCCAGGCACCTGCGCCCGAAATCTGGGCGACGGACGGTACATGTCTGCCCGGATTGGGATATCTATGCATGCTTTCGTTCCAGCCCCCCACGAGGTCTCCATGAACCGCGTCCATCTGGTCTCCATCCTGCTTCCCAGCACGCTGATGCTCCTGGGAGTACGCGCGTGCCTCCCTTCGGAAGAGTGCGATGGTGGCATCGAGGAGATGATCTGCAGCGACGGTAGCTGCTCGGCCGCGGGGTTTCTGCAGTGTCAGGGGCACAACGACCTGGAGTTCCAGCTGGTGACCGATGGTGGCCAACTCTCCGGAGACACCCGGTTTGGCGTGGAGTACGGCAACTTCGCCAACCTGTGGGTGGACCCCAGGACCGGGGAGCTCCTGCTCTCGGCCGATCCCCCGAGCGACTGGGTCGACTACAGCTACATCGAGGTCAGCAACAGGGAAGCCGCCGCCTGCGCCGCCTGCGCCAATCCCTCCCTGTGGTACTCTCCAAACCCTGCCGACTGTACCTGTTCGCTCTATGCCGAAGACGAGGCCGGCAACCCGATGGTGGTGTATGTCAGCCTTTTCGTATCAGTGGACGATGACGGTGGCGGCGAGGCACCGTCGGATCCGACCAGCCCCGTAGGCGAGACCTCGCCCACCGGGCGGTGATGGTCCTGATCGACGGCTCCTGCCGAGACCAGCTGCGGCCGGTTCGTCTCGACAAGCCAGCTCCGTCTACTCCCTGGGCTGGCTGACAGTCCCCTCGGCGGGAGCGTGGAGGCGGTCTCGGTCCGCCGAAGCGAGAAGGACAGCATCTGGCACAGGGTGCGGGTGTCGCCGAACATGCCACCCACCGCTCACCACCCCGACAGCTCCAGGGGCCCCGCGCCCATGGCCGCGCCCAGCCAGACGTAGATGAACCCGGTGATGAGCAGCGCCCCCATGAAGTTGAGCCACAGCCCCGCCTTGGCCATCTGCAGCAAGCTCACCTTGCCGCTGGCGAAGACGATGGCGTTGGGGGGCGTGCCGATGGGCAGCATGAAGGCACAGCTGGCGGAGATGGTGGCCGGCAGCATGAGGGCCAGGGGGTTGGCCCCCAGGGCCTGGGCGGTGGCCGCCAGGATGGGCAGCATCATGGTGGTGGTGGCGGTGTTGGAGGTCATCTCGGTGAGGAAGGTCATGGTCAACGCGATGGCCAGCATGACCACGATGATAGGCACCCCCTGCAGCGCCGCCAGCTGGTGGCCGACCCACTCGGTGAGCCCCGAGGCGGTGAAGCCGGCCGCGATGGCGAAGCCGCCGCCGAAGAGCAGCAGGATGCCCCAGGGGGCGGTCTTGCCGTGCTCCCAGTCCAGCAGCCGGGTGCCCCGCTGCCGGTCCACGGGCAGCAGGAAACACAAGATGCCCATGGCCATGGCCACGGTGGCATCGTTGACGTAGCTCTCAAGCCCCAGCAGGTTGCTCCAGCCGGGGATGGCGAAGGCCCCCAGGTCGATGTCGCTGCGGAAGATCCACAGCAAGGCGGTGCTCACGAACACCGCCAGCACCGTGGCCTCGCCGCGGCCCATGGGCCCCAGCTTATGGATCTCTTCGCGGATCATGGCGTCGGCGTCGTCCACCAGCCGGCCCTTGACCGGGGCCGCGAAGCCCACCAGGTACAGCCACATGATGGGGATGAAGATGACCGCGAAGGGCAGCCCCACCTTGAGCCAATCCACGAAGGTGATCTCGGGAGCCATGGGGTAGTGCTCGGCCAGCATGCCGGCGAAGACCAGGTTGGGGAAGGTGCCCACCAGGGTGGCCACGCCGCCGATGTTGGCGGCGTAGGCGATGCCCAGCATCAGGCAGGTGCCGAAGCGGGCGGCGCTGTGGCCCGGCTTGTGTCCGTGCAGCTCCTCGGTCTTGAGCACCAGGCCCAGGCCGATGGGCATCATCATCATGGTGGTGGCGCTGTTGGAGATCCACATGGACAGGAAGGCGGTGGCCAGCATGAAGCCCAGCACCAGCTGCCGGGCCGAGGTGCCCACCAGGCGGATGATCCACAGGGCGATGCGCCGGTGCAGACCCCAGCGCTGCATGGAGATGGCGATGAAGAAGCCACCCAGCAACAGGAAGACGAAGTGGTTGGTGTAGTTGGGCGCCACGGCCTTGCTGGGCATGATGCCCAGCATGGGGAAGGCCACCAGCGGCACCAGCGCGGTGACCCCGAGAGGGAGCGACTCGCCGATCCACCAGCAGGCCATGAGCGCCACCGTGGCGGCCATGCGCTGGGCCTCGACGCTCATGCCCTCAGGGGTGGGCGCCCCCACGATGAGCCCGAAGGCCGCCACCCCCAGCGCCAGCCCCAGGCCGCTGCGCAGCCGCGAGGGGCCGGCGGTCTGCATCGGGGACAGCTTGGTGGGGCCTGTCACTGCCATCCTCCGGCCGTGCTGCGGGTCAGTCCCAGCCGCGAAGCTCATGCCCTGCCGGCGGGACCTGCGTTAGGCCATCTATCCCGTCCTCGTCCCTCCGAAACCGAGCGACCCGATGAGCTCCGCGCTGTTCCTCTACTCGGGTGACCTGGCTGGCTTCGACTACGGCGACGACCACCCCTTCAAGCCCATGCGGGCCCGCAACACGCTGGAGCTCTGCGATCGCTACGGCCTGGTGTACGTCGACGGCGTGGTCAACCGCGAACCCACCCCCGCGGATCCCGCCCTGCTGGAGCTGTTCCACGAGCCCGAGTACCTGCAGGTGCTGCGCAATGTCTCCCAGGGCCAGCGCGACCTGCGCTGCCTCGAGCGCGGCATGGGCACCGACGACTGCCCCATCCTGCTGGGCATCTGGGAGTTCTGCCTGCTGGCCACCGGCGCCACCATGCAGGCGGTGCAGGCGGTGCGATCGGGAGAGTTCCGGCGCGCCTTCAACCTGGTGGGCGGCTTCCACCACGCCTACCGCGACCACGCCGAGGGTTTCTGCTACGTCAACGACGTGGGGGTGGCCATCGCCTCGCTGCGCAAGCAGGGGCTGCGGGTGGCCTTCGTGGACATCGACGCCCACCACTGCAACGGCGTGCAGGACGCCTTCTACGACGATCCAGGCGCCCTGATCATCTCCCTGCACGAGAGCGGCCGCAGCCTCTACCCCTGGGGCGGCCAGGAGACCGAGCTGGGCACAGGCCCGGGGCTGGGCTTCAACATCAACCTGCCCCTGCTCGAGCAGACCGACGACGAGGTCTACCTGCGGGCCTTCGAGGCCGTGGTGCCGCCGGCGCTCCAGGCTTTCCGCCCCGACATCGTGATCGCCGAGATCGGCGCTGACACCCAGCTGTCAGATCCCCTCACCCACCTGCGGCTCACCAACAACGGCTTCTCAGCCGCGGTGCAGCGCCTCTGCGAGCTGTCTCCCAAGCTGGTGGCGCTGGGGGGCGGAGGCTACGACGTGTTCCGCACCGCCCGCTGCTGGACGCGCGGCTGGGGCGCCATGTGCGAGCTGGAGCCCGAAGACGAGATGGCCGGCCTGGTGGGCGGCATGATGTTCGGCGGCGGCCTGGGCGAGCTGAACGATCCGCAGATCACCACCAAGGGCGAACCCAAGGAGCGCGCCCAGGCCGAGGCCGAGCGGGTGGTGACCTTCCTGCGCGAGCACGCCCTCGCCAGGCTGGGGGCCCGGTGAGGCCCAGGCCCTCCCCGCGCTTCCAGGAGCAGATCAAGGCCAAGCTGGCGCTGACCTTCGTGATCGTGCTGCTGCCCCTGCTGGCGGGCGAGATGCTGGCCCTGCACTCGCTGGGCGAGGAGCTGCACGAAGCGGCGGAGCAGGAGCTCAGCAACAGCGTCACCCACCTGTACACCCTGTGCGCCATCCAGAGCCACAGCGCCGACGTCAGCGGTCTGAACAACGCCGCGGTGCCCGACAGCGAGGTGCTGGCCCCCATCCAGAACCTGATCCATACCTTCCACGTGGGGAGCGCGGGCTTCGCCTACGTGATGGACTGCTCCGGCAACCTGCTGGTGCACCCGGCCATGGAGGGCCGCAACGTGGCGGAGCTGATGGGCGGGCAGGGCTCCGAGCTGAGCCGCACGCTCTGCGAGGCCGCGCGCAAGCTCGGGCCGGGCGACGTGGGCACGCTGCGCCTGGATCAGCAGGCTGCCGGCGGCGACGAGATCCACCGGCTGGTGCTCAAGCTCAAGTACTTCGAGCGCTGGCGCTGGATCATCGTGGCCGGCAGCGACGAGCAGGAGGTCTACGCCTCGCTGGGACGCATCGAGTACTACAGCGCCCTGATGGTGGGCATGTCGCTGGTGCTGGTGGTGGCCCTGACCCTGGCGCTGAACCGCATCATCACGCGCCCGCTGGACCAGGTGAGCGCCGCCGCCAGCAAGATGGCGGCGGGCGATCTCGACCACAGCGTGCAGATCGACACCCGCGACGAGTTCGGCGCCCTGGCCGCGGCCTTCAACGCCATGGCCGACCAGGTGCGCGACAAGACCGAGAACCTCGAGAACACCGTCAACGAGCGCACCGAAGCCCTGCGCGAGTCCCGCGAGCGCTACCGCAGCCTGGTGGAGAGCACGGTGGACGCCATCGTCACCACCGACAAGCACGGCACCATCACCTTCGTGAACAAGAGCTTCGAGAAGATCAGCGGCTACAGCCGGGACGAGGTGCTGGGCACCCCCATCTGGAGCCACTACCCCGAGGGCCGCGAGCGGGCGGTGGGCGTCATGGAGCTGCTGCGCACCCAGGGCCAGGTGGCCTCGCTGGAGATGTCCCTCAGAGGCCGCGACCGCGTCGTGCCCATCCACACCTCCGCCTCCATCCTGCGCGACGCCCAGGGCGAAGAGCGCGGCACCCTGGGCATCTTCTCCGACATGACCGCCCGGCGGCGGCTCGAGGCGGAGCTGGCCGAGGCCCAGGCCAACCTGGTGCAGACCATGAAGCTGCGCGCCCTGGGCGACCTGGTCTCCGGGGTGGCCCACGAGGTGAACAACCCGCTCATGGCCAGCTCCACAATCCTGCACGTCATGAAGCGCTCCACCTGCAAGGCCGACTGCCCCAACGAGCGCCGGCTGGAGGTGCTCGTCCGCTGCAATGAGCGCATCGCGCGCATCGTGGACCACCTGCGGGAGTTCTCGCGCCAGGCCGAGATGCACCGCAGACCAATCAGCATCAACGAGCCCATCGACAACGCGCTGGTGATCACCGGACAGCAGCTGCTCAACATGCAGATCGAGATCCGCAAGCAGCTGGACCCCGACCTGCCCCCGGTGATGGCCGACGCCAACCACCTGGAGCAGGTCTTTCTCGACATCATCGCCAACGCCAGGGATGCCATGGAGGAGCTGGAGCAGCGGGTGCTCACCATCCGATCCTACAGCTGCCACTGCGACGGCCGGCCCTCGGTGGTGGTCACCATCTCCGACACCGGCCCGGGCATCCCGGCCGAGGTGCGCGACAAGATCTTCGAGCCCTTCTTCACCACAAAAGAGGTGGGCAAGGGCACCGGGCTCGGCCTGGCCATCTGCTATGGCATCATCGAAGAGCACGGCGGCACCATCCGCGTCGAAGACCAGCCCGAGGGGGGCACCACCCTCCGCATCGCCCTGCCCACCGCGGGCAGCGACGATGCAGTAACCGCCGAGGCATGAGAGCCATGGAACCCAGAATCCTGCTCACCGACGACGACGAGCTGATCCTCATCGCCATGGAAGAGCTGCTGCTGTCCGAGGGCTTCGCGGTCAGCACCGCCTCCAGCGGAGCAGATGCCCTGCAGCAGGCCGCAGACGCCCGCTTCGACCTGTTCGTGCTCGACGTGATCATGCCCGGCATGCAGGGCTTCGAGGTCTGCCGCCGGCTGCGCCAGACCCCCGGCTACGAGCAGGTGCCCATCGTCATGCTCACCGCCAAGAGCGCCGACGCCGACAAGCGCCGCGGCCTCGAAGCGGGGGCGTCCTGCTTCCTGCCCAAGCCCATCGACCCGGCGCGCCTGCTGGACAAGATCCGCCAGGCCCTGGAGTCCCCATGAGCGGCAGCGACTGGGAGCAGCACTACGCCGACCGGAGCGTGGGTGTCTACGAGGCGCTGCGCCGCATCCGCTCCGGCAGCCGCATCTTCGCCGGATCGGGAGCGGGGCGCCCGGGCGTGCTGCTCGAGGGCCTGTTCAAGCTGGCCTCCCGGCTCACCGATATCGAGATCATCCAGGGCCGCACCCTGGGGGTGGTGCCCAGCTCCGGGCAGGCCTACGAGGCCAACTTCCGCCACCACACCTTCCACATCGCCGACGGCATCCGCGAGGCGGTCCAGGAGGGCCGCGCCGACTACACCCCGGTGAGCAGCTCCCAGCTCCCGGGGCTGATGAACACCGGCCGCATCCCCATCGACGTGGTGCTGCTGCAGCTGTCGCCGCCCGACGCCAGCGGCCACTGCAGCATGGGCATCACGGTGGGCATCACCCGCCACGCGCTGGACCAGGCCGGCTACGTGGTGGCCGAGATCAACGAGAACATGCCCCGCACCTTCGGCAACAGCCGGGTGCACGTCAGCCGCGTCAGCGCCTTCGTGCACTCGGACCGGCCGCTGCCCCAGGTGGCCCGCCCCGAAGTGGACCCCATCTCAGAGCGCATCGCCCACCACTGCGTCAAGTACATCGAAGACGGCGCCACCCTGCGCCTGGGGCACAACTCCATCTCCGCGGCCATCGCCCGCAAGCTGATCGAGGAGCAGCGGCAGGACCTCGGCATCCACAGCGAGCACTTCACCGACTGCATGATGGACATGATGCGCGCCGGCGTGGTCACCAACGCCCGCAAGACCATGCGCGCCGGTCGCAGCGTGGCCTGCCGGGCCTTCGGATCCCAGAAGCTGTACCAGTTCGTGGACAACAACCCGCTGGTAGAAATCCGCTCGGTGTCCGAGGTGAACGATCCCTTCAGGATCGCCTCCCACGAGCGCATGGTGGCCATCGTCAACGTGGCCCAGGTGGATCTCACCGGGCAGGTCAGCGACGAATCCACCGGCGTCCGCTTCTATGGAGGCTTTGGCGGCCGCAGCGACTTCATCCACGGCGCCTCCCGCTCCCACCGCGGCAAGCCCATCGTGGTGCTGCACTCCACCAGCCCCGACGGCGGCGAGTCCAACATCAAGATGTTCCTGGACCCGGGCGCCGGGATCATCAGCGATCGCGCCTGCGTGCACTATGTGATCACGGAGTGGGGGGTGGCGGCGCTGCACGGCAAGCCCATCCGCGAGCGGGCCATCGCGCTCATCAACATCGCGCACCCGAGGTTCCGCGACGAGCTGATGAAGACCGCCAAGAAGCACCGCTATGTGCACCAGGACCAGATGCTGCCGCCGCCCAACAGCGCGGTGTACCCCGACCACCTCGAGCACACCGCCAGCTTCGGCGATCTCGACGTGTTCTTCAGGCCGGCCCGCCCCAGCGACGAGCGCACGGTGCAGGCCTTCATCTACCAGCTGGGTGAGCGCTCCATCTACTACCGCTTCCACGGCGAGCTGCGAGACATGCACCACGCCCGGGTGCAGGGCTTCGTGAACGTGGACTACCAGGACACGATCACCTTCATCGGGCTGCTGGGCAGCCGCGGCCACGAAGGCGAGATGGTGGCCATGGGGCAGTACCTGCGCTACCCCGAGAGCAACCTGGTCGAGGTGGCCTTCATCACCGGCGACGACTACCACGACAAGGGCATCGCCACCTGGACCCTCAAGCTGCTCATCCGCTACGCCCGCGAGTGCGGCATCGAGGGCTGCTTCGCCGAGGTGCTGGCCCAGAACCAGGCCATGCTGCGCGTGTTCCAGAAGTGCGATCAACCCGTGAAGGTCACCCGCGAAGAGGGCACCTTCCTGGTGGAATTCGAGATCTAGCAGCCCTCAGGAGAGCTCATGTCTGCTGCAAACCACCAGTGCCTGCTGCTGCTACACACGTGACGAGAGCTGCCTGCAGCGGACGACACGGGGCGGAGATGCGGCGTGGAGCAAACGTGGACCTGGAAGGCAGGGCCGACGCGCAGAGGTGCGCTACCACCATGCGACGGTCGCCGCTGGAGACTACGCGCTGGCGATCGGGAGGAGCTCGTGCACCAGTTCGCTCAAGCTGAGAGATCAGCCAGGTTCCAGGGTATGACCATCGTGTGCTCGTTGGCGCGGTAGCGGGCCCTGCCCGCGTAGACGATCAAGCTCATGGCGATGTCCTGGTGGGCGTAGGTCTCCCGGAAGGCGCGCAGCCCGCGTGTGTCGTGGCCGCTCAGGGCGGTCTTGCACTTGATCTCGATGGGGTACAGGCGCCCGTCGCGCTCCAGCACCAGGTCGACCTCTGCGCCGCCCGCGGTGCGCCAGTGGTACACCAGGGGTGGCACATCTATCTGCACGAGCTGGCCATGGATGTCGTTGACCACCCATGTCTCGAACAGCGCCCCGAGCAGAGGGCTGACTGCCAACGCCCGCGGGGATGAGATCCGCTGCAGGTAGGCCGCCAGGCCGGTGTCGCGCAGGTAGCCCTTCCGCTTGCCGCTGATCCGCTTGATGGCGTTGCCGTGGTAGGGGGGCAGCTCGCGCCATTGGAGGGAATCTGCCCCTCTCCCCTGCCTGACCTGCGGTCTCGAAGCCCCCATCGGCCCCTCACGCCCTCAACAGGCGACAGAACAGGTCGCCGCCAGACGGCCCGCTCTGTCGTCTCCTGTCGGAGCGAGGTGCTGACCCGCCGAAACGAAGAACGCCGCCAGAACCCACGCAGAGCCCCGGCGTCGGCCTCGTCCGCTCAGCCCTGCAGCCCCAGCACCTTCGCCGTCTGCGCGAACACCGCGTCGGGCCGCTCCACCACGACGATGCCGGCGTTCTCCAGCGCGGCTCGCTTGGCCTCGTAGCCCTCTTCGGGGTTGCGGATCATGGCGCCCGCGTGGCTCTGGGCCACACCGGCCTTGGTGTACATGCCGCCCAGGAAGACGATCACCGGCTTGGTGATCAGCCCGGCGGCGGCGGCGGCGGCCAGGTCGTTCTCCTGGGTGGTGCCGGTCTCGCCGTAGACCACGATGACCTCGGTGCGCGGATCCTTCTGGAAGGCCAGCGCTGCGTCGAGCATGGAGACCCCGGGCATGGGGTCGCCGCCCACGCACATCACCGAGGTGACGCCGGGGTAGTCGTCGCCCCACAGGGGGCCGAAGCTGCCGTCTTCGCGCGGGCCCGGCAGGTTGGGCCGGCAGTGGAAGGCGCCCAGCAGCTGGGACAGCCCGCCGGAGCGGGAGACGACCCCCACGCAGCCGGGCAGATAGTTCTTGCGGGCCCAGGTGGCGCTGCCGCCGATGAGGCCGAAGAGGTAGCCGGAGGTGTCGAGCATGCCCACGGTGTTGGGTCCCAGGTAGGTGCAGCCGGTGGCCTTGGAGTGCTCCTTGAGCACGGCCTCGTCGTGGGTGGCCACGCCGTCGGCGCAGTGCACCGAGAACTTCAGGCCCGCGTTCATGGCGTCCATGGCGGCGGACTTGACGGCGAAGGCCGGCACGTAGCTGACACCGCAGTTGAGCTCGGGCATGGCGGCCACGGCCTCGGCGGCGGAGTTGAACACCGGCACGCCATCGACCTCCTGCCCGCCCTTGCCGGGGGTGCAGCCCGCGATGACCTGGGTGCCCATCTTCTTCATGAGCTTGGTGCGGCTCCGGCCCTGGCGGCCGGTGATGCCAAAGGAGAGGACCTTGGGCGTGTCTACACCCACCAGGTACTTGAGGATCCCGTTCATCACTTCACCTCCGGCATGTCGAGCTTGATCCGCAGCTCGGAGTTTCCGTCCAGCAGAGAGACCGTCTCGCAGAGCAGGCAGCCGATGCAGCGGGTGCCTTCGACGGTCTCGATGGTGTGGGCCGCGGCGTCCCAGGCCAAAAAACCGTTGGGGCAGACGCCCACGCAGGCGGGGGCCTCGTCGCCCTGGTGGCGCTCCGGGTAGAAGTAGAAGTCGCCCGGGGGCACCGCCACCGAGAAGGTGGGCTCGCCCTCGGGCTGGGGCTCGGGCTGCACCGTGATGCGCTCATCCGTAGCCATGCCCGGGATGTCGTCCACCATGGCGTTGGGGAAGATCTCCGGCGGGAAGGTCTTGACGGGCACGGGCAGGCTGGCGGAGACACGCTCGAACAGGGCGCGGGCCTTGTCCTCGTCGGTGCCTCCGAAGCGCAGCAGGGCCGGCAGGGGAGTGGGGCTCTCGCGCAGGCCCTTCCACGCGGCCGCGGCCAGGTGGTGCTGGTTCTGGAAGGCCATGCCGGATCCGGTGAGCAGCAGGGCCTGGGAGCCCTCCATCTGGAGGATGGCGCGCAGCACGCGGTAGCTCTTGAAGGCCGACAGGCCGCCGGAGGTGTCGGACTCGTTCATCTCGTGGATGTCGTTCCGGGCGCCGGTGGTCATCTCCCAGAGCATCTTGCCGCCGCCGCCACACAGGTTGGTGGCCACGCGCAGGGCGCCCTCGGGAGCCGGCTCGCGGTTCTCGCGGATGAAGCCGGTGCCCGCCGGGTCGGCGGCGTTGATGGCCTCGACCAGCTGCTCGAGCTGGGTCCGATCCTCTTCGGAGGTGGACGCTGCAGCGAACAGCTGCTTGTCCTTCTTGCCCACCGCGTGGCTCTCGAACTCGGCCCGGCAGTCGATGACCACCAGGCTGCCGTCTTCGAGCACGCCGATGGGGTTGGTCTCGAGCACCGTGAGCTTGTAGCGGGCGAAGACCTTGATGAAGGGCTCGAGGAACACGCCGACGGCCGCGGCGTCGTCCAGGTCGCGCAGCTTGCCGGCGATCTCGCTGGCCGTGGGCAGGTTGAGCAGCGAGAAGGGGATCTTCTGCAGCGAGGCGCTGCGGCCTTCGACACCGGAGCCACCTTCACGGGAGAAGATGAGGATGCCGCCGGGCAGCTTCTCGGCGCTGCCGAAGTCCAGCATGCAGGCGGCGTAGTATTCGCCGACCATCTGCACGCCCTTGGCCAACAGCACGCCCTCGGCCTGGCCCCAGGCTCCGGGGGCCAGCAGCTCGCGCAGATCGGCGTCGAGCTTCTCAGCGCTGTCGGCCCGCCGCACCAGCCCGTGGGCCGCCCGGCTGGTGGCCCCTGGGATCTGGGCCTTGAGGTAGATGGGGGTGGCGGGTAGCGGGCTCGGGATCTCCGATCCGGCGGCCACGAACAGGCCCTCGACGAGTGAGACACCCTCGTTTTCGAGGAGCACGCGCGTCTTGTACTCGGGTAGCGCTGGCATGGGCTCTCCTTGGTGGAAGGCGCCCGGCCGGGGCGCCGCAGGGGTTCCTGAAGACTATTTCTGGATCACGAGGGCGTCGGCCACGCGCACACCCTGACCCGCCGGCAGCACCAGCAGGGGGTTGATGTCCAGCTCGGCCACGCGGTCCTCGAGGTCGAGGGCCAGGCGGCTGACGCGGACCAGCACGTCGGCGATGGCGTCGATGTCGCACTTGGGACGGCCGCGGGCGCCGTCGAGGATCTTGAAGCTCTTGATCTCGCGGATCATGGCCTCGGCGTCTTCGCGAGACAGCGGGGCCACCCGCAGGGAGACGTCCTTGAGGATCTCCACGAAGATGCCGCCCAGGCCGAACATCACGGTGGGGCCGAACTGGGGGTCGTTGTTCAGACCCACGATGACCTCGGTGCCGCCCATGACCATCTCCTGCACCAGCACGCCGGTGAGCCTGGCGCTGGCGTCGTAGGCCTTGGCGTTGGCCATGATCTCGGTGTAGGCGGCGCGGGCCTGGTCGACGCTCTCGATGCCCAGCCGGAGGCCGCCGGCCTCGGTCTTGTGCAGGATGTCGGGGGAGTCGATCTTCATGACCACCGGGAAGCCGATGTCGGTGGCGATGCGGGCCGCGTCGTCTTCGGAGCCGGCCACGGCCTCGCCCGTGACGGGGATGCCGTACTGGGCCAGGAACTCCTTGCCCTGGTGCTCGGTGAGGTTGCCGTCGGCGGCGTCGAGGATGGCCAGCGCGGCCTGGCGAGCGGGCTCGGGGGTGGCCTCGGCGGTGCTGGCGCCGCGAGCCATCAGCTCCTTGCGGAAGGCGCCGAACTTCATGAGCCCGCCCATGGCCTTGGTGGCGCGCACGGGGGACTGGAACACCTGCACCTCGCCGTCGCGCAGGATCTGCAGGTTGTCGCCCATGAGGCGCTCGCCCGCGGTCCAGGCCACCACGATGGGCTTGTCGGTCATGCGGGACATCTTGACGATGTCGCGCGCCATCTGGGCGCCCGACGCCCCGGAGATCATGGTGACCACGATGACCAGCGCGTCGATGCTGTCGTTGGCCACCAGGGCCTGCATGACCTTGACGAAGTCGTCGGCCTCGTTGATCACCGAGGCGGTGACGTCCACCGGGTTGAGCGCCGAGCCATAGGCGGGGATGACCGCTTCGATAGCGGCGGTGGTGGCCTCGTCCAGGGCCGGGAGGTCGATGTCCAGCTCGGCGGCGGTGTCGGCCACCAGGATGCCGGCGCCGCCGGAGGTGGTGATGATGCCCAGGCCCTGGCCCTGGGGGAGGGCGGGGACGCGCTGCATGAGCGCCGCGATGTCGATCATGTCCTCGATGTCGTCGGTGCGCAGGATGCCCTTCTGGTTGAAGAAGGCGTCCACCGTGGCATCGGAGCCGGTGAGGGAGCCGGTGTGAGAGGCGGCGGCCTTCATGCCGATCTCGGAGCGGCCCACCTTGAGGGCCACGATGGGCTTGCCCAGCTCAAGGGCGCGGTCGGCCAGCTCGGCGAACTGCTTGCCGTCCTTGATGCCCTCGAGGTACGCCACCACCATGCGGGTGCTGGGGTCCTCGAGCATGAAGCCCATGAAGTCCAGCGTGTGCAGGTCCACCTCGTTGCCGGTGGAGGCGATGTAGGAGAAGCCCACCCCGGATTCCTGGGCCATGTTGAAGATGGAGTAGCCCAGAGCGCCGCTCTGGGTGACGTAGCCGATGGGGCCCACGCGCAGAGGCTTGATCTCCAGCGAGGCCGAGAAGCCGCCCACGGCGCCGTCCTTGAGGTTGACCATGCCCTGGCAGTTGGGGCCGCAGATGCCGATGCCGGTCTCGCGGGCCAGCTCGCCGATCTGGCGCTGCAGCTCCTTGCCCTCGGCTCCCGACTCGGCGAAGCCGGACGCGAACACGGTGGCGTACTTGATGCCCTTCTCGACGCACTGCTCGAGCATGGGCAGCACGAGGCGGTAGTTCACCGCGATCAAGGCGGCGTCGATGTCTTCGGGGACCGCCAGCACGCTGGGGTAGCACTTGACTCCCAGCAGCTCGTCGTACTTGGGGTTGATCGGGAAGATCTTGCCCTTGTAGCCATGCTCCAACAAGAAGCGCAGCGGCTTGCCGCTGATGGTGGCGAACTTGTTGGAGGCCCCCACGATGGCGATGGACTGGGGGTTGAAGAAGTGGACGAGGTCCTTGGGGTCGTGACTCATGAGTACACCTGCCGGGTCGGGATGGGCGCCCGCCATCCAGGCCGGGGCACCCTGTAGAGGGGCCTCCGGATCCTGATGGGGATCAGCGATACCAGGTTGCCGCAGCGCCCCTATCACGCCCCCGGGCTCGACGGGAGCAACGATCGGAGCGCCGCTGAGGTCCCCCTGATTTCTGCCTTTCTACGCTTCTTCAGAGGCTGAGAATGCCTGCAGGTCGGCCAGGGTGTTCAGGTTCTGCCAGGAGGCCAGGTCGGCCACCGGCACCTCAGCCAGCGAGAGGTGGTGGAGGGCCTTGTGGACCGAGCGCATGCCTCCAGCCAGCAGACCCTCCAGCACGGGCACGGCGCGCTTCCGGTACACCGCGCAGAGCGGCTCGTAGAAGCCTTCGGCGGTGACGGGCACCACCACGTCGGCCCCGCCACGGGCGATCCTCAGCAGCTCTCGCAGCACCACCGGCGGGATGCCGGGGACGTCACAGGACAGCACCAGGTTGAGATCGTAGCGCGAGCGAGGGAGCGTGGACACCAGCCCCATCAGGGGGCCGTGCCCCGGCTCCCGGTCGGGCACCACCTCGAGCCCGAGGAAGGCGAACTTGGCGGGATCGTTGGCGCTCACCAGCACCTGGGACACCAAGGGGCCAACCCGCTCGATGACCCTCTGCACCATGGGCTTTCCGCCTACCCGCAGCAGGGTCTTGTCGCGCCCCATGCGGCGGCTCTGGCCGCCGGCCATCACGATGGCCGCGGCCTCGCGCCGGAACCCCCAGCGTCCATCCTGCAGGGCGAAGCGATCCGCCGGTGGATCGAAGCGCTCGCCGTCTGAGCGCAGGATGGCGTCGGCCAGGTGCCACACCGCCCGGCACGAGGGCTTGACGTCGCGGACGCCCGCCCGCGTGGCGATGAC
The DNA here is from genome assembly GCA_964512185.1 of uncultured Enterobacterales bacterium. Taxonomy (GTDB): domain Bacteria; phylum Myxococcota_A; class UBA796; order UBA796; family JAFGLY01; genus CAZEJJ01. Next base: position 1,262 of record CAZEJJ010000169.1, on the reverse strand, counting down.
GAAGACCCCCGGCTCCACCACCGTGCGCAGCGAGTTGCTCTCGCACACCACCACCGTGTCGGGGTCCAGCTTGTCCAACAGGGCCCGGGCTCCGGCCTCCAGGTGGCCGCGCAGCACCTGCAGCCAGTACACGCGCTGGGCACCCGCTCGCCGCAGCCGCGCCGTGTCTTTTCCCGCAGGGCCGGCGCTCTCCAGGCTGAGCTGGAAGGGAGCGGAGCAGCCCCCGCAGCCCTCCCCTCCGCAGGCACAGTGGGCGTGCTCGTCTGTCTCCGTGCTGACCTTGACCGCCACCACCTGGTGATGGGGTGCCAGGCGGCTCACGAGCTGGCAGGCGAATTCGGTCTTGCCGGCGTCACGGCCGGCGGCGCCGACCATCAGCATCCCTGGCGCCTGGAGCAGCGGCATGGCGAGGGCAGCCCCGGAGATCTAGAAGCAGCCCAGCTGGCAGCCAGCGATCTTGATCTTGTCGGCGTTGCAGATCTTCGAGATGTCAGCCAGGGAGATTCGGTGCTGCTCGGACAGCTCAAAGGCCTTGGCGCAGGTGAGGATCTTGCGGCCCTGGCGCTCGGTGCAGACGGCCAGGATCAGCTTGAGGACGCGCTCTCGATCTTCCATGGGACCCTCCGTTTGCGCCTGGAGAGCAGGCGAGAGGCGAGTGTAGGCCGTTGGGCACGCGCGGACAACAGCAGCGACCCCGGGCCGGCTCATGGAATGCATCCCCGTCGGTCCTGCATTACAGCAGGCGAAAGAACCCCGTATCTACTGCGGAACACCAGATCGCTACTACAGCGCGCCTGGTGTCCCTCGCTACGATTCGGTCGGCTGCCTCACGGCAGCCTGTTCTGTCGCCTGCTGTTAGCTCGGATGAAGGCCCACGGTACCGCGCATCGTCCGCGCCCGGTGTCTGAGCCCCCGGAGCTCCCCATGCGCTTCCTGCCCTCGATCCTGTTCCTGGCCACAGGCGGGTTCGTGGGCTGGTACAACGCCAGCCACGGCGGCAGCGTCATGGTGCTGCCCTTCCTCGGCTCCCTGTTTCCCAGCCTGCACCACGACCTGGACGCACAGGGCCAGGCCACCGCCGCCCTGTTCCTGGGGGCCGGGCTGCTGCTGGGGGTGGGCCGCCTGGCCCTGGATCTGCGCGAGCGCCGCCGCGAGGACCGCGACCCGCTGCCCTAGTGCGCGCGCTCGGAAGTTTATAGCCACCCCAACAAGCCGCCCTCGCGTGCACTATGCGACCGCGTAGCGGTCGCCTGGGGGGCGCG
>CAZEJJ010000168.1:0-16019 GCA_964512185.1 uncultured Enterobacterales bacterium | reverse complement strand
CCGGCCGCGGAGGGCCCAGGAGGCGTCACAACCAGGGGCAGACCCCAGGTCTCCGGCCACTTGTGACGCCGAACCGGCCGCGGAGGGCCCAGGAGGCGTCACAACCAGGGGCAGACCCCAGGTCTCCGGCCACTTGTGACGCCGAACCGGCCGCGGAGGGCCCAGGAGGCGTCACAACCAGGGGCAGACCCCAGGTCTCCGGCCACTTGTGACGCCGAACCGGCCGCGGAGGGCCCAGGAGGCGTCACAACCAGGGGCAGACCCCAGGTCTCCGGCCACTTGTGACGCCGAACCGGCCGCGGAGGGCCCAGGAGGCGTCACAACCAGGGGCAGACCCCAGGTCTCCGGCCACTTGTGACGCCGAACAGCAGGACTCGCGTTCCCCGCAGCTCGACACGAACACCCCCGACGCCGACGGCCACCTGCACCTCGCCCGGGTGAACGACGTCTTTCGCTGCCGCCCCGTCCTCGTCCTCGACGACCGCTAGCCTATACTCTGCCGCGTGACGCTTCCCTCGCCCGCGCCGCTGCTCCTCCTGGCCGCCCTGGCCGCCTGCCAGCGCTGGGGGGGGGAACCCGAGGACAGCACAGCGCAAGGCGAGACCGCCGGCCCCCTCGACCGGGGTTGCAACGAGGACTGGCTGGACGCCCCGACGGACCTGCCCGAAGCCACCCCCTTCGAGGACGATGAGGACCTGCAATATCGCGTGGTGGAGCTGGACAGCACGGTGGCGGACCCGGTCCTGGTGGTGCTCTTCTTTCCCCGCGATCCCGAGCTGCGGGCCTACGACGAGGGCGCCCCGGTGATGGTCGCCGGCACCCCCGCCTACTCCATGCCCAGCCCCCTGCGCCCCCAGCCCTACGGCGAGTTCGGCCTGGTGGAGGTGCAGCCCATCTACCCGGGCTGGTCCATGGACAAGCTGACCACCGGCGGCGAGGTGGAGTACGGCGGACCCACCGCCGCCGCCGTGCTGCTGGAGGCCTTCCGCTTCGCGGCAGGACAGATCACCTCCTCTGATGGCCACAGCCTGGGCCAGCTGGTGGGCATGCCCGTCTGCAACGCCCAGGTGGTGCTCGAAGGCACCTCCAGCGGCGGCGCCATCGCCTTCGCCGCCCTGGCAGAGATGGACGAGGCCCTCGCGGCGGGTCTGCTGGGCCTGGCCACCTACGAGGCCCCCACCAACCCGCAGCTCACGGTGGGCGACGCGGGCAAGTTCTGCCTGGACCCCGACGACGAGCAGGACGGCGACGGCGACAGCTACGCCTGGAACGACGGTCGCAACCACACCTATGCAGCTGGCGCCTGCCCAGACCACAGCTGCGATCTCGACTACTCCCTCATCGCCTGGGATCCTGAGGTGGATCCGAGCCCTGTCTGCAGCTTCCCCCTGCGCGGCCTGGAGATCCCCGGCGCCCTGTTCCTGGACAACGACGGCGACGGCCGCCTCTCCCTGCTGGGCGGCACCACCCCCGACATCGACGGCAGCGGCGCGGTGGAGGCCGACGAGGACTTCCTGTTCATCCCCCACTGGGACGGCACCGCCGACGATCCTGTGCAGACCTTCACCCCCGAGGCCACCGCGGCGGCCCGCGAACATGGCGCGCTCTCCGACAACGACTGGCCCGTACACGTGGCCACCCCCGAAGCCGCCTCGGCCTTCTGGGATCCCCGCAACATGGCCCTGCACAGCGTGGGCGCCCTCACCAGCCTCGGCACCGGCGCCACGGCCGTGGTCACCTACACCGAAGTTGATCACGGCGTGCCGCTGGCCGGCCACCCCCACGTGCACGCCCTGTACGAGGCCCTCCGCCAGACCGACATGCAGGTGCGCTACAACCTGCCCGACGCGCTGCTGGACTGCGTAGTGGAGCCCACCTACCTGGCAGACTGGGCTGGAGAGCTGGAACCCGGGATCGTGCTGGAGGAATCAGAGCTGCACGCCCACGCCCTGCCCGAGGACATCCCCGCCGAGGTGGTCAAGAGCCTGGGTACCCTGGGCGTGTTCTGGGCCCGCTGGGGGCCCTTCGACCGCTGCGAGGGCTAGCGGCGCTCGGGAAAGAGGCGGCAGCATCCGTGTGCTGTTAAGCCTTATCGTGCTTTCGACGCCTCCTTTCAGCCAGGCCGTGTCGCCGCCAGCAGGCGAGGTTGTGTACCGATGGCGCATCGCGCGAGCGAAGAACCTGGGATATCGCGGCAGCCTGCGCCTCAATCGGTTCGTTTCGGCGCAGTAGCGCCCAACTCGTCACAGCTGAAAAGTCATGAAGTAGGTGGCATACGACCCTGATTGACCACGGGTGGAGGCGGCAGGCTTGCCGCCGGTTCATGTCGTAGCGACAATGCGCAGCATTGGGGCGAAAGCCGCCGCCAAAGGCGGTAGACCGTACGGACGGGTTCTGCGCTGTAGCGACCGCCGGAGACGTCCGTGACGAGCTGATCTGCCGCCTGGGCGATGAGACCGCCCTGCTGCTGGCCACGGTCGGCCTCTGGACAGACAAGGAGCAGGCGACAGACCGCCGAATCTGCTGCGGCACTACGTCCGTCCAGCAGTCGCGACTGCGGCCGTCCCTGCCTGCAGCGCTCTCGGTCAACGTGCTGAAAGCACGCCGCCCGCGTCGAGAGCATGCTGGCCGCGGCGTTCGCAAGCCGCGATGCGCTGGAGCCAGACCTGGGAACAGCTGCGGGCCCCACTCTCTGACCACCCCCGCTCCCAGGGCGTGGCATCCCCCGAGCTGCATGGTGTAGGATCGCCCTTCGAGCACCCAAAGGTCGAAGCCTCAAGGGAAACGCGCGCCATGGCCTCCTTCGTCATCATCGAGCCGGGACATCCAGAACGGCTGTTCAACATCGACAAGCCCGAGCTGATCATCGGCCGGGAGCCGAGCGCCATGCTGCGGCTGTCCAACGTCTCGGTCAGCCGAAAGCACGCCAAGCTGGTCCTCGACGAGCTGGGCGTGTCCATCGAGGACCTGGGCAGCCAGAACGGCACCCTGGTCAACGGCACTCGCCTCGAGCACCGCTGCGCGCTGCGCACCCCCGACGAGGTCCAGGTGGGCAAGTTCACCCTGGTGTTCTACGGCGATGAGCGCACCACGCTGGAGCACAAGTTCCAGGGCACGCCCCTCACCGAGATCCCCCTGGCCTATGGCCTGCGCGCCGGGGCCATGCAGCAGACCGCCACCTTCCAGCTCTCCCCCGCCCTGCTCGAACGCCTGCGCTCCGCCTCCGACCGCATGCAGCGTGGCCGCGTGGTGCTGGAGGGCCGCCTGGGTAGCAGCTGGGAGCCGGGCAACAAGGAGCTCACCCTGGGCGTCGCGGCCGACATCCCCGCCGCCGGCTTCCCCTGGTGGGGCAAGAAGGCCGCCGTGGCATGGAACGGCAACCGCCACGTGCTGCGTCGCCTCACGAGCTGGGCCAGGGTGGAGGTCAACGGCCAGCCGGTCACCGAGAAGATGCTCGGAGACGGCGACCGTTTCCGGGTGGGCTCCTCCTTCTTCCGCTACCAGATGGACAAAGACGCCTCTGCCAGCGGCGTGATCCCCTTCGAGATCTAGTGCCGCCACTCGGGAGTCTCTGACCACCCTGTCGGGTGGACAGAGGCTCACGGCTGCACGGTCGTGCGCGACCGTGCGGGTGGCTTGTGGGGGCGGCTATCAACTCCCGAGCGCGCGCACTAGAACCCGTCGTAGTAGCCGGCCCGGATCTCGTCGCCGAAACGGTAGGCCACCACCAGCTCTCCCGCGTCGGTGACCACCACGGCGCACTCGTCGGCCGCATCGGAGGTGCCGTCCACGAAGGGGATCTGGGTGATGGCTCCCGAGCCCAGGCTCTCGGCCTGCACCAGCCAGTTGTGGCCCGTTGTGGACACCACGCAGAGCAGGGCCTCGCCCGCGGCGCCGCCCGTGACGTCCACGTCCACCATGTCGTAGCCGGGGATGTCGATGGGCAGGTAGCCCGAAGCGCTGGAGTACTGGTCGTAGGAGGAGACGTAGGCGGCGTAGTCGTCCTCGCCGTCGGACATGCAGCCGTAGGAAGACCAGTCCTCGCAGACCACGGCGAGGTGCCCGAAGCCCGAGGCGTAGCTGATCTCGAGGTCCTCCGTGCCCCAGTAGTGGCTCCAACGGCTGGTCTGCTGCAGGTTGGGGCCGGAGGGGTTGAACACGTCCAGGTACGGGGGATAGTGCACGCCCACGTACATGGACTGGGAGGAATGGTCGTGCTCGCAGCGGAAGCTGGTCTCGGATGGGTTGTAGCCCCCGTAGCTGTGCGTGCCGCTGTAGCTGGTGGCCGATCCGCTGCCGTCCACGATGCTGGAGGCCGATTGGCTGGCCCAGAACAGGTTGCTGCCGGTGGTGGAGACACAGCCCACCGTGGTGATCACCCCAGCGCTGCTGTCGGCCGACAGCTGCACCTGCTCCAGGGGCGACCCGGCGCTGACGGTGGACGTCAGCGTCCCCGACTCACCGCTGCTGGAGTCGAGCACGTCCACCCGCAGCTGCTGTGAGCCCGTGTCCACGGCGCGGGCCCAGGCCCAGTACTCGTCCACGGCGTTGAAGTCGAAGCTGCTGTTCACGGTGCCGGATGAGGAGCTGTCGCCCGCGGCGTAGCTGTCCACCAGGGGCAGGCCGTCTTCGGTGGTGTCGAAGGCCAGGGCCAGCGTTCCATCGTAGTAGTCGACGCCCTCGTCCTCGTAGCTGCCGGCGATCCAGGCCAGCACCAGCGCGTCGGCGGCCACGGCCAGCCGGGGGCCCGACACGTCGCTGGAGTCCAGCAGCGAGAGCACGGCCAGCTGATCCGTGTCGCCGTCGCAGTCATCGTCCTGGCTGTTGTCCAGGTGCTCGAGTCGATCCGGGTGGATGGACTCGTCGCTGTCGTCGCAGTCCCCCGGTTCCGCGACGTGATCGTCGGGCTGGAAGCAGGCCTCGGTGGTGGAGTCTTCGTCGCCGTAGCCGTCACCATCGGCGTCCTCGTACCAGGTGGAGCTGCCTGTGACCTCGTCGTCGTCATCCACCAGCTCGTCGCAGTCGTTGTCGACACCGTCGCAGAGCTCCTCGGCGTCGGGGTTGATGGCCCCGTCGCTGTCGTCGCAGTCGGTGGCGTCTTCCACGTGGGTGCTGGGCTGGGTGCAGGCATCCTGGCTGCTGTCGGGGTCGCCGAAGCCGTCGCCGTCGTCGTCCAGGTACCAGGTGGCGGCGTCGGCCACGTCGGGATCTTCCACATCCACCAGCTCGTCGCAGTCGTCGTCGCTGCCGTTGCAGACCTCTCCGGCGCCGGGGTTGACCTCAGCGTCGAGATCGTCGCAGTCGGTGTCGTCGTCAGAGTAGCCGCTGGGCAGGGCGCAGGCCTGCGCGGTGGCGTCGGGATCGCCGTAGCCGTCGCCGTCGCCGTCCTGGTAGAAGGTGAGGGCGTCGTCGGCGTCGTCCTCGTCCACCGAGCCGTCGCAGTCGTTGTCGATGCTGTCGCAGAGCTCGGTGGCCTCGGGGTGCACCTCGGCGTCGGAGTCGTCGCAGTCGTCACCCTCGTAGTCGGCGCTGGCGAAGCCGTCGCCGTCCACGTCCGTTAGATCCTCCCAGCGCTCGTCGTAGCGCTCGTCGCTCACCCACAGGCAGCCTGTGAGCAGCAGCAGCGGGATGACGCGGGGTGAGGTCATGCTGCCTCCGACTCTAGAAGCGCAGCTCGAGGCCCAGGCCCCAGCCGCCGTCTACGAAGCTCACGCCGATGACGCCCGCGCCCACCGCAGCCGTGCTGGCCCCGGCGATCACCAAAGCGTGGTTCCGACTCTGGTGTGTCTCCAGCTCCATGGGGTCGTCGGTGCGCTCGAAGTCCTGGTAGGCCTTGGCGCCGGCCAGCAGCACCCCGGCGCCGGCCAGCAGGACGAGGCCGCCACCGGCGCGCGCATAGGGCGCCCAGTCGAGGTCGCGCTCGGCGCGCACAGGCTGGCCCTCGACGATGGCATCGGCGCCCAGGGGGAGCACCCGCGCCTCGCCCACGGCCATGCGCAGGGTGCGGGAGTGCAGCTTGATGTCTTCGCCCTCGCGCCACTGCAGCAGGTGGTAGCCCACCGGCAGCTCCAGGGAAGTGCCCAGCTCCACCAGCCGACCGTCGATCCAGGCGTCCACCTGGCCGGCCACGGTGATGGTGCCGTTGGACTCGGCGAGCACGCTGCGCTGCACGGCGCGGTAGGTCGCGGCGGCGTCCTCGCCGAAGCGGGCGTCGAGGGTGGACATGGGCGCCACGGCCACCGCGCGGCGGAAGGCGGCGTCGGCTTCACCGGGATCGCCGCGGAAGTGGGCCACCGCGCCCTGCAGCTGGAAGACGCTGGTGAGCAGCAGCGGGTTGACCGGCGCCTCCTGACAGCTCAGGGCGTCGACGGTCTGCTCCGCCATCACGGCGGCCTCGTCCAGGCGCACCTCTTCTACCGCCGAGCGCACCACCGCCAGCGCCTCCACCAGGTCGACGCAGTCACCCGCGTGGGCGCTGCTCGGCACGAGCAGAGCGGCCAGGATCACGGCGCTCACTTCACCACCCCCTCGGACCGGATGTAGTTGAAGAAGTTGCTCCCGCCCTCCACCACCACCACCTCGGCTCGCACGGTGTCGGCGCCGTCGAGGTACATCACCGCGTGGGGGCCGGGCAGCAGATCGAGGGTGACCGGGGTCTTGCCCCTGGCGCTGCCGTCCACGTAGATCTCGATGCCGAAGGGCACCGAGGACAGCCGCGCCTCCACGGCGCTCGCCGCTGGCTCGGGCTCGCTGGGGGGAGACCCGGCGGGCACCTCGGGCGCCGCCCGCACCGGTGGCGCTGCGACCACCGTGGGAGCGGGCTCCGCGGGAAGATCCTCCTCGACCTCGGGCTCGGGGGGAGCCTCCTCGACCTCGGGCTCGGGGGGAGCCTCCGCCACCGCTGGCTCGGGAGGCGGTTCCACCACCGGCGCCGGCTCGGGCTCCAGCACTTCGACCACCGGATCGGGCGCTGGGTTCCTGCCGAACACCCACCAGCCGCCCAGGCCCAGCGCCACCAGCAGCAGCACCGCGGCTGCGATCAGCCCCCAGGGGGGGCCCTCGTCGGCCACGGGCCGCACCGCCGAGCGGGGCTCGAACTCCAGCGGTGCGATGGCGGTGGCGTCGTCGGAGGGCGGAAGCTGGAGGTCGTAGTCGGAGGGCGGAAGCTGGAGGTCGTAGTCGGAGGGCGGAAGCTGGAGGTCATCATCGGAGGGCGGGAGCTGGAGGTCGTCGCCGAGAGGCACGTCGCCGCTGATGGAGCGGGAGGTCTCCTCGAAGAGGGTCTTTCCGGTGAGGTCCACGCCCTCGGGATCGTCGGGGGTGGCGACCTGGTCGAGGATCTCTGGAATCCACTCCTCGGGCAGGGGACCGTCCACCAGGCGGTCCAGTTGACGGCAGCGACGGCGCACCTGGGCGGCGGTGGGGCGCAGCCCCGGAGCGAAGGCCACCATCTCGGTGACCAGGGCCATGACCTGGTCGCGGTGCTCGCCCAGGGCGTCGAGGGCCTGGCTGCGGGAGCGCTCCTCCACAGCGGCGTCGTGGGCTTCCTGGGATGAGGCGGGCCAGCCGAAGCGCACGCGGGCCAGGCTCTCGAACAGCACGATGCCCAGGGCATAGACATCGCTGGCCGGCGACGCTCGGCCACCGTCCATGAGCTCCGGTGCCATGTAGCCCAGAGAGCCGAGCTGGTGGGCCTTGGTCTCGGCCTCGCGGTCCATCTGGGTGGAGCGCGCGATGCCGAAGTCCAGGATCTTGACCACACCATCAGGGGTGATGCGGATGTTGGCGGGCTTCACGTCGCGGTGCAGGATCTCGAGGGGCTCGCCGGTGACGGTGGAGGGGCGGTTGAAGGCCGCATCCAGGGCTCCGGCCACCTCGCGGACCACCGCCAGCACCACCGACGCTGGCACCAGCAGGGGAAAGCGCTTGGGGTTGATGATCCAGTTCAGGTTGACGCCCGGCACGTACTCCATGACCACAGCGGGGCGTCCCGCCAGGGTGATCAGGTCCTGGGCCTCCACCACAGCGGGATGGCTGATGAGGCCCAGCATGCGCGCCTCGTCGCGCAGCCGGGCCGCCACCTGCTCCATGCCCTCCATGTCGGGGCGCAGCACCTTGATGGCCACCGTCTTGGCGAACCCCGACGAGGTGCTCATGTGCGCCAGGTAGACCTCTCCAAAGCCGCCCTTGCCGATGCAGCGCAGCAGCTTGAAGCTCCTCTTCGAGGCCTCCTGCGGAGTCTGTCCGTCCACGCGCAGCCCTTCCGGTCGCCTGGGTTCTCCCAAGCATCCCGCAACTGCTTCCCGGGCGTCAACCGAAGCCGCAGATGGGCGAGGCCAACCTCATCCTCTGGGGCACGCTCGACGGTTGGCGAGGGGGCGCAGGCCCTTGAACCTGCCTCCCGGTACGTGCGACCCTGTCACCGAGCCCCAGCAGCGGAGGCCCCATGACGGCTGGCGACCGGAAGCCGAAGGATGACTGGGAGGACCCCACGGAGATCGTGCCCGAAGAGCTGGACCTGCCCGAGATTCTAGATGCCGAGGCGCTGGCCCCCATCGACCACGAGGAGCCCGGAGGCCCGGCCTTCGTGGTGCTGGAGCGCGGGCAGCCGGACCGGGTCTTCTTCGTGCACGAAGATCTGCTGCTGGGCCGAGGTCGCGAGGCCAACATCCCCATCGCCTCCGCCACCGTGAGCCGCCGCCACGCCATGATCGTGCTCACCGAAGAGGGCTGCGTGCTCGAGGATCTGCTGAGCGACAACGGCACCTTCATCAACGGCGATCGCGTGGAGCGCAAGGTGCTGTGGGGCGGCGACACCGTCAGGCTGGGTACGGTGGAGCTGCATTACCTGGGGGAGACCCAGGAAGAGCAGCTCTGGGAAGGCAAGCCCGCCATCGAGCTGCCGCGGCTGGAGTGGCAGCTCTCGGGCAACGTCGATTCCTCCACCCTGATGCTCGACGAGCGCCTGATGAAGCGCATGGTGGCCATCCGCACCCTGCTGCGCCGCGGCTACGTCAAGCCCGCGGTCGGGACGAAGCTGCACAAGCCCGGCCATGGCCGCATCTGGTTCGGCGGCGACGACGGCCTGCCCATCTCCGGGCTGAGCAAGGGCCGCGCGGCGGTGGTGGTGTGGACCGGCCGCAAGCACCAGCTACGCAAGCTGGGCCGCTGGACCAAGGTCAAGGTCAACGGCAAGGCGGTGACCGAGGTGGAGCTGGAGCCGGGGGACGAGATCCAGGTGGGCGGCAGCCGCTTCGTCTACGGGCTGGAGTAGCCTCAAGAGCGGCGTTGCTCTCCTCGCGCAGGTGGAGCGCGGCGGTCATGGGTCTCGGGTCGCGTTGCATCCTCTCCTCCCGAGGGGCGCACCCCCTCGCCTGCATGGACGCCGCAAGATCCGGCCCAACTGGATCGCAGCTTTCATAACCGGTTCTTCGTCGCGGGTTCTTGACCTGGAGCGGGCTTCGTGGGATGAAGATGGCGAGCACGCACCACGGGGGAGCCATGGAGAAACAGGAACCGAGGGCCTGGACGCTGTTCCACGCAGAGCTGGACGCCCAGGGCCTCATCGAGGTGAGCCACGGCGACTGGGCTGGCTGGAGACTAGCCGCCGAGCCTGTCCCCGGCGCCAGGCTCCACGACCTCCTCCCGCTGGAGCTCCAGGGTCCCATCGCCAGCGCCCTGCAGGCCGCGGGCGAGGTGGGCGCCCACTGCAGCGGGGCCCTGCAGCTGGCGAGCTCGAGCCGCTGGATGGAGGTGCTCGCCTACCGCGGGTCGCGGGCCTGCACGCTGCTGCTGCAGGACGTCACCGCCGGTAGACAGGTGGAGGCCGCCCTGCACGACACCGAGGGGCGCTTCCGCACGCTGTTCGAGACCACCGGCACCGTCACCTTCGCCTTCGACGAGCGGGCCGTGATCCGCGTGGTGAACACCGAGTTCGAGCGTCAGACCGGCTACAGCCGCGCTCAGACCGTCGGCCGCATGAAGGCCACGGATTTCGTGCACAGCGGCGACCTGCAGACCGTCATGGAGTACCACCGCCAGCGAGGTCGAGATCCTCGCAAGGCCCCCGCCAGCTACGAGATCAGGGTGCGCGACCGCTCCGGCCGTGAGCGGGTAGGCCTGGCCACCATCCGCGTGGTGCCCGGCTCCACGCTGCGCATAGTCTCGTTTCTCGACCACACCGAGCTCAAGCAGGCCCAGCGACAGGTCCAGCGGGCCGAAAAGCTGGCCGCGCTGGGGCAGATCATCACCGGCGTGGCCCACGAGATCGCCAACCCCGTGCACTTCATCCAGTTCAACCTGCCCACCCTGCGCCGCTACCACGAGGCCCTGCTGGCCCTGGCCGGCGAGACCTCAGGCGCGCAGGCCCAGGGCATGTCCGCGATGCAGATCGGCCAGGAGCTCGAGGCACTGGTGGACGACCTGGATCACGGCGCAGCGCTGATGACCGACCTGGTGGAGCAGCTGCGTAGCCACGCCCGTGACGACACGCCCATGGTCCTGAGCGCCGGCGCGGTGGGCCCGATCGTGGATCGCGCCCTGGCCCTGGTGGGCCCCCAGGCCCGAAAGCTCGTGGGCCAGGTGGACACCCGGGCGCAGGCCAGGCTGCCCTTCGCCCTCATGGACGCCCGCAAGCTGCAGCAGGTCCTGGTGAACCTCATCATCAACGCCGCCCAGGCGGCCGCCGGCCCCGACGGCCATGTGCTCGTCAATGCCTGCTCCAGCCAGCGCACCGGCATGCTCGAGATCCAGGTGACCGACAACGGCTGCGGCATCCCGGCCCACGTCCAGCACCAGATCTTCGACCCCTTCTACACCACCAAGCCCAGGGGCACCGGCCTGGGCTTGTGGATCAGCCAGGGCATCGTGCGGGAGATGGGCGGCGAGATCCGGGTGGAGAGCCACGAGGGCGAGGGCACCACCATGCGCGTGCTGCTGAACATGGCGCAAGCCTAGCAGGGCGCGCTGGCCTCTTCACGCCAGGTTGGTGTACCAGCTTGGTAGTGTTCCGTGGCGTGTTCCATGAAACAGGTCAACGCGGCCGATGGAACACGTGGGTGGGCCCGCCCTCCGCAAGGCACCCTGGCGAGGGGATCGAGAGGAGGCGATGCAGGCCGCATTTCATTCCATCTGCGGAACGCACCGAGGCAGGCACGAGACTTGCTCCTGAGGGGGGCACCTTCCCCGGAGTCCCGTCATGCGCCTCGCCACCTCCCCGCTGATGGCTGCCTCGCCGGCCGCCTCGTCGGTCGGTTGATCGCTGTGCATTCGAACGACTCCACGGGGGAGCGCCGGCTCATGTCTACAGCCGCAACCTCTGCCGCCCCGACAGGGCGGATGTGGGAAGGGTGGACGCACCGGTCCCGAGGCGGGGGCTCAGGCCCCCCGCCTCACACCCTTCCCTTGAATCCCCCGTTCAACTCACCGAGAATCATCCCGCGCCACGAAGGGGCGATGCCATGCAGCCTTCCATCCTGATCGTAGACGACGAACAGATCTTCCTGCGCAGCGCGGAGCGGGCACTGCGCCTGGAGGGCTACCGCGATCTCACCCTGGTCCAGGACCCCCGCGAGCTACCCGCCATGTTGGAAGAGCGCGGCTTCGACATCGCGCTGCTGGATGTGACCATGCCCCACATGGACGGGCTGGAGCTGCTGCGCCGCATCAAGGAGCGCCGCCCCGGCGTGGTCTGCATCATGCTCACCGCCCTGCGTGATCTGGACACGGTGATCCGAGCCTTCCGCCTGGGCGCCTACGACTGGCAGCTCAAGCCCCTGCGGCCCGAGCTGCTCATCCGCACCATCGACCGCGCCCTGGAGCGCAAGCGCATGCTGCAGGCCCTGCTGCTGCGCTCGGTGGAGGCGAAGAACCGCGCCCTGTCCCACCCCGAGGCCTTCAAGCACCTGGTCACCCAGGACCAGTCGAAGTCGTGCGGCTTGCACGCGGCCAGGAGGGCGACGAGCAACAACAGATGGGGTGGTCTCATTCCTTGCATGGAGGGCCCATATCACGGCGCTCCGGCCTCGCCGCCGCCGGCGCTGCTGCCCCCCGGGCAGGTCCCCATCCCAAGCCCCGACCATGCACCGCGCCCTCCCGCCGCTCCCGCTCGTCGCCTGTTCCCCGGAGGAAGAACCACCTCCGTCCCCAGGCACTGGGCTCGCGACGGCGCCTGCGATCCGGAGCGGCTCCTTGAACCCGAATCTTGCAGTCGTCTCCCTACTGCGGCGCCCGATCCGGCATTCCATGAGTGCCTTTCCTCCCTCGGCCACCTCACCGCAGGGGTCCCTGCGCCTTCGATGGCATCGCTCGGGAATGCCCACCTGGAACGCCGCCTCCGACGCCTCGCTACGGGATCCACCTGCAAGGCTCGGGTTGAACCGGCGGGTGCCCCGGCGTACCGTGATGGACGGACCCGCGACCAGAGGGGGCGCCATGAGCCCGACGGAGCACCGCCCACCCGCCACGCGACGCCTGCGTGTGTTCGCCTTCGACCCCAGCTTCGCTACCCGGCTCGACACCGCCGTGATCAACGAGCTGGTGCTGGAGATCCCGTGGGAGGTGAATCCCAAGGACGGCGCGGACTGGCCCGCCCCAGGGCCCGTGGGCGAGTACCTCGAGGTGGTGGATCACGACCCGGCCAGCCGGGCCTGCTACGAGCCGGTGGACCTCAACCACCCCTACCTGGTGGCCCGCGACGGCCTGGCTCCCTCCGAGGGCAACCCCCAGTTCCACCAGCAGATGGTCTACGCGGTGGCCATGACCACCATCGGCCACTTCGAGCGGGCGCTGGGGCGCGTGGCCCTGTGGGCACCGCACCAGCCGCTGGACAGGGACGGCAAGCCTGACGGCGAGCCCGAGCCCGTGCGGAAGCTGCGCATCTACCCCCACGCCCTGCGCGAGCTGAACGCCTGGTACAGCCCGCGCAAGAAGGCCCTGCTGTTCGGCTACGCCCCGGCCAGGCCCTCCGATCCGCTGCACGGCCCGGACAACCTGGTCTTCACCTGCCTGTCCCACGACATCATCGCCCACGAGACCACCCACGCCCTGCTAGACGGCCTGCACCCCTACTTCGCCGAACCAAGCAATCCCGACGTGCTGGCCCTGCACGAGGCCTTCGCCGACATCGTGGCATTGTTCCAGCGCTTCACGATTCCCCAGGTGCTGCACCACCAGATCGCGCGCACCCGGGGCGATCTGCAGAGCCAGAACCTGCTGGCCCAGCTGGCCTGGGAGCTGGGCCAGGCCACCGGCGGCCGCGGCGCACTGCGCGACGCCCTGGGCCGCACCGATCCCGACACCCAGGAGTGGCTGCCGAAGAGACCCAAGCCTGCAGACCTGCTGGACATCACGGCCCCTCACGAGCGGGGCTCCATCCTGGTGGCGGCGGTCTTCGACGCATTCCTGATGATCTACCGCTCGCGGGTGGCAGATCTGCTGCGCATCGCCACCCAGGGCACGGGCGTGCTGCCCGCCGGCGACATCCACCCGGACCTGGTCGAGCGCCTGGCGGAGCAGGCCTCCACCTCGGCGCGCCACGTGCTGCGCATGTGCATCCGCGCCCTGGACTACTGCCCGCCCGCCGATGTCACCTTCGGCGACTACCTGCGGGCGCTGATCACCGCCGACCTGGAGCTGCACCCCGAGGATCAGCACCTGTACCGGGTGGCCCTCATCGACGCCTTCCGCCAGCGCGGCATCTTCCCCCAGGGCGTGCGCGGCATGACCGAGGACACGCTGGCCTGGCCCAGCAGCGCGGATCTACGGGCCGATCTCGGGCTGCCCGCAGAAGGCGTGCAGCAGGCCGAGCCCCCCGACGAAGGGTGGAAGGACTGGAAGGTGCAGCAGTCGGCGGGCAAGGAGCAGCGTGCCATCCTGCCCTACCTGCAGCTCAAGAGCGAGCTCCTGGACGCCCCCCAGGGCGCCGGTGACCCCGAGCCCGCGAGCCCCAAGCTGCAGCTGGACTGGAACCTGGAGACCCCCCGCGAGCGCGTCGCTCAGCTCACCGCCGAGAACGCTGCGACCTACAAGGCCTGGCTCCTGCACGAGGCTCCCGAGGACTACTGGCAGATCCTGGGGCTCAATCGCTCGCCCCAGGCCCCGCCCACCGTGCAGCGCGGCGACGACGGGCTGCCCGCCGCGGAGGTGCACTCGGTGCGCAGCGCGGTGCGCAGCGGCCCGCGCGGCGCGCTCAAGACCGAGATCATCGTGGAGATCACCCAGACCCGCTGGGGCTTCCTGGATCCCCACAAGCAGCGGACCGCAGATGAGCCCGGCCAGCCCACCGCCACCGAAGGCGACTTCGCCTTCCGACGCGGCTGCACGGTGCACATCGAACCGGCCAGCGGCACCTACCGTCGGGTCATCCGCACCCGGGGCAGCATCGCGGATCCTGAACCCCTGGAGCGCATGCGCCGCTGGCTCACCCGCGAGGATCCTGCGCCCGACGACGCCTTCCACGCGCGCCAGGACTGGATGGATCCCGAGCGCTTCGCGCTGCTGCACCGGCTCTACTGAAAGGAGGAGCGCACGATGACTCCCATGAACGCTCCCGCCTCAGGCGTGAAGGTGCGCATGTACCGCTCGGGCCACGGCGACTGCTTCCTGCTGGCCTTCCGCAGGGACGACGGCGACCCCTGTCACGTGCTCATCGACTTCGGCTTCCTGTCGGGCTCGCTCACCGGCGCCCAGGCCGAGGCCATCCTGGAGCACATCCGGGACGCCACCGGCAGCCAGCTGGAAGCGGTGATCATCACCCACGAGCACGAAGACCACATGAGCGGCTTCGACGTGCACGCCGACGGCCAGGCCTTCTCCGACATCCAGATCGGCCGCGTGTGGCGCCCCTGGACCGACCAGCCAGGCGACCCCATGGCCGAGGCCCTACGCACCGAGTTCAACGACACCATCGCCGCGCTGGGGCTGGCCTGCGAACAGCTCCCCGACGGCGACGATCCCCTGGCCGACCCCGCCGACGTAGCCTTCGGCGCGCGGCTCCGGGCCCTGGTGGCGCATGCGCCCGGTCCCTTCGGGATGACAGGGACGAAGATCAAGGAGATCGTAGGCGGTGTTCGCCAGCGGGCGGGCGACCGCCTGCTGCACCTGCGCCCCGACCAGGGCCCCTACTGGCTGCCCCACGTGCCCGGGCTGCGCATCTACGCCCTGGGCCCACCCCGCAATCCCGACCTTCTCAGGAAGCTCAAGCCCTGGAAGGCCGAGGAGTTCCCCAAGACCGAGGACGACAACCCGGGCTTCCTCCTGGGTCCCGCCACGGTGCCGGTGGGGGAGATCCTCGGCCCTGATCAGATCCGGCCCTTCGCGCCCCGCTACACCCTGGACCCCGACCAGGCCAGGGAGGGCGAGTTCTTCCGTGACACCTACGACGACGATGACCAGCGCTGGCGCCGCATCGACCACGACTGGCTGCGCGCCTCCGAGGTCTTCGCCCTGCGCATGGGCGACTTCACCAACAACTGCAGCCTGGTCATCGCCATCGAGCTGCCCGCCAGCCGCCAGGTGCTGCTGTTCCCTGGCGACGCCCAGCGCGGCAACTGGATCGGCTGGCGCGACCTGCAGTGGCACCTGCCCGGCGCCCAGCCCGGCGACCCGCCCCAGACCGCCAGGGAGCTGCTGAGCCGGGTGGTGCTCTACAAGGTGGGGCACCACGGCAGCCACAACGCCACCTTGAAGGGTGGCGCCGACAGCCCCCACCCCAGCCTGGGCTGGATGGGCCTGGGCAGCTACGCCAGCCGCTTCGCGGCCATGATCCCCGCGGACACCCACTGGGCTGACACGAAGAGGCACTGGGAGCATCCCCTCAGGTCCATCAAGGAGGCCCTGGAGGCCAAGGGCGCGCTGCTCACCGCCGACATGCCCCTGCCACCGCCAGCCGAGCGGGAGCAGCAGCTGCCCGGCGGCAAGGTCACCCACCACGAGCTGTACGTGGAGTACGAAGTGTTCGACGCCATCTAGGCTCGGGTTTCGCCACAAGGGTGGCCGGTCCCCGTAACGTAGGGGTTCCA
>CAZEJJ010000167.1:0-16106 GCA_964512185.1 uncultured Enterobacterales bacterium | reverse complement strand
ACCCGCCGCCGCGGAGCCCACCCCCGCCGTGGAGCCCACCCCCGCCGCGGAGCCCGCCCCGGCCGCGGAGCCCGCCCCGGCCGCGGAGCCCGCCCCGGCCGCGGAGCCCGCCGTAGAGGAACCAGCCCACGCGGAGCTTCCACCCGTCGCCGAGCCCGCAGAGCTGGTGTCGGAGCCCGTCGCCGAGCCTCCGCCCGCGGTGGCGGCGCCCCGGCGCTACGCTGACGGACGCCGCTGGCGCAACGGCGTGCCCCTGCTGTGGGTCTATTCCTGCGGCATGGGCAGCTACACCGGCATGGCGGTGGGCTACATCGCTGGCGAAGACGAGGGCATGGCCGCCGGCTTCTACCTGGGCGGTGGTGCCGGTGCGCTGGGCATGCTGTTCATGGCCCCCGACGAGATCAGCCTCGATCAGTCCACCCTCATCGCCTCGTCGGGGCTGCTGGGTGCTTGGGGCGGCTACACGATCGCCTCGTCGCTCATCCAGCCGGGCGCAGCCCAGGAGATGGATCGCCTGGTGGCGGCGGGGGTGCTCGGCATGGCCGCCGGCACCGGGCTGGGCGGCCTGCTGGTGAACAACGCGCCCCCTGCGCAGACCATGCTGGTTCACGACCTCTCCACCTTCGCCGGCTGGCAGGTGGGTGGTGGCGCCGCGGACCTGGCCGAGTGGGACCTGGAGCGAGAGCGCAACCGGCGGGCGGGCCTCAGCCTGCTGGGAGGCTCGGCCTTCCTGGGCGTGAGCCTGCTGGCCAGCGGCAACGAGGTGCAGCTGGACCCTGGCGTCATCGGCATGAGCTTGGGCCACGCCTCCTGGATCGGGCTGTGGACACCCTTCCTGGTGAGCGACTCCCCGGAACCCCAGCAGGTGCTGGGCGGTCTGCGGCTCGGGCTGGGCGCCGGCTACCTGGCGGGGCTGGCCCTGTCGCCGCGCACGGATCTCTACCCGCGCGCCGTGGGCCTGCAGCTCGCGGGCATCGCCAGCGGCAACGCCCTGGGCGCCGGTGTTCCCCTGGCCCTGGGCTACGAGCACCCCGCGCGGGCCGTGGTGGGTCCCATGCTGCTGGGCTCCGTGGGTGGACAGATCCTGGGAGCCGCGGTGGCCCCCGACTACGAGATCAGCCCCAGCGACGCCCTGCTGATGGGCACCGTGGAGACCTGGGCCCTGTACCAGGCCGTGGGCTGGGGCATCTTCGCCAACATGGCCTGGGACGAGCTCGAGCCCAGCCAGGGTGTGGGCATGGGCCTCACCGTGGGCGGAGCCGGCACGCTGGCCGCGGGCGCCCTGGGTCCGCTCACCGACTACAGCATGGCCGAGGCGGCCATGGTGGGCAGCGGCGGCGCCTGGGGCACCTGGTACGGTGGCTGGGGTGGCCACCTGGCGGGCCTCGATCCAGAGCTGCACTGGCTGGCCACCCTCGTCACCGGCAACGTGGGCCTGCTGGGCACGGCCGCCGCCGCCGGCGGCACCTGGGATCCCGACTGGCGCACGGTGGGCACCATCGACAGCCTGGGCCTGATGGGCGGCGCCCTGGGAGCGCTGGTGGGTGTCATCGCTTCCCCCGACGCCGACGCCGCGGCCGCCGGCAGCCTGGCGGGCTCCACCGCGGGCATCGTGGCCGGCGCCGTGGTCTCCTCCAAGGCCCAGGCCACCGAAGGCCGCGCCGTCCCCCTGCTCATCATCCCTCGTCCTCGGCTGGACCTCCCCTTCCACGCCCGCGTCTCGGCGGCGCCCTGGATGGACGAAGAGGGCGGCCAGGGGGCCATGGTCAGCCTGGCCTTGAGGGAGAGATAGACTCCAGCTGCTCGGAGATCGGTCGTGCCTGTCCTGCTGTTCCTGCTGCTGACCCTCCTGCCCGCGCTGGGCCAGGAAGACTCCGCCGATCAGATCACCCTCAACGTGGTGCTGAACGACACGGTGGCCCACCGGGTCACCCGACCCGAGCTGCGCTTCGACCTGGCGGGCTCCGAGGCGGTGCCCCTGGTGGACGACGGCAGCCTGGGCGGCGACATCCCCGGCGACGCGATCTGGCACGGCCTGGGGCTGGTGCGCCGCGTCCAGCGGCTGGAGCTCGAGGTGGTGGACGTGGCCACGGGCGAATCCCTGGGCGGCACCGCGGTCTTCCTGCCAGCGGCGGGCGAAGCCACCATCAAGCTGCGCACCACCCAGGGCGATCCGGCGCTGATGCTGGAGGAGGAGGGCGGGGGCAAGCCTTTCAGCGACGGGGCGCCGCCCACCACCACCTCTGGCAGCACCCAGGCCCTGACCGCCTCCGGCGAGAAGTTCGACTACCTGCTGTGGCTGCTGGCTCTGCTGGGGCTGCTGGGCTTCGGCTACCTGCGTCTGGTGGTGCGGCGCCTGTACCTGCGCGACCTCCTGCCCACCTGGCGCAAGCTGGATCGCTGGCTCGACCAGCAGCTAGACGACTGATCGGCGCATGCGCCTGTTCGACGCGCACTGTCACCTGCACGACGCGCGCCTGGATCCGCACCGGGAGCGGGCTCTGGCGCAGGCTCGCGCGGCGGGCATCGAGGGCTTCGCCTGCTGCGGGGCCGAGGAGGGTGACTGGGACGCCGTGATGGCTCTGGCCGTGGGGGCCCCCGACGTGGTGCCCTCCCTGGGGCTGCACCCCTGGTACGTGGCGGGGGCCGAGCCGGGCTGGCTGGATCGCCTGGGGCGGCGCCTGCAGGCCGCGCCCTGGGTGGGCCAGGGCGAGGCGGGGCTGGACCGCGCTCGCAGGGGCGAGGGCCTGGCCACGCCCGAACAGCAGGCCGCGGCCTTGCTGGCCCAGGCCCGGCTGGCGGTGGATCTGGGGCGCCCGCTGGCCCTGCACGGGGTGCGCGCCTGGGGCCGGATCCTGGAGCTGCTGCGTCCGCTGGGGCTGCACCGCGCCGGCTACCTGCTGCACTCCTTCTCGGGGTCGCCCGAGCTGGTGGAGGCCTTCGCGGCCCTGGGCGCCCGCTTCTCCTTCTCCGGCACCATCACCCGGCACCGGGCCACGCGCACCCACGCGGCGGCGCGGGCGGTGCCCGCGGATCGGCTGCTGGTGGAGACCGACGCCCCCGACATCCTGCCCATCCTCGGCAGCCGGGCCCTGGCGGATCCGGAGCTGCCGCGGGACGCGGGAGGCAGGCCGCTGAACCTGCCCGTGAACCTGCTGGTCAACCTGCGCGCCCTGGCCCGGGTGCGGGACCAGGGGGTCGAGGAGCTGGCGGAGCTCAGCTGGCGGAACGCCCAGGAGCTGTGGGGCCCGCTGCTGAGCGCAAGATCCCGCTGACCCCTTCGAAGCTGGTGCTGCAGGGCGGTCCCGGCGCGTAGAGATAGTGCAGCAGAGCGCCCGGCCGCAGGGCCAGGATCGTGGCCGAGCGGGTGCCGTAGCTGGGCAGGTGGATGCACAGGGCCTGCAGCGCCCGCTGCAGCTCGGGGGTCAGGGGCAGGCCAGCTGCGAGGGGGGGCAGGCTGTCCTCGGGTGGTAGCTCGTGATCGGCCAGCGCCGCCGCCAGGCCGGGCACCAACCGCTGCCACGGCTCGCGCGACAAGGGCTCCACCAGCTCCCGCGCGCGCTGCGCCTTGGGGAAGGCGGGTGAGCCCAGCCGGTCGTTGGCCAGCACGTGCAGCCCGGGCTGCAGGGGCTCGATCTGCAGCCCGGTGTCTGGCCGGACATAGGCCGCCTCCATGCTGTGGCCGTCGCCGTATAGCAGGTTGAAGGCGTTGAAGTCTGCGGGATCCAGAGCCCGCAGCAGCCGGCGGGTGCCGCCCACGGAGCCGCTGCGCAGGGCCTCCACCACCACCTCGCCCCGGGAGCGCAGGCCGGGACCCGTGGGGGCCGTGGGGCGCTGGTTGGTGAGGCCCACGAAGAGCCCGCCGGCCGTGGCGCCCATCCAGCTGCCGCCGCGCTCGTCGTCCAGCCCCCCCATGGCCGGCGGATCCTCCAGCAGCCTGCGTGGCCCGCTGGCCGGGCGAGCCAGGAACTCGTCGCGGTTGGCGGCCACCACCAGCGGCAGCTGCGGGTGCAGGCGGTGCAGGGCGATGATGGTGCACATGGGGAAGGGTCCAGGGGGTGACGAGGCTCACTTCACCTCATGTCGCGGTCTGCGCCAGCACAGCGAGCGCTGCTGGTGGGCGGGATAGGCTGCCCGCCGGCGCATCTTCCGAACCCACCGCCGCGAGATCCCCATGATCCACCTGCTGCCCATCATCGAAGAGCAGATCAAGTCCATCGGTAAGCCCAGGCCCACCCTCATCTTCCCCGAGGGCGACGATCCCAGGGTGCTGGCCGCGGCCTCACACCTCACCAGCTACGCCGACGTGGTGCTGATCACCAGCGAGGAGCAGGCCCGGCGCACCATCGAGGAGCGGCGGGTGCCCCTGCGCGGATCCGTGGGGCGCTTCTTCGGGCGCGCGCGCTTCCTGCTGCCCTCGGACCACCCCGATCTCTGCCAGGAGTTCCACCAGGCCTTCTACCAGCTGTCCCAGGGCAAGCGCTGGTACGTGCCCTTCGAGCGCGCCGGTGAGCTGGTGCGCGATCCGGTGATGTTCTCCTGCATGGCGGTGCGGCTGGGCTACGCGGACTGCGTGCTGGGGGGCGTGGTGCACGCCTCCCGCGACTTCTTCCGGCCGTCGTTGCGCCTGCTGCACACCGACCGGCGGGCCTTCGCGGTGGCCCTGTTCTCGCTGCCCGACGACCACCCCGAAGAGATCTACCGCGAGAACATCGTGGCCTTCGCCGACGTGGCCATCAACGTGGATCCAGACCCCGACACCCTGGCCCAGATCGCGCTGGGGGCCTGCAAGATCGTGCGCGACCTGGTGCCGCACTCCGTGCTCCCCCACGTCAACGGGGCCATCCTGTCCTACTCCACCCGCGGCTCCGCCTCGGGACCCTCGGTGCAGCGCATCCGCGCCGCCGGCCAGCGGGTCGAGCCCTTGCTGGCCGAGCTCGCGAAGCAGAACCCGCTGTACTCCACCATCCACATCGACGCCGAATTGCAGATCTCCTGCGCCATCTCCATGGCCGCGGCCGAGTCCAAGCTGAACGAGGCGCTGGCGGATCCCGACTCCGCGGTGGGGCGGGCCAATGTGCTGATCATGCCCTCGCTGGACGCGGGCAACCTGATGTACCACCTGTACGCCACGCGCTTCCCCCACGCCGAGAAGGTGCCGATGATCGGTGGCCTGGACGGCCGCGTGCTCGACTTCTCCCGCTCGGCCACCACCCATGACGTGGTGCTGGGGGCCGCGGCGGCGGTGCTGCGCCTGCGGCGGCGCTCCGCCTGGAACGGCACGCCGAAGGACCGCTTCTTCCCAAGCTTCCGGGTGTTGGTGGTCAACCCCGGCAGCACCAGCACGCGGGTGGCGGTCTACGACGGTCCGCGCACCCTGCTGGAGACCGAGGTCACCCACTCCATCGAGGAGATCGATGCCTGCGAGACCTTCACCGATCAGCTGCCCATGAGGCAGGTGGTGCTGGAGACCGCCCTGGCGGAGGGGGGCATCGACCTGGACCAGATCGACGCCTTCGTGGGTCGCGGCGGGCTGGTGCGCCCCCTGGTCTCGGGCACCTACCGCATCGGCGACGCGCTGCTGGATGACCTGGCCTCCGGCCGCTACGGCGAGCACGCCAGCAACCTGGCCGCCGCCATCGTGCACACCATGGCCGAGCCCCGGGGCAAGCCCTCCTTCATAGTGGACCCTGTGGTCACCGATGAGCTGGATGACGTGGCCCGGCTCACCGGCCTGGTGGAGTATCCGCGCAGAGCCGCCTGGCATGCTCTGTCCCAGAAGGCCGCCGCCAAGCGCTACGCCGACGAGCACCTGGAGGACTACGAGGACCTCAACCTGGTGGTGGCGCACATGGGGGGCGGCATCACGGTGGGCTGTCACCGGCACGGGCGCTGCACCTACGTGGCCAACGGGCTCGACGAGGGCCCCATGACCCCGGAGCGGGCCGGCAGCATGCCCGCCACGGCGGTGATGGACCTGTGCCTGCACCACGGGCTGAGCCCCCACGAGGTGCAGCGCCGGCTGGTGGGCCACGGCGGCCTGATGTCCCACCTGGGCACCTCCGATCTGCGCCAGGTGCAGGCGCGCATGGACCAGGGCGAGGGCTACGCGGCGCTGGTCTTCGAGAAGCTGGCCCAGGACATCGCCTGCTGCGTGGCGGGCAGCCTGCCGCGCTTCGAAGGCGAGGTGGTGGATCGCATCGTCCTCACCGGCGGCATGGCGCGCTCCGAGCCCATGGTGGCCCGCCTGCGCCAGCTGCTGTCCCAGCTGCCGGTGGGTGTGACGGTCTACGCTGGCGCCATGGAGGGCGAGGCCCTGCGCGACGGCGCCCTGCGGGTCCTGCGCGGGCTGGAGCAGGCGCTGGAGTACTGATCGCGGGTCCGGGCTTGGTGATTGTGCCCGGCGGTGTTCAGCGAGTACCATCCTGATCGCGATCAGCCTTTTCGAGGTGTCTTGTGAAGCACACCCGTCTGCTCCTGCCCCTGTTGTCCGCCTGCGGCGGCGACACCGCCATCGTCGATGTGCCCAACGAAGCGCCCGAGGTGGCCATCACCACGCCGCCCTCGGGCACGGCCTACGACGAGGGTGACATCATCACCTTCTCGGCCATGGTGGACGACGATCGCGATCCCTCCCAGGAGCTGTACCTGCTATGGGCAAGCGACATCGACGGCGTGATGGAGGAGGGCAACCTGGCGGACAACGACGGCGTGGTCACCTGGGTCACCGCCAACATCACGCCGGGCAACCACATCATCACCCTCACCGCGGTGGACTCCGAGGCCGGCGAGGCCAGCGACTACCTGGAGCTGGTGGTGCACGACGTGCCCGATGCTCCCGAGGTGGCCATCCTGCACCCGGTGCCCGGCGAGTACGGCACCGAGGGCGAGGCCTTCGAGTTCTCGGCCTTCGTCAGCGATCTGCAGGACGAGCCCGAAGACCTGGTGGTGTACATCAACACCGACAACGAGGCGGACAGCGAGGACTTCTGCGAGATGTTCCCCGACGCCAGCGGGCTGGCGGCCTGCGAGTACGAGCTGAGCGTGGGCGAGCACCTGCTCAGCTTCGAGGTGCTGGATCTGGACGGGCTCACCGGCACCGAGACCGTCTACTACGAGGTGATCGCCGCCAGCACGGTGGACGATGACGGCGACGGCTGGAGCGAGGCCCAGGGCGACTGCGACGACGAGGATCCCTCGGTGCACCCCACCGCCGAGGAGTTCTACAACGACGTGGACGACGACTGCGACGGCACCGTGGACGAGGGCACGGTGGGCTTCGATGACGACGAGGACGGCTGGACCGAGCTGGACGGCGACTGCGACGACGACGACGCCGACACCTACCCCGACGCCGAGGAGCTCTGCGACGGCACCGACAACGACTGTGACGAAGAGCTGGACGAGGACACGGTCTGCTACGACGACGACGGCGACTGCTACTGCGAGGGGGGCAGCTGCGACGGCAGCATCTTCGACGGCTGCACCACCCTGGACACCGGCGACTGCGACGACGCCGATCCCAGCGCCTACCCGGACGCCCCCGAGGTGGCCGATGCCGTCGACAACGACTGCGACGGCTCGGTGGACGAGGGCACCACCGCCTACGACGACGACGGCGACTGCTACTGCGAGTCGGGGACCTGCCAGGGCTCGGTGGACGCCACCTGCGGCAGCCTGGTCGAGGGCGACTGTGACGACGGCGACGACGACATCAGCCCCGCCGCCCCCGAGGAGTGTGACAGCATCGACAACGACTGCGACGGCGACACTGACGAGGACGACGCCACCGACGCCTCCACCTGGTACTTCGACGCCGACTTCGACGACTACGGCGACCCCAGCACCAGCGCCACGGCCTGCACCCAGCCCGGGGGCTATGTCGCCGACAACACCGACTGCGACGACGCGGACTCGGCGGTGAACCCAGCCGCCAGCGAGCTGTGCAACGGCTACGACGACGACTGCGACGGCACCACCGACGAGCCCGACGCGGACGATGTCAGCGACTGGTACGAGGACGCTGACTCCGATGGCTACGGCTGGGCCTATGTGATCATGACCCAGTGCGCCCAGCCCAGCGGCTACGTGGCCGATGGCAGCGACTGCGACGACAGCGACCCCAGCACCAACCCCGGCGCCACCGAGTACTGCGACGGGCACGACGACGACTGCGACGGCAGCACCGACGAGGCCGACGCCGCCGACGTGAGCACCTTCTACGCCGACGACGACGGCGACGGCTACGGCGACGCCAGCACCAGCTCCACCCAGTGCTACGCGCCCAGCGGCTACGTCACCGACGCCACCGACTGCGACGACCTGGACGCCGCCGCCTACCCCGGCGCCACCGAGTACTGCGACGGGGACGACGACGACTGCGACGGCACCGTCGACGAGGCCGACGCCGTCGATGCCTCCACCTGGTATCGGGACGCCGACGGCGATGGCTACGGCAGCAGCTCCACCACCTCGGTGCAGTGCTCCCAGCCCAGCGGCTACGTGTCCGACAGCTCTGACTGCGACGACAGCGACGCCAGCCTCAACCCCACCACCACCTGGTACCTGGACGGCGACGGCGACGGCTACGGCTCCGCCACCACCACGCTCACCCAGTGCAGCCAGCCCGCCGGCTACATCTCCGACAGCAGCGACTGCAACGACTCGGTGTCCACGGCCTACCCCGGCGCCACCGAGTACTGCAACGGCTACGACGACGACTGCGACGGCACCAGCGACGAGAGCAGCTCCGCCGACGCCAGCACCTGGTACCTGGACGCCGACAGCGACGGCTACGGCACCAGCAGCAGCTCCACCGTCGCCTGCTACCAGCCCACTGGATACGTCAGCAACACCAGCGACTGCTACGACGGAAACGCCAGCGCCAACCCGGGATCCACCAGCTACTACGCCAGCAACCGGGGCGACGGCTCCTACGACTACGACTGCGACGGCAGCGAGTCCAGGTACTACACCACCAGCTACGCCTGCTCCTATGACTGGTCCGGCTTCTCCTGCGACTCCTACACCAACGGCTGGACCGGCAGCACCCCGGGCTGCGGCTCCAGCAGCACCTACGCCACCGGCTGCTCCGCCTCGTGGTGGAGCTGCAGCTACTCCTCGACCTCGACGTATTCGCAGTACTGTCGCTAGCCTCCAACGCGCTCGGCGGCCGTGATCCTGGGTTCACCCGGTTGAATCACCGATCATGACCGGAATAGCGGCCGTGATCCTGGGTTCACCCGGTTGAATCACCGATCGTGCCCGCCAGCTGTCGCGTGGGCATGGCGAACCGGAGCGGTCATGCCTCGCCGCCTTCGCCCAGGCCCAGGGGGCCGCGGATCGCGACGCGGCTGCGGGATGGATCCACCGGGATCACCGCCAGGCGCGTGCCAAGGCGTTCGGCCAGGGCCTCTACATGAGAGATGACCCCCACGCTGCGCCCGCTGGCCTGGAGCTGCTCCAAGGCCCCGATCACGTCTTCGAGGGAGCGGGGGTCGAGGGTGCCGAAGCCCTCGTCGATGAAGAGCGAGTCGACGCGCAGGTGGGTGGACGAGAGCGAGGAGAGCCCCAGGGCCAGCGCCAGGGAGACCAGGAAGGTCTCGCCCCCCGAGAGGCTGCCCAGCGGGCGCACTTCGTCGGCCATGTGTCGATCCACCACCTGGAGGTCCATGTCGGTTCGCGGGACCCGCTGCAGCGCGTAGCGTGGCTTGAGCATGCCCAGGTTCTCGTTGGCGTGCTCCAGCAGGATCTCCAGGGTGAGGCCCTGGGCGAAGCGCTGGAAGAGATCACCCTTGGCCTGGCCGATCAGGTCGGTGATGACCTGCCAGCGGCGGTGCTCCGCCTGGAGCGAGACCAGCTCCGCTCCCAGCTCGGCCTGGCGCTCGCGGCGCTCCTCGTCTCGTCGCAGGGCGAGCTCGGTCTCCTGCCGCGCTGCCTCGAGCTCGGCTCGCGCCTGGGCGGCATCTGCCAGCGCAGAGGTGAGCTCGGCCGCTGGGATGGAAGGGGCGCCGCCCCCCTCGTGCTCAGCGAGCAGGTCGCTGCGCTCCTGCAGGAGCAGCGCGGCTTCGTCGGCTGCCTTCTCGAGCTGGTCGAGGGCTCCACGCTCCCGCTCCAGCCAGCCCTCGGCGTGGGAGAGATGGGCGCGGAGGTCGGCTTCTGACCAACCTAGCCGAGTCAACACGGCCTCGAGAGCCCCGCGCTGGGCGGCGAGCCCGGCATCGAGCTCGGTGACGCGGTCCACGGCAGCCTTCGCGGTGGATTCCGCAGCCGCCCGGGCCCGCTCGCTGGCCGCGGCGAGCTCCCGAGCGCTGTCGAGCTCGGCCCGCGCTCGCGCGGTCTTTTCCTGGAGCGAGGCCCGCAGCTCGACCACCGGGCGGCCGTCCAGCAGCGCAGCTCGCTGCCGCTCCAGCTCTGTCAGGGCCGCGCGCGAGGCGCTCGCGTCGTCGGTGGCCTGGCGCAGGATCCGCTCCTGAGCGCCAAGAAGCTGCGTGTTGTCCTGGATCCTGGTGGTCAGCTCTGTCCGCTCGGCCTCGAGCTGTCGGCCTGCCGCGCGCTGCTCTGCCCAGAGCCTGGTGGCGGCCTGGCACTGATCGAGCAGGGCCTTGGTGTCCTCGAGTGCGGCGGTGCGCCAGCCCTGCCAGGCCTGGAAGGTGCCAGCGATGGCGTCCAGGCTGGCGTGCAGCCGCGTGCGCGCAGCGTCGATGGCCGCCGCGTTCCGGGCGCAGTCCTCTGTGCTGGACCTGACCTGCTCGTGCGCCTGCTGCATCCTGGTCGCGCTGGCCTCGAGCGAGCGCCGGGCTGCGGACAGCTGGTCTTCAAGCTGATCCGCGAGACCCAGCAGCTCTCCGTGCCGCGTTCGCAGGGCTCGCAGCCTCTGTCGCTCGGACTCCTGCTCGGTGCGGAGCCTGGCGAGGCGATCGGCGGCTTCAGTGGCTTCGGGATCCCGGGGAGCATGGGGGAGGGCCAGGGCCAGCTCGGCCCAGCGTATCAGCAGGGTGGAGGTGTTGGTCTCGGCATCAGCCTGGGCCTCGGCGGCAGAAACAACCTCGCCCTCCGCGGCGCGCTGTTCGCCGCGCGCTTCGACCAGTGCGGCCTGGAGGGCGCCGTGCTCGGCGTCGAGCTGCTCGACGCGTTCCTGCTGCTCGGACAGGAGCTCGGGAACCGGGCCCTGGCCGGACCAGGGGTGCTCCGTTGCGCCGCAGAGGGGGCAGGGCTGCCCGGTGACGAGCTGGTGTCGCCGGGCGTCGAGGCTCAAGGCCTCGCGGGTACGCTGGACCGCGCCGCGGGCCTCGTCGAGCCGGGCGCTCAGGGGGGGCATCTGCTGCTGCAGTCCGAGAATGCGCTCCGCGGCGGTGTGGGCGTCGGCGGTCCGTCGTTCGGCCAGCGCGCGGGCAGTGGCAGCCCTTCGCTGTGTGTCGGTCAGGCGCCCGTGCAGCTCCTCAAGGACACGCCTGCGCTGGATCGCCTGCTCCAGGGCGAGGCTCTGCTGGTGGATGGCCTCACCGTCGAGCTCTGACAGGGCCTGGCGCTGTGTGGCGAGGGACTCGCGGTGCGTCTCGAGGGTCGCGCTCAGGGTGTCATGCTGCTCTGCGAGTTTGCCCTCGTTGGATGTCGCTCTTGCGGCGGCATCGAGCAGCGCGGGTCGAGCCTCGTCCGCTGCGTTGAGGGCACGCTGCGCGTCGATGGCCTGCTGGAGCCGGTCTCGAACTCGGCCCCAGTCCTGGGCGACGGGAGGGATCTGGGGGTTCTGCTCGGTCCACAGAGCCAGATCGCTGAGCCCGGCCTGGACCTGCTCGGCCCGGCCCTGGTGCAGCTCGATGGCCTGCAGGGTGCTGCGGTGGGCCTGTTGGGCCTGCTGGTGGCGCTCCTTGTGGGCGTCGTGCTCGGCGCGGGCCCTGACCAGCTCTTTGTCCAGGGCGTCTGCGGCGACCATCTCGGGCTGCAGATCGGAGGCCGCCTGCCGGGCTCCGGTCAGCCTGGTCTCGGCATCGAGGACCTTGCTGAGTAGTCGCTCGGCCTCTCGCCGGATCTGCACCGCCTGGCCGGTGTCGGCGGCGGCCCTGGAGCGTGCACCATCCAGCTCGTCGGTGAGGGTGTCGTGACGCTCGAGGACCACTATGTGGCTCTGCGCCCTCTCTGCCCTGGCCAGGGCCTCCCGCCGAGGGGCGGCCTCGGTGTGTGCCGCCTGGGTCGCTGTGGACTGGGCGCGGGCCTTGACCACGCGCTGCTCGAGCTTGTGACGCTCGTCGTACCAACGCTGCGAGGCTTCGAGGGTGTCGAGCTGACGCCGGACTCGCTGTTCTTCACCCACGTGCTGGCCGCGTCTGGTCTCGAGCGCGGAGCGCGCGTCGGGGTCCATGGGCAGCTCATCCCCCAGCCTGCTCTCCAGCGCCTCGACCTGCTCACGAGCTGCCCTGGCGCGTTCGAAGGAGAGGATGGAGATGCGGCGGTAGATGTGGGTGTTGGTCATGGCTTCGAGCAGGGCGGCCCGCTCGTTTGCGCCGGCCCTGAGGAAGGCTGCGAAGTCACCCTGGGCCAGCAGGACGGCCCGGCAGAACTGGTCGTAGCTGAGCCCCACCTTGAGGGCCGTGGCCTGCAGGGTCTCGGTGGCGGTGCCGCCCAGGACCTGCTCCGTGTCCAGGTCCAGCAGGCTGAGCTTGCTGGGCTGGAGCCGCCCGGTGGCCTTGCCGCGGGCGCGACGGACCTGCCAGGTGGCCCGGTAGCGGTGGCCATCGTGGCCCAGGAAGTCCACCTGGGCCATGCCCTCGCCGGCTCCGTGGCGCAGCAGCGCGCGCGGGTCGTTGTTGCCCAGCAGGTGGGCGTCGTCGGCTTCGGCGTGGCCCACCTGGACATCGGAGCGACCCGAGAGCCGAGGTGTGCGGTTGTACAGGGCCACGCACAGGGCGTCGAGCAGCGTGGACTTGCCCGAGCCGGTGGGGCCGGTGATGGCGAAGAGACCCTCGGACAGGGGGCCGCTGTCGAGGGGGATCTCCACCTTGCCGCGGAAGGAGGTGAGGTTCTCGAGCTGCAGGCGGAGGATCTTCATGCCTCGCCTCCCGTGCCGTTTGCCAGCGCTTCGGCTTCGAGCAGGCGGAAGGTGTCGAGCACCTCGGGGGGAGGAGCTGCCTCGTACCGGCGTTCCCAGCAGGCCTTGAAGACCCGTTCGGGTGTGAGATCCGACAGGCGGGCGCCGGCCTGCTGTCGCTGCAGGCCCAGCCCGGTGCCGGTGTAGTGGAGCATCAAGCGAGCGAGGACGGGCCCTCGATCGTCGAGCGCGGCCTGCACCTGCCTGCGGAGACCGGGCTGCGGCTGGTCGAGCAGCACGTGCACTTCGAGGAATGCGCGCCGCCACGGCGCCGTGGCGGCGCTGTGTTCGGGCAGCTGGGCGATCGCCGCGAGCACCTGGTCGAGGGGAGCGGCGCCCGCACCCGGGACGCGCAGGATGTCTACGACCCGCGGGGTGCGGTGGGAGCGCACGCTGGACAGCGCCGGCCCATCGAGCTGCACGAGGCAGACCTGGTGGGTGTAGCTGCGCTCATCGAGCGCCAGGGGGAGGGGCGAGCCGGCGTAGCGGAGGCGATCGGCTGTGCCCACGACCTGGGGCATGTGGAGGTGGCCCAGGGCCACGTAGGCCAGGTCCGGGGGGAAGATCTCGGCAGGCAGGGCCTGCTGGTGGCCCGCCGCGAGGCGACGCTCGGAGAGCTCCGAGAGGGCCCCGCCCGCCACGTAGGCGTGAGCTGTGGCCAACAAAGCCTGGTGAGCCAGGCGCCGCTCGAGCATGGCCCGCGTGAGCTCTTCGTACACCGCTGCCACAGCGCGGTGGGGCTGCGGGTCGTCGCCGGCCTGGTGGCGGGGGAGATCCCCCGGCCGCAGGAACGGGACCGCTGCCATCCAGGCGACGACGGCGCCCTCGGCGTCCGTGAGGGGGACGAGCAGCCGCTCCAGGTCCAGGCGCCGCTCGCCTTGTGGATCGGTGGCCCAGGGCAGGGCCCCCACCATGGTGACCCCGAGTGCTGTGAGCAGGGGTGCGGTGGTGTCGAGTCGCTGGGCCGAGTCGTGGTTGCCGCCCACGAGGACCAGGTCCAGGCGTGGGTGGCGGCTGCGGGCCCGCACCAGGAAGTCCCAGAGCAGGCGCTGGGCAGACAGAGGGGGATTGGCGGAGTCGAAGATGTCGCCCGCGAGCACCAGCGCGTCGACCTGTTCGTCCTGCAGCAGCCCCAGGAGCCAGCCCAGGAAGGCACGGTGCTCGGGCTCGCGGGAGCGATCGTGCAGCTGCTGGCCGAGGTGCCAGTCTGCGGTGTGGAGCAGCTTGAGCGCCATTCGCGGGCCTCCCAGCGCGCAGGGGACGGCAGCGTCCCCGGTGCCTGGAGCCTATCGCGCCACCGGGACAGTCTCTGTCCGCGTTCAGCCGTCGGTCCAGCGTCGTCCCAGGCCCTCCTGCAGCCAGGCCTCCACCTGGTCCTCGTTCATGGCGCCGTCGCGGAATTGCACCACCCGCCGGTCCTTGAACAGGCAGAGCGAGGGCAGCCCACAGATGCCCAGCCAGGTGCTGGTGCGCTGGTGGGACAGGGCGTCGATGCGCAGGATCTCGAGCTTGCCCGGATGGCGGCGGGCGATGTTCCCCAGGGCGGGCGCCATGCGGCGGCAGGGCCCGCACCAGGGGGCCCAGAACTCCACCAGCACAGGGAGCGCCGAGCGGGAGATGTGCTCCAGCAGGGCCGCGTCGTCCACCACGTCTACGGGTGAGATCTTCTCGGGCCGATTCGGGCAGCTGCGACAGCGCGCCGGCAGCGCCGGCATGCCAGGCACGAGGCGCAGTGCGGCGCGACGGGCGCGCGGATGGGCTGGCTGTTCGACGGTCACGGGGCAGTCCGGCTGGGTGCTGGGCGCTTCCCAAGTCTTATGCGGGCAGCGCGAGCTCGCTGTGCACGGAACGCTATTTCACAAAAAAAGACAAATTCCGAAAATGGTCCTCAGTATTGTTTGGCTACAGGACGATCTTGCCTGGAGATCCCGCGCGCCCGTCCGATGTCACCTTCCGCACCCAGGAGAGCCCGTGCGTAGAGCCCTGCCCCTGCTCCTGACCATGGCGATCACCGCCGGCCTCGCCGCGCGCCGGGTGCTGTCCGCGGGCAGCTCCGAGCCGCTGGCCATCGCCGCAGCCTCGGCGTCGCCCCAGGCATCACCGCGCCCCTCCGCCCACGTGCAGCGCGCCGGTGCGGCGGTGCTGGGGCTGCTTCGCGGCGATCTGCCTCGGCCTGGGAGCGCCGGCCTGTGGGCCGACCCCGAGCGGGACCAGGACGGCGACGGGCTGAGCGACGAGCACGAGGAATCGCTGGGTTCGGCCCCCAACAACAGCGACACCGACTGGGACGGCCTGCTGGACGGCGACGAGGTGCTGGTGTTCATGACCAGCCCCGTCTTGGCCGACACCGACGGAGATGGCCTGGGCGACGGCGACGAGGTGGACGGCTACCGCACCGATCCTCGCGCCGCCGACACCGACGGCGACGGGCTGGCGGACGGGACGGAGCTGGACCACGACCACACCGATCCCGCCCGCGCCGACACCGACGGTGACGGCCTGTTCGACGGCGAAGAGCTGGAGGAGCTGGGCACCGATCCCCTGTGCGACGACACCGACCACGACAAGCTCTTCGACGGCGAGGAGCTGGGCGAGATCCGCACCGACCCCCTGGATCCCGACAGCGACGGCGACGGCCTGCAGGACGGCGACGAGGTCTACGAGCAGGGCACCGACCCCCTGGATCCCGACAGCGACGGCGACGGCCTGGGCGACGGCGAGGAGGTGTTCGACTGGGGCACCGACGCCCTGTGGCCCGACAGCGACGAGGACGGTCTGCTGGACGGCGAGGAGGCCAGCGGCCTGTCCACCGATCCGCTGGAACGGGACACGGACCGCGACGGTCTGGAGGACGGCGAGGAGATCTGGGACTGGGGCAGCGACCCGGCAGATTGGGACAGCGATGAGGACGGCCTGGGTGATGGAGAGGAGGCCCGCAGAGGGAGCCTGCAGCGACGCTAGTCTCTCAGAGCAGGCGACAGAACAGGTCGCCGTCAGGCGGCCGCCCCGAATCGTAGCG
>CAZEJJ010000166.1:16189-16296 GCA_964512185.1 uncultured Enterobacterales bacterium | reverse complement strand
GGCCAGGTGGATCAGTTCGCCGCCGCCGGGTGGCCCTACCAAGACCGGCGCCAGCTGAGGGGGCTCGAACCCCTGTCCGGGCTCGGCTCGCCTGCGGCGACCGGCGC
>CAZEJJ010000166.1:0-16089 GCA_964512185.1 uncultured Enterobacterales bacterium | reverse complement strand
CGTCACCAACAAGGTGACGGGGGTGATGGTGGAGCTGAGGGGGCTCGAACCCCTGTCCGGGCTCGGCTCGCCTGCGGCGACCGGCGCTGCCGCGCCTGCCTCACCTGCAAACAGTCCACCGGACTGTTTGCCCCCCAGAATGCCCGTGCTCTCCTATACGGCGCGCGGGCGGTCGAAAAAAGAAACCCCCGTCACCAACAAGGTGACGGGGGTGATGGTGGAGCTGAGGGGGCTCGAACCCCTGACCCCCAGAATGCCATTCTGGTGCTCTCCCAACTGAGCTACAACCCCAAAGCGCCCGATTTATACTCGGTCCACGGTCGACTGGCAAGCCAAAAACCGTCAGCTCTACTCCTCCTGGTCTACTCCGCGCATCTCCCCCGGCTCCACCGGCCCCGCCTCGAGGCTGCTCACCTGGTGCAACGCATCGGTCAGCTCCTCCAGGGTGTCCTGCAGGACTTCATGGGTCAGCTCTCCGTCCTCCACCAGCTGGTAGGCCTCCCTGCCCAGCCGCTGGAAAAGCTTGTCCCGCTCCCGCTTGGCCTGGTGCAGGTCGTACTGGGTCTTGCCGGACCGGGCCACGTGCTCCAGCTCTTCCTTGCTGCGGTCCAGCAGCACGCCCAGGCCATCGCCCAGTGCCTGCAGGAAGCCTGCTCCCGCCTCTTCCAGGCCCGAGCGGCTGTAGTAGCTGCGCTGCTGCTCTTCTTCGCGCTCTTCAGGGGCCTCTTCGTCGCCGTTGCTCATGCCACTCTCCAAGGTTGAACGTGCCGCATCCACTAGCCCCCGCTGGCTGCCGTGACCAGGGCTCCGGCTTGCTTGACACGGCTGTCCACCTCGGGTAGATGCGGTGGCGACGGGTCCCCCGTCCCGTGTGTGCGTGGGTGGCGGAATTTGGTAGACGCGCAAGGTTGAGGGCCTTGTGGCCGCAAGGCTGTGAGGGTTCGAGTCCCTCTCCACGCACCATCGCAGGCACCCCCCGTGGGTGCCTGCCTTGCTTCAGCCCGCCGTGGGCACGGCGGTTGGATCTTCGGCCGCCATGGACTCGAGCCCGCGCACCCACTGCTCGCTCTCCCAGTTGCGGGACCCGGTGATGGCGTAGCGGACGTCTCCGCCCACATCCACCACGAAGGACATGGGCAGCGCGCTCAGGCGGAACACCCGGCTGGCCAGCCCGGCGGGATCGTAGGCAGAGGGCAGGTCCAGCTTGTAGCGCGACCAGAACTGGTTGAGCATCGACATGCCCAGGCCCTGGTCCACGTTCACCGCCAGCAGCTCCACCTTGGGGTTGCCCTTGAGCTTACGATGCAGGCCGTCCAGGGCGGGTAGCTCCATCAGGCAGGGGCCGCACCAGGTGGCCCAGAAGTTGATCAGCACCACCTTGCCGCTCACCTCCTGGGCCAGCCGGAAGCTGCGCCCATCGAGCCAGGACAGCGTGATGTCGGGCAAGGGACTGCCATCGCCCACCGGAGGATAACCCCAGGCAGGACCGGGCAGGGCGGACACCGCAGCGAGGGCGCCCATCGCGCCCAGGAAATGTCGTCTCGGATAGCGCTCGACCGTCATGGAAGGTTCCTGTCAGGACCGCAGTCTAGCGCCCAAGATTGCGGACCGCCATGGGGCAGCAGGAGGGACGCTATTCCTCGGCGGCCTCGGCGGCGGCGGCTTCCACCTGGTCCAGCTCGTCCTCGGCCACCTCCAGCGCAGGGCTGACCTCGGCGTCGGTGTCATCGACAGACATGGGCTCTCGGAGCAGCTCCACCATGTTCATGGGGGCATTGTCACCGGTGCGGAAGCCCACCTTGGTGAGGCGGGTGTAGCCGCCCGGGCGAGACTTGTAGCGCTCGGCGTACTCGTTGAAGACCCGATCCAGGGCATCGCGGTCGTTGACCCAGCGGCGCACCTGCCGGATGGCGTGCACCCGCTTGGCGCGGGCGGCCGCCAGCTCATCGCCTTGCAGCGAAGCCAGGGCGCTCGGGGGCACCCGCTTCCCCAGGGTGATGAGCCGCTCGGCGATGCGGCGCAGCTCCTTGGCGCGCTTCTCCGTGGTGCGGATCTGCCCGTGCAGCATGAGGGAGGTGACCATGTTGCGGAACATGGCCTTGCGATGGCTCGGGCTCATGCCGAGCTTGCGGTTGGACTTGAGGTGACGCATGGTGACCTCCTTTCAGAAAAGGGGGGGTCCCGGGCTAGGCAGGCTTGTTGGGAAGATTGGGGAGCTTCATGCCGAGGGAGAGACCGAGCTCCGCGAGGATCTCCTTGATCTCGTTCAGCGACTTGCGGCCGAAGTTCTTGGTCTTGAGCATCTCGGCTTCGGTGCGCTCCACCAGCTGGTAGATGTACTCGATGCCGGCGTTCTGCAGGCAATTGGCCGCCCGGACGGACAGCTCCAGCTCGTCGACCCGCTTGAACAGGTTGTCGTTGAGCTCCTCGGCGTCCTCGGAGGACTCCTCCTGCACGGGCTCCTCTTCTTCGACGAAGTTGATGAAGACCTGCAGCTGCTCCTTGAGGATCTTGGCGCCGTAGGCCAGCGCGTCCTCGGCGAGCACGGAGCCGTTGGTCCAGATCTCGAAGGTGAGGCGATCGTAGTCGGTTCGCTGACCGACGCGGGCGTTGGTGACGTTGTACTTGACTCGCTGGATGGGCGAGTGGATGGAGTCCACCGGGATAACGCCCAGGGGCAGATCCTCGTGCTTGTTCTGCTCGGCGGGCACGTAGCCCTTGCCCATGGCAGCGTTGACCTCCACCACGAAGCGACCCTGCTCGGTGAGGGTGGCCAGGGCGTGGTCAGGGTTGAGCACCTCGACGTCGCCGTCGAAGACCAGGTCGCCGGCGCGGACCACCACGGTCTCGTTCTCGCAGCCCGCCCTCTCGATGCGGCCACGCTGGGGCTCGGTGCTGCTGGTCCTGAGCAGCACTCCCTTGAGGTTCAGGACGATGTCGGTGAGATCCTCGACCACCCCGGGGATGGAGGAGAACTCGTGAAGCACGCCATCGACCTTGATCCAGGTGATGGCGCTGCCCTGCAGCGTGGAGAGCAGCACGCGCCGCAGGCTGTTGCCGATGGTGATGCCGAAACCCCGCTCCAGGGGACGGGCCTCGAAGCGGCCGTAGTTCTCGGTAGAGCTTGGGTGGCGCTCGATGCGCCGGGGCCTGATGAGGTGGCGCCAATTGGCGTAGATAGCTTCGTCCATGATTCTCTCCGCCGGGCTGCGGCCCCGTGGCCAGCGAGGTTCTGCACCCGGATGAGATGGGATGGGAGCACCTGGTAGGCCAGGTGCCGGAGGAGCCAGCTCCGCGGCCTGGAGGCCGCCCAGGGGAGGTGTCTAGACGCGGCGCCGCTTGGGTGGCCGGCAGCCGTTGTGAGGAATGGGGGTGACGTCCTGGATGCGCGTGACCTTGAGGCCGGCGTTGGCCACGGCCCGCAGGGCGGACTCACGGCCAGCACCCGGACCCTTGACCAGCACGGCGGCGGTCCGCATGCCATGCTCCATGGCCTTCTTGACGGCATCTTCTGCCACCATCTGCGCGGCGAAGGGAGTGGACTTGCGGGAACCCTTGAAGCCCTTCACACCAGCGCTCGACCAGGCCACGGTGTTCCCGCTGGCGTCGGTGATGGTGATGATGGTGTTGTTGAAGGTGGCCTGGATGTGGACCACGCCGTGGGGGATGTTCTTCTTGACGCGGCGAGCGCTCTTCTTGGGGCGAGCCATGATGATCTCCTAGCGCTTGCGAGCGGGGATGCGACGCGGGCCCTTGCGGGTGCGGGCGTTGGTGTGGGTGCGCTGGCCGCGGGAGGGCATGCCGCGCTTGTGGCGCATCCCCCGGTAGCAGTTGATGTCGATCAACCGCTTGATGTTCATGGCGACTTCCTTGCGGCGCTCGCCTTCGACCTTGTACTTCCGCTGGATGACGTCGCGGACGCGAGCCACCTCAACGTCGCTCAGCTCCTGCACGCGGATCCCGTACTCCACCTGGGCCTCGTCGAGGATCTTGCGAGCGGAGGTGCGGCCGAGGCCGAAGATATAGGTGAGTGCGATATCGATGCGCTTCTGCCTGGGCAGATCGACACCTTCGATGCGAGCCATGCTTGCCTCCTAGCCTTGGCGCTGCTTGTGCTTGGGGTTGCTGCAGATCACGCGGACGACGCCGCGCCGCTTGACGATGCGGCACTTCTCGCAGATCTTCTTCACAGAAGCCTTGACTTTCATTTCTCTTCTCCTCGCCGGCCGTGGCCGGTTCATCGGAATTGGGCGGGGAATCAGGAATCCAACGTGGTCATGATCTCCGGGCCCTTGTCGGTGATAGCGATGGTGTGTTCGAAGTGGGCTGTGGTGGAGCCGTCACGGGTGACGACGGTCCAGCCGTTCCGCTCCACCCTGGTCTTGTGACCGCCCATGGACACCATGGGCTCGATGGCGATGCAGAGGCCGGTCTTGAGAAGGATGCCGGTGCGGGGCTTGCCGTAGTTGGGTACGGCAGGTTCCTCGTGGAGGTTCTTGCCGATGCCGTGGCCGACATAGTCCCGGATGACGCTGTACCCGAGAGGCTTGACGAGGCTCTCGACCGCGGCTCCGACGTCGCCCGTGCGGTTCCCAGGGACCGCCTGAGCGATGGCCATATACAGGCTCCGCCGGGTGGCGTCAAGCAACGCGCTGTGCTGGGGCGAGACAACGCCCAGGGCCACGGTGAAGGCGCGGTCGGCGTGGTAGCCGCCGTAGTACAGGCCCATGTCGATGGACACCACGTCGCCCTCGGCGAACACCCTGGCTCCAGGGAT
This sequence comes from uncultured Enterobacterales bacterium, assembly GCA_964512185.1. Taxonomy (GTDB): domain Bacteria; phylum Myxococcota_A; class UBA796; order UBA796; family JAFGLY01; genus CAZEJJ01. The sequence goes on along the minus strand of CAZEJJ010000166.1, from coordinate 11,312 downwards.
GCCGTGCACGATCTCCTGGTTGCAGGAGATGCACAGGCTGGCCGGGAAAGGGCGGCTGCCACCACCACGATAACCCAGGAACGAGGGGGTTCCTCCACGCTCCCTGATGGCGGCCTCTCCCAGCTCGTCCAGCTCTTTGCTGGTCATACCGGGCTGGATGGCCTCCTTGAGGATCTCCACCACCTCGGCGAGCTTTCGCCCGGAGGTGCGCATCATGGCGATCTCCCACGGCGCCTTCAGGCGCATCATGGACGGCTCGCCTCGGCCACCGCCGCCAACACGTGGGAGGCGATGGTGTCGATGGAGCCCACGCCGTTCACATCCGCCACCACGTCCTGCTGGCGGTAGTGGTCCACGATGGGGCGGGTCTGCTCGTGGTAGGTGGCCAGCCGGGTCAGCACGGTCTCGGCGCGGTCGTCGGCCCGCTGCACCAGCTCCTCGCCGCAGCGGTCGCAGACGCCCACGCGGACGGGCGGGTTGACCACCACATGGTAGGTGGCGCCACAGTGCAGGCAGGAGCGACGCCCGCCCATGCGCTCCACGATGGCGGCATCGGGCACCACCAGGTGCACCACCAGGTCCACCCGCTGCGAGCGCCCGGCCAGGAAGGCGTCGAGGAACTGCGCCTGGGGCAGGCTGCGCGGGAAGCCGTCCAGCAGGGCGCCTTCGACACAGTCCGGCTCGGCCAGGCGGCTGTTGACGATGTGGGAGACCAGCTCGTCGGGTACCAGCTTGCCGGCGTCCATGAAGCCTCGGGCCTGCTGACCCAGCTCGGTGCCCTCGCGCAGATGACGACGGAAGATGTCGCCGGTGGACACCTGCGGGATCTCGAAGGACTCCACGATACGCGTAGCCTGGGTGCCCTTGCCAGCACCAGGAGGGCCGAAGATGACGACGAACATGCGAACCATCCAGGGACCGCGGAGCGCGTGTGCCGCCCTGGTCAGGCGCCCTCGGTCTCGTAGCCTCGGCGACGGCGCTTGACCCGCTGCGACTTGGTGCCGATCACGCCGTCGTAGTGGTGGGTGAGCAGGTGGGCCTCGATCTGGGAGACCAGGTCGAGGGTGACGCCCACCGCGATGATCAGGCTGGTGCCGCCGAAGTAGAAGGGCACGCCGTACTGGGTGATCATCAAGGTGGGTAGGACACAGACGAGGGCCAGGTAGATGCCACCGGCGGTGGTGAGGCGGGTGACGAGGTAGTCGATGTAGTCGGAGGTCTGCTTGCCGGGACGGATCCCGGGCACGTAGCCCCCGTGCTTGCGCAGGTTGTCCGCTACGTCCAGCGGGTTGAAGGTGACCGCCGTATAGAAGAAGGCGAAGAAGATGATCATCGCCACGTAGGCCAGCATGTAGATCCATCGACCCGGCGCAAAGGCCGCGGCCAGGGACTGCACGATGGGATGCGGGTAGAAGCTCCCGATGGTGGACGGGAACATCATGACCGCGCTGGCGAAGATGGGCGGGATGACGCCGGAGATGTTGATCTTGATGGGCAGGTGGGTGGACTGCCCACCGTAGACCTTGCGGCCCACCACCCGCTTGGCGTACTGGATGGGTACGCGGCGTTGAGCGCGCTCCATGAAGGTGATGTAGGCGACCACAGCGAACATGAAGCCCAGCAGCATCACCAGGCCCAGCAGGTTGATGTCGCCGATCTTGACCTTCTGGAAGGTGTTGAGGATGGCCGAGGGCATGAGCGCCAGGATGCCGCCGGTGATGATCAGCGAGCTGCCGTTGCCGATGCCCCGCTCGGTGATCTGCTCACCCAGCCACATGACGAAGCAGGAGCCCGCGGTCATGGTCAAGGCGGTCATGAGCCGGAAGTTCCAGCCCGCGTTGATGACGATGTCGACCCCTCCCGAGGTCTTCATCTGTTCGAGGGTGAGTGAGATCGCGAAGCTCTGCACCACAGCGATGGCGATGGTGAGGTAGCGCGTGTACTGGACGACCTTGGTGCGACCCGTCTGGCCTTCCCTGTTGATGCGCTCCAGCTGCGGCACCACCACCACGGCCAGCTGCATGATGATGCTGGCGGAGATGTAGGGCATGATGCCCAGCACGAAGACGCTGAACTGCTCCAGCGCGCCTCCGGTGAACATGTCGTACATGCCGAAGAGCGTGCTCTTGTTGGTGGCGAAGAACTCGCCCAGCGCGATGCGGTCGACCCCAGGCGCCGGGATGAAGATTCCGAGCCGCCACACGGACAGCATAGCCAGCGTGAACAGGATCCGGTTCCGCAGATCCGGAATCCTCATGATGTTGGCGATCAACTGCGTCACGGCTGGCCTCCGCTATGGAGGGTGCTCCGGTACGCCGGAGCGGCGGGATGCTGGCGACTAGGCCACCTCGGCGGTTCCGCCAGCACCCTCGATCTTCTCGCGCGCGGAGCGGGAGAAATGAGCAGCCTTCACCGTGAGCGCGACGCTGATCTCGCCACCGCCGAGCACCCTCAAGCCATGCTTGCCGATGCGCGCGATGAGACCCAGCTCCTTGAGCATCGCTGCGTCGATGGCAGCTCCAGCCTCGAAGCGGCCCTCGAGCTGCCCGACATTGATGACGGTGAAGTCCTTGGCGTTGATGTTGAAGAAGCCACGCTTGGGCAGACGCCGCGCGAGAGGCATCTGGCCGCCTTCGAAGCCGGGACGCACGCCGCCGCCGGAGCGGGCGTTCTGGCCCTTCTGCCCCTTGCCCGCGGTCTTGCCCCAGCCTGAGCCTTCGCCTCGGCCGATGCGCTTGCGGTCGCGGATGGACCCGGGAACGGGCTGCAGACGGGAGAGCTCGTCAGCCATTGTCCACCTCCTCGACCGTGACCATGTGGATGACCTTCTTGATCATGCCGCGCACGGCGGGTGTGTTCTCCAACACGCGCTCCTGGTGGAGGCGCCGCAGCCCCAACCCTTGCAGGTTGGCCCGGTGCACGGGCTTGCTGCCGATGGGGCTGCGCTTGAGGGTGACCTTGAGCCTGGTCATGGTCTGTTCTCCCTTCAGGCCCGTGCCGTGGTCGGCTCGACCCAGTCGCGGAACTCGTAGTTCTCGAGGACGCGCTCGACGGGCTGGCCGGTACGGATGGCGTACTGTTTGGGGGATTCCAGGTCGCGCAGGGCCTTCATCACAGCCTTGCAGAGGTTGTGGGGGTTGCTGGTCCCGATGCTCTTGGTGAGCACGTCGGAGATGCCCGCACAGTCCATGATCGCGCGCACTGCGGCGCCGGCGATGACGCCGGTACCGGTGCTGGCGGGGCGCAGGACGACTCGCCCAGCGCTGAAGCGACCCTCCACGTAGTGGGGGATGGTCTTGCGCACCAGGGGCACGCTGATCATCTCCTTGCGAGCGCGCTCGGTGGCCTTGCGGATGGCCTCGGGCACTTCGTTGGCCTTACCGTGGCCGATGCCAACCTGGCCCTCGCCGTCGCCCACCACCACGATGGAGCTGAAGCTGAACCTACGACCGCCCTTGACCACCTTGGCCACGCGGTTGACGTAGATCACCTTCTCGATGAGGCCGGAATCTTCCTCGTCGCGGTTATGCTTGCGTCGTCTCTGCATGGGAACTCTCCAGGAGGCTCTGGCTAGAACTTGAGCCCGGCTTGGCGGGCAGCGTCGGCCAGCGCCTTGACGCGGCCGTGGTAGAGGAAGCCGTTGCGGTCGAAGACCACGCTCTCGATGCCGGCTTCCCGGGCGCGGGTGCCCAGCAGCTTGCCGATGGCCTTGGCGGCCTTGACGTTGCCGCCGTGGCTGAAGTCGTCGCTGAGCCCCTGCTCCAGGGAGCTCGCCGCCACCAGCGTGTGGGCGGAGTCGTCGTCGACGAGCTGCGCGTAGATGTGCTTCGCGCTGCGGAAGACGGAGAGGCGCGGACGGGTCGAGGTGCCGTGGAGCTTCTTGCGGATGCTCCTCTTGCGCCGTGTCCTCGACAGTGCCTTGGGGTTGGTCTTGCCCATGCTTCGCTCCTGCCGTCGGCTATGCGGCCGACTTGCCAGCCTTGATGCGGACATATTCGCCCGCGTAGCGGACGCCCTTGCCCTTGTAGGAGTCGGGAGGACGGAAGCCGCGGATGGTGGCGGCGGCCTGGCCGACCTGCTGCTTGTCGATGCCCTTGACGGACAGCTTCTGGGGCGAGCTGCCTTCCACCGTGATGGTGACGCCCTGGGGGATGGCGAAGGCGATGGGGTGGCTGTAGCCCAGCCCCAGGTGCAGCGTGCTGCCCTTGACCTCGGCCTTGTAGCCGATGCCATGGATCTCCAGGCGCTTCTCGAAGCCCACGGAGACACCCTTGACCATGTTGGCCGTGAGGGCGCGGGCCAGACCGTGGTCTGCTCCGCCCTGCTTGCTGGCGCTGCCGCGCGCGATGGTCAGGCTGTTGCCTTCCTGGGAGATGCTGATGCCCAGCGGCACCCGCTGCTCCAGCTGGCCCTTGGGGCCCTTGACGGAGATCAGCTGGCCGGCCATGGAGACCGTGACGCCGTTGGGGAGCTCAACTGGAAGCTTACCGATACGAGACATACCTTCCTCCCTTGGTTTCCAGTGCTACCAGACGTAGCAGATGACCTCGCCGCCGATGCCACGGTTGCGGGCATCGCGGTCGGAGATCACACCCTTTGGGGTGGTGAGGATGGCCAGTCCGAGGCCATTGCGAACGTAGGGGACGGCGTCGCGACGCACGTAGATGCGCCGGCTGGGCTTGCTGACGCGCAGCAGACCGCGGATGATCGCCTTGTTGTCCCTGTCGTAGCGCAGCTGGACATGGACCCAGGTCTCGACGCCGCGGCGCATGACCTCGAAGCCCTGGATGAAGCCTTCGGCTTCCAGCAGCGTGAGAATCGACTCTTTGAGACGCGAGTGGGGAACCATCACGCGCTCATGGCCTGCCTGCCCGCCGTTGCGGATACGGGTGAGCAGATCGGAGATGGGGTCGGTCATCGACATATCGTGCTCCCCTTGCTACCAGCTGGCCTTGGTGACGCCCGGAATCTGCCCCTCGAGGGAGAGCTTCCGAAAGCAGATACGACACATGTCGAACTTGCGGAGGTAGGCGCGCGGCCGCCCACAGAGCGGGCAGCGGTTGTAGGCACGGACCGCGAACTTGTTCTTCCGCTTGGCCCTCGCGCGGATGGACTTCTTTGCCACGGTGGTCTCCTTAGTCCCGGAAGGGCATGCCCAGCTTCTTGAGCAGGGAGCGCCCCTCGGCATCGCTCTGAGCGGTGGTCACGATGGTGATGTTCATGCCCGTGATACGCTCTACCTTGTCGTAGTCGATCTCGGGAAAGATGATCTGCTCGGTGAGACCGAGCGAGTAGTTGCCGCGGCCGTCGAACGCCCGGGGGTTGAGGCCCCGGAAGTCGCGGATGCGCGGGATGGCGATGGCGATGAGCCGGTCGAGGAAGAACCACATGTTCTCGCCTCGCAGGGTCACCTTGGTGCCGATAGGCATGCCTTCGCGCAGCTTGAAGTTCGCGATGGAACGCCGTGCACGCCGCAGCACCGGCTTCTGCCCGGTGATCTGTGCGATCTCGCGGCCGGCGGCCTCCAACACCTTGACGTTGGAGATGCCCTCCTTGAGCGAGACGTTCAACACGATCTTCTCAAGCCTTGGCACCTGCATGACATTGCCGTAGGCGTGCTCCTCGCGCAGGGCGGGGATCACATCGTTCTTGTAGCGTTCTTTGAGCCGGGGAATCATCGGGCTCTCCATGCGACGTGATGCTAGGGGTTGTCGATGAGCTCGCCGGACTTCCGATCGAAGCGGACCTTGGTCCCGTCTTCCAGGAACCTCCAGCCGATCTTGACCCTGCGCTCTTCTTCTGCGTTCCACAGCGCGACATTGGAGATGTCGAGGGGAGCCTCGCGCTCTTCCATGCGGCCGGGCTGTTCAGCGGTGCCCTTGACGTGGCGACGGACCATGTTCAGGCCCTCCACCAGCACGCGACCCTTGTCGCGCACGACGCGGATGACGCGACCAGTGCGCCCCCGGTCCTTGCCTCCGACGAGGATGACCTGGTCGTCCCTGCGAATCTTGTACTTGCGACTGGCTTGTGCCATGTTCTCCTCCGATGGATGCATCGGTGGGACCGTGAGAGCCGGCGGCTCTCAGAGGACCTCGGGAGCGAGGGAGATGATCTTCATGTAGCGCCGGGCGCGCAGCTCGCGGGCGACGGGCCCGAAGATGCGGGTGCCCATGGGCTCGCCGTTGCCATCGATGAGCACGGCGGAGTTCGTGTCGAAGCGGATGTAGCTGCCATCGCGACGACGGATCTCTTTGGCGGTACGCACGATGACCGCGCGGTGCACGTCACCCTTCTTGACCTTGCCGTGGGGCGCGGCCTCCTTGACGGTGACGACGACGATGTCCCCGATGGAGGCGTACTTCCGCTTGCTGCCTCCCAGCACCTTGATGCACATGAGCTTCTGGGCGCCGGAGTTGTCGGCGACGTCCATGACGGTCTGCATCTGGATCATGGTTCACTCCAATGGCGGACGCGATGACTTTGGGGGTGGCAGGCTCGCCTTCGACGAGCCCCTGCGCAGCTCAAGCGGTGCGTCGCTCGACGACCAGCCAGCGCTTCTCACGCGAGACGGGACGGCTCTCCTGGATCACGACGGTGTCGTTCACCTGGCAGGCGTTCTCCTCGTCGTGCGCCTTGTAGCGGTTGGTGCGCTTGATGTACTTGCCGTACCTGGGATGCTTCACGCGGCGGGTGACCTCGACGACGATGGTCTTGTCCATCTTGTCTGAGACGACGCGCCCGGTGAGCAGGCGGCGTCCGCTGACAGCGTTCTCCGTAGTCATGTTCCACTCGCTTTGAAGTTCGAGTTCCAGCCCCGAGGGCTGGCTGTGCGGTTCCGGTAGTAGAGGTCCGCCTGGTCTCCCGCGTGCGGGACTCAGGCAGGTTGGCCTGCAGGCCGTGCACCGCCGGTACCAGCCGGCGATGTCCCGGTACTCCCGCCTCTACGAGGAGGCCTGTGTGGCGATGCGAGCATCGCGCTGGGAGCCGGTGATGAGAAGGACCCGCTCGGCGGGTCGGTGCTCGGAGACCTGGCGGTTCCAAGCAGCGGCGCTGTTTATTCCTTGCCGGTGACCTTGTCAACGATCCCCTTGAGGAAGCCCTTGGCCTGCCCCTCGGCGGCGTCGGGATCGGCGGCGGAGCCGTCGGGATCGAAGCTGGCGCGGTAGCGCTCGCGGAGGCTGTTGACAACCAGCCCCTGGGCCAGCTCGCGCTCGCGCTGCACGGTGCGCAGCCGGGCGATGTCCTTGCGCAGCTTGGGCAGCCGGGACGTGTCGTCGAGCTGACCGGTGCGGTGGGCGAAGCGGTGGTGGATGAACTCGCGCTCGAGGCGCAGCTCCTCGTGGACCAGCTGCTGATCGTCGAACTTGCGGATCTCGGTGGCGTTCATCCCAGCACCTCATCGCGCTTCAGGAAGCGGGTCTGCACGGGCAGCTTGTGCCCGGCCAGCCGGAAGGCCTCACGGGCGATCTCTTCTGGAACACCGGCGATCTCGTAGAGCACCCGGCCAGGGCGCACGACGGCGACCCAGTGGTCGGGGTTGCCCTTGCCCTTGCCCATGCGAGTCTCGGCGGGCTTCTTGGACACCGGCTTGTCGGGGAAGACGCGGATCCAGATCTGCCCACCGCGCTTGACGTGGCGGGTGAGGGCCACACGAGCGGCCTCGATCTGGCGCGAGCTGATGCGTCCGCAGCTGGTGCTCTGCAAGGCATAGGTGCCGAAGCTGACGTCGGATCCTCGCCTGGCGAGGCCGGCCATGCGGCCCTTCTGGGACTTGCGGTACTTGGTTCGCTTGGGGCTGAGCATGATGCCTCCGTAAGGACTAGGCCTGGGCCGAGTCGTCGCCGGGCAGGATCTCTCCCTTGAAGACCCACACCTTGACGCCGATGACGCCGTAGGTGGTCTTGGCCTCGGCGAAGCCGTAGTCGATGTTGGCCCGGAGCGTGTGAAGGGGGACGCGACCCTCGCGGTACCACTCGGAGCGGGACATCTCCGAGCCACCGAGACGGCCACCGCACATGACCTTGATTCCCTGGGCGCCAGCGCGCTGGGCCTGGGTGATGGCCTTCTTCATGGCGCGACGGAAGCTGACCCGCTTGACCAGCTGGGCGGCGATGTTCTCGGCCACCAGCTGCGCTTCGGTCTCCACCTTGCGCACCTCGATGATGTTCAGGTAGATCTCCGTGCTGGTCATCTTCTGCAGCTCGTTCCGGATGGCGTCGAGCCCTGAAGCGCGCTTGCCGATGATGATGCCCGGCTTGGCGGCGTGCACATAGACCTTGGCCTTGTTGGCCGCGCGCTCCACGGTGATCCGGCTGATGCCAGCGTGGAAGAGCTTCTCCTTGAGGTAGCGGCGGATGCGCAGGTCCTCGTGGAGGAAGCGCTGGTAGTTGCGCCCGGCGTACCACTTGCTGTCCCAGGTGCGCGTGACACCGATACGGAACCCGATGGGGTGTACTTTCTGACCCATGTTCCTGCTCCTGCTAGCGGGCGTCGAGCTCGACGACGATGTGGCTGGTGCGCTTGATGATGCGCGTGGCGCGACCCATCGCGCGGGGGCGCCAGCGCTTGAGCACGCGGCCACCGTCCACGGTGATGGTCTTGATGAAGAGGGCGTCGATGTCCACACGATCGCCGGAGCGCTCTCCGAGGTACTCCGCGTTCTTGACGGCGGACTCGAGCAGCTTCTTGATCATGGGTGCGGACTTCTTGCGCGTGAAGGTGAGCACCTCCAGCGCCTGGTCCACGTCCATGCCCCGCACCATGTCGGCCACGAGGCGGGCCTTCTGGGGCGAGACCCGGACATTGCGAAGGATGGCCTTGGACTGCATGCTTCCGGTCCTCCTGGCGCCTAGCGGCGACCCTTCCTGTCGGCCGCGTGGCCGTAGAAGGTGCGGGTGGCGGCGAATTCGCCGAGCTTGTGACCGACCATGTTCTCCGTGACGTACACCGGAACGAACTTCTTGCCGTTGTGCACGGCGAAGGTCATGCCGATGAAGTCGGGGAGGATGATCGAGCGCCTGGACCAGGTCTTGATGACCCGGCTTCCAGTGCCCGAGCGGGCGGCCATCACCTTGGCGATCAGGTGCTGGTCGACGAAAGGACCCTTCTTGAGGGAACGACCCATGGTGTGCCTCCTGAGTGCCTAGCGCGTGCGACGCTTCACGATGAAGCGGCTTGAGGGTTTACGCTTGTTGCGGGTCTTGTAGCCCTTGGTGGGCTTGCCCCATGGCGTGACGGGATGACGACCGCCCTTGGAGCGGCCCTCGCCGCCGCCGTGGGGATGATCGACGGGGTTCATGGCGGTGCCACGGACGGCAGGGCGACGGCCGCGCCAGCGGCTGCGGCCGGCCTTGCCGATCTTGACGTTCTCGTGGGTGGTGTTGCCCACCTGGCCGATGGTGGCGCTGCACTCGCGATGCACCTTTCGCAGCTCGCCGGAGGGCAGCCGCAGCAGCACGTGGTTGCCTTCCTTGGCCATGACCTGGGCGTAGGTGCCAGCAGCGCGACACATCTGGCCACCGCGGCCGATCTGCAGCTCGATGTTGTGCACCCAGGTGCCCAGGGGCACAGCGTGCAGGTGCATGCTGTTGCCGGGCTGGATGTCGGCCTTGTCGCTGGTGATGACGGTGTCACCCGCCCTCAGGCCCAGGGGCCAGAGGATGTAGCGCTTCTCGCCGTCGGCGAAATGGACCAGCGCGATGAAGGCCGAGCGATTGGGATCGTACTCGATGGTGGCGACCTTGCCGGGTACGCCAGCCTTGTTGCGCTTGAAGTCGATGATCCGGTAGCGGCGCGCGTGGCCACCACCACGATGACGCGCGGTGATCCGGCCGTTGTTGTTGCGCCCGCCCTTCCTCTTGAGGGGTGCGAGCAGCGACTTCTCCGGCTGGTTGGTGGTGATGTCGGAGAAGTCCGTGACGCTCATGAAGCGCCGACCGGGCGTATTGGGCTTGTACTTTTTCACGGCCATGGCGACCTCTCCCTCAGCTCACGTCGCGGAAGTCGATGCTGTCGCCTTCCGCGAGCTTGACATAGGCCTTCTTCCAGTTGGAGCGCTTGCCGAAGTGACGGCCGAAGCGCTTGACCTTGCCGCGCACGCGGACCGTGCGGACACGCTCCACTTCCACGTCGAACAGGCTCTCGATGGCGCGCTTGATCTGCAGCTTGCTGGCTGCCAGGCCCACCTCGAATGCGTAGGTGCTCTCGAATTCCTGCGCCTGAGAAGTCTTCTCGGTGAGGATCGGACGGACAACGATATCGCGAAGTTCTGCCATCGCTAGCTCCCCAGCCTCTCGGTGAGGCGACCCAGGGCATCCTGAGTGACCACCAGGTGGCGGTGACGGAGGATGTCGTAGACATTCAGCCCATCGACGGGCAGGACCGTGACGCCGGGGATGTTCTGTGCGGACTTGCGCACGACTTCATCCATCTCCGGGACCACGAGCACCGCCTTGTCCCAGCCGAAGGCATCCAGGACCTGCTTCATGAGGCGCGTCTTGATCTCTGGCAGCTCGATCTTGTCGAGCACCCAGAAGGCCTCGTCTTCGACCCTGCGGGACAGGGCTGAGCACAGGGCCGCGCGGCGCACCTTCTTGGGGACCTTGATGGCGTGGCTGCGGGGGGTGGGGCCGTGTACGACACCGCCGCCGCGCCAGTGCACGGCGCGGGTGGTGCCCTGGCGGGCCCGACCCGTACCCTTCTGGCGGAACGGCTTCCTGCCGCCGCCAGACACCTGGCTGCGGCTCTTGGCGGAGTGGGTGCCAGCTCTACGCTTGTTGAGCTGGTAGCGGACCATCAGGTGGAAGAGGTGCTCCTTGACCTCGGCGCCGAAGATGGCGTCGTCGAGCTCCACGGTGGACAGCTCTTCCTTCTTCTGGTTGTAGACCTTTACGACCGGCATGGTGCGACTCCTTGCGACGTGCCTACGAGAGCTTGATCTCGACGTGCACGCCGGCGGACAGGTCCAGCTTCATCAGCGAGTCCACCGTCTGCTGGTTGGGCTCGATGATGTCGAGGAGGCGGTGATGGGTGCGGCGCTCGAACTGCTCGCGCGACTTCTTGTCCACGTGGGGGCCCCGCAGCACGGTCCACCGGCTGATGGTGGTGGGCAGCGGGAAGGGCCCGCGGATCTCGACCCCGGTGCGGCGGGCGGTCTCGACGATCTCCCGCGCGCTGCGGTCGAGCAGCTTGTGGTCGTAGGCGCGCAGCCTGATGCGAATCTTGTTGGTCTTGGCCATGGGTACTCCCCTACTCCACGATCTCGGAGACGACGCCGGCGCCCACGGTGCGGCCACCTTCGCGGATGGCGA